>NZ_JBJXDQ010000001.1:0-8307 GCF_046155325.1 Flavobacterium sp.
CTAAATCTTTACAATAAACAACGGGATTTTAATTTTATGCCGCACATTGTCTACCGTTGTGCCAAAAAGCATATCATTTAAACCAGTGTGTCCGTGAGTTCCCATTACTAAAACATCAAATGGTTCCGCATTTATTAGTGTTGGAATCACTTTGTTTGGTTTTCCAAAACCTAATTTTGTGGTCACTTTATATCCTTTTTTGGTAAGCATTTCTTGGTATTCAAGCAATAATTTTTCGTCTAATAAGGTTTCGTGATCCTCAACATTTTCGCCATACATAATGGCGCCTACAGTTTCTACTACGTGAATTAAAGTATATTTTGCCTCTAAGCCTCCCAACTCAAAAGCACTATTAATAGCAATTTCATCGGCGTTTGAAAAATCAACTGTAATAGCAATATTCTTATTGCTAAAACTCCCTGTCTTAGAAAATTTAAGTTGCAAATTGTGAGGAGAATGGTTGTAGATTTTGATTTTATTCTTGGAGAAAAACGGCTTGAACACAATATATAATAATAAGATTAAAAAACTTATAGCCAATGGGACAACTGTTAACCAAAGTAGTAGCGGATTTTCAGATGTTTCTAGCCAGCCTTGAATTTCGTTGAAAACCAATTTGGCATTCAAGGAAACAATTATAGTAGCCACAATCCAAGAGGCAATTTGGGTCGCTCTTGAAATATGGAAACCTTTCATTTTTGATTTATCCGACACAAAATGGATCAACGGAATAATAGCAAAACCCAATTGTAAACTCAAAATCACCTGACTTAATATTAGCATTTTTCCCGTCACGCTTTCGCCAAAAATAGAAATCACAATTACGGCTGGTACAATAGCAATAAGTCGAGTAATAATGCGGCGAACCCAAGGTTGAATTCGTAAATTGAGATAACCCTCCATAATAATTTGACCTGCCAAAGTTCCTGTTATAGTAGAACTTTGCCCAGCAGCAATAAGAGCAACCGCGAATAAAATGGGTGCCCATTGCGTTCCTAACATGGGTTCCAGAAGGCGATGTGCATCTTGAATTTCGGCCACTTCAAAGAGTCCGTTATTATAAAAAGTAGCTGCCGCCAAAATTAAGATAGCCGCATTTACAAAAAAAGCTAAGTTTAGAGCAATAGTGCTGTCGATAAAATTATATTTCAAAGCTTGTTTTATGCCCGCTTTACTCCTATCAAATTTTCTGGTTTGCACCAATGACGAATGTAAATATAAATTGTGAGGCATTACGGTAGCACCTATAATTCCGATGGCAATATATAACGCCTCCTCAGTGGGAATACTAGGAATCAAACCCGTTAAAACATTCCCTATTTCGGGTTGGGCAAAAATCATTTCGAAAATAAACGAAAATCCAATAATGGCAACCAAAGCGATTATAAAAGCTTCCATTTTTCGGATGCCTTTGTTTATCAAAAATAATAATAAAAAAGTGTCTAGCACCGTTATTAAAACCCCTTCTAACAATGGAATTCCAAATAATAAATTAAGTCCGATTGCCATTCCTAATACCTCGGCAAGATCGCAAGCTGCAATGGCTATCTCGGCCAAAAAGTAAAGAATATAATTGATGAACTTCGAATAGGTTTCTCTTGAAGCTTGAGCCAAATCACGTTGGGTAACAATACCTAATCGGGCACTTAAACTTTGCAAAAGCAATGCCATCATGTTACTCATCAATAAAACCCAAAGTAAAGAATACCCAAACTGACTTCCTCCAGCTAAATCAGTCGCCCAATTACCCGGATCCATATAACCAACGCTGATCAAATAAGCGGGGCCAAAAAACGCTAATATTTTTCGGAAAGTTGATGTTTTATTTTGTGCCGATACCGATTCGTTTACTTCTTCGAGTGACTTTGCCATAATTTAAAATTAAAATCACTGACAAAAGTAACAAATAATTTGATTTGGGTAATATTTTTTTTAGATTTGTCTAAAAAATAAATTATGCTAATCAAAATAAATAAAACAATCTTACTTTTTTTCTTTTTATTTCTAATACAATACGGGTCATTTGCACAAGAATTGCCATCTATTCAAACCGACAGGCCAGACCAAACGGAATGTCCATTTATAGTTCCTATACATTATTTTCAACTCGAAAATGGATTTACTTATGAAAAAAAAAATACTGAATCAAGCCAAATTGTAACGCCAACTATCTTAACCCGCTTTGGAATAAACGATCATTTTGAATTGCGACTCATCACAGAATATAGTATTGAAGATGATTTTTCTAATAACATATCCGGAATTAACCCCATATTAATAGGTTTAAAAACACGTCTTTTTGAAGAAAAAGGGCTGATTCCATTGACTTCTTTTATTGGCCACATCGTAATTCCAAAAGCAGGTTCAAAAAATTTTCAAACTTTATATTATGCTCCCGAATTTCGATTCACCATGCAACACACGCTCTCAAAGAAACAGTCTTTAAGCTATAATTTTGGTGCTGAATGGAATGGTGAAACTGCCGAACCCACTTTTATTTATACCCTAACCTCTGGATATTCTTTGACGGGGAAAATTGGTTGTTATATTGAATTTTATGGATTTGTGCCACAAATTGAAAAACCAGATCATCGCCTTGATGCAGGTTTTACGTATCTGTTTAATCCCAATCATCAATTCGATATTTCAGGAGGATTTGGTTTGTCTAAGATTTCTCCAGAATACTATTTAGCCTTAGGCTACTCTTTTCGTTTCAAAATCTAACCCTATCAAACTATAACAAAACTTTATAATTCAAACTTACATCTTGCTTTGAAACTTCGTAACTTTGCAAAACTTTAAACAAAGAAAACTTTAAACAATTTTAAACAAAAATAGTATGTATCCACAAGAAATGGTAAAACCAATGCAAGCCGAATTAACAGCTGCAGGTTTTCAAGATTTACATAGTGCCTTAGCAGTTGATAACGCTATAAAAGCATCAGGAACAACACTAGTTGTAGTAAACTCCGTTTGTGGTTGTGCGGCAAGAAATGCACGTCCAGGAGCGAAAATGAGCTTAGAAGGGTCTAAAAAACCAGATCATTTAATCACTGTTTTCGCAGGAGTAGATAAAGAAGCTGTAGATGCTGCAAGACAACACATGTTCCCTTTTCCTCCGTCATCGCCTTGTATGGCTTTGTTCAAAGATGGCGAATTAGTTCACATGTTAGAGCGTCATCATATTGAAGGTCGTCCAGCAGAACTAATTGCAGAAAACCTGAAAGATGCTTTCGAGGAATTTTGCTAGACTGTTAACTAAGAAGAACAAAATTTAATTTTACCGCAGATTCGCAAATTTTAAAATAATAATTTGCGAATCTGCGGTAATTTTTTTTAAATTTACAATGAAATAGACAACTTTTATTATCCTTAATTATGAAGTGGTTTTTTAAAATAATAGTGCTTTCTATCTTATTGCAAAGTTTTCAATGTACTGACCCAAATGACTCATCCGAAAATATAACTTCTGAGGAATTAGAAATAAAAAAACAGGAAATTCAAAATTATATAAATAGTTTTAGTTGTTCCGAAAGTGTAGGTTGCGGTTTTATTGCTTTTGGTACAAAACCTTGCGGCGGACCTTGGTCATATTTACTTTTTTCAAACGCTGTAGACATAGTGAAACTTCAAGAAATGGTGAAAAATTATAATGAAATGAATAAACAATACAACCTTAAAACTGATGCAGTATCGGATTGTATGTATCAAATACCTCCAACCGAAGTAAAATGTGTCAATGGCGTTTGTACCATTATCAAGTAAAAATTAAATTTTACACATCCTCGAAAACCACGTTTAACCGTGTTTTTTATTTTCCTTTTGTGAACTTTGCGAAAAAACTTTGTGCCTTTGCGGTAAAGATTCTACTTTTGCAAAAATAATTTTTCAAACTTAAATCTGTTTATAGCATGCAACTGTACAACACTTTGAGCGCAGAAGAAAGGTCAATACTTATTGACGAAGCAGGAAAACAGCGATTAACGCTTTCTTTCTATGCTTATGCGCAAATTCAAAATCCAACTCAATTCAGAAACGAATTATTTCTAGCATGGAATCCGCTCGAGGTTCTAGGTCGAATTTATGTCGCCCATGAAGGAATTAATGCTCAACTTTCACTTCCTGCAGATCATTTTTATGCTTTTAAAGAAAGTATAGAAAAATATGATTTCATGCAAGGAATTCGGCTGAATGTTGCTGTCGAACAAGACGACCACTCCTTTTTGAAATTGACTATAAAAGTCCGTGATAAAATAGTTGCTGATGGACTAGAAGACGAAACTTTTGATGTAACCAATATTGGAATTCATCTCAAAGCCAATGAATTCAACCAACTACTCGAAGATCCAAACACGATTGTGGTCGATATACGGAATCATTACGAATCTGAAATTGGTCATTTTACTAATGCTATAAAACCCGATGTAGACACTTTTCGAGAAAGTTTACCCATTATCGAAGAACAACTTTCAGCACACAAACAAGACAAAAAACTATTGATGTATTGCACTGGAGGAATTCGTTGTGAAAAAGCTAGCGCCTATTTCAAACACAAAGGTTTTGAAAATGTGTACCAACTTGAAGGCGGTATTATTGAATACACCCGACAAGTAAAAGCAGAGGGTTTAGAAAGTAAATTCATAGGTAAAAACTTTGTTTTCGATCACCGCTTGGGTGAAAGAATTACCGACGATGTTGTTTCTCAATGCCATCAATGTGGAGCTCCTTGCGATGTTCATACGAATTGCGCCAATGAAGGCTGTCACTTGCTTTTTATCCAATGTGAATCGTGCAAATCTAAAATGGAAGGCTGCTGTTCGGACGAATGTGTATCGATAATTCATCTCCCCGAAGACGAGCAAAAAGCGGTTCGCCGTGGCATTAAAAACGGAAATAAAATCTTCAAAAAAGGAAAATCAGACGTTCTAACGTTCAAAAATAATATGGAAAGTCATAGCGTTTTTGTAGCTGAAGAAAAAAAATCAGTTGTTGCTAAAGCTCCAAAAATAAAAAAAATATTCATCGGAAAAGGGACTCATTTTTATCCAAAAGCAAGTATCGCTCAATTCGAAATTGAAGAAAACGAACTCAAAATTGGCGATAAAATTCTAATAAAAGGTTCAACAACCGGAGAACAACAATTGATTATCGAAGAAATGTTTGTTAACCAAATAGCTGCTGAAAAAGCAGTTGCTGGAGAAAATATTACGCTAAAATTACCGTTTAGAATTCGATTGTCTGATAAACTGTATAAAATTAGGGAGTGAAGTAAGATAGAAAATAAACCATAAAATGAAAGATTTAACAAAAAAAATATTTACATTTCTAAAGGCATTTATCCTAAGTTTTATATTTACTCAGGCCAGCATTAGTTCCTGTTATTCGCAAAATTATTCGGACATTTCTATTTATGAAGCCAAATTAGACCAAGAACACAATCCTATTGGCGTTGACAATGAAACCCCCGAGTTTTCATGGAAATTGAAATCAGAAAAAAAGAACAGATATCAGAAAGCATATCAAATTGTTGTTTGGTCAAAAAATTCAAAAGACACTTGTTGGAATAGTGGAAAAGTAATTTCAAACAGTACTATCCTGCGAAAATATCTCGGGAAACGTTTAGAATCTGTTACAGCTTATAAATGGAAAATACAGATTTGGGACAACAACGGAAAAATAAGTTTATGGTCAAAGGAGAATGATTTTTCTACCGGTTTATTAGCGGAAAAAGATTGGAAAGCAGACTGGATAAGTACTCCTGATTCTATTTACGCTCCCGTTTTTATAAAAAAATTCAGGATTGATAAAATCCCCGATTTAGGGAATATTTTTGTGAATTGTCAAGGATATTTTGAACTTTATATAAATGGAAAGAAAGTAGGAAACGATGTTCTTTCGCCAGCAGTTAGTAACTTTAAAACTGAAAATTACTATCTCGCTTATAATGTCAAGGATTTTCTAAAGATTGGAGAAAACACTATAGGTTTATGGACAGGACGTGGCTGGTATTCCGCAGGATTGCCCGGAGTTATTCATCAATCACCTGTTTTTCGTCTTCAAGCTCATTTATCTTCAAACCAAAATGATCTGATAATAGTTTCAGATACTACTTGGACTACATCCAATAGCAATATTAGCCAAATCGGGAATATGAGATGGAATAATTTGGGTGGTGAACTAGTCGACAATCGAATTACTATGAATGATTGGGCAACCGATAAAAACAATACCAACCGAAAAAGTGCCATTCGTATTGCAAAACCAACCGCAGTTACAAAATCGCAAATTTGCAGACCAAATATTATTTCTGAAAGTATAGCGGTTAAGAATATTTCGCAAATAGACAAAGAGGTTTGGCTGGTCGATTTTGGTAAAAATTTCACCGGTTGGATGAAGATGGAAATTAAAAATCAGAAACTGGGCGATACAATTGACTTTATTTATTCCGATTTCTGTAACAAAAAGCCTGAAAAAAAATCTAAATACAAATGGGATTTTGGGAATAAATATATAAATCAAAGAGATGGGTATATATCGTCGTCTTCAAAAAGTGGTGTGTTTAGTCCCAAATTTAACGTCCACGCTTTTCGTTATGTGATTATTCAGGGGTTAAACTACAAACCAAAAGCTAGCGATATTACAGGGTATATGATAGAATCTAATCTTGATGAAGTTGGCAGCTTTACCTCTTCTGACCAGGATTTGAATGCTATTTATGAGCTAAACCATTACACATTTCGATGTTTAGACATTGGCGGATATTTTGTGGATTGTCCACATCGAGAGCGTTTGGGTTACGGCGATGGTCAAGTGGCAATCGAAACGGGAATCTATAATTTCGAATTAGGTAATTTTTATAAAAAATGGGCTCAAAATTGGATTTCTGAACAAAGTCCAAACGGAAAAATTCCAAATACGGCACCTTCGCCATATGGCGCTGGCGGAGGACCAGGTTGGGGTGGTACTGGAGTTGTTATACCTTGGAAAATATATAAATATTATGGTGACACAACGTTTTTGAGTTCTTCTTATGATGCAATGGTGCGCTATGTAGATTTTTTGGAAACAAAAAGCAAAGATGGAATTCTAATGCATTACGGTGATGAAACTTGGGGGTTTATTGGCGATTGGGTACCTCCGGGCAAGGGAATGGATTCGAAAGATAAAGTGGGAAAAACGGAAAAAGAAGTATTTAACAATTGTTACAAACTATACTTATACGAAATTTTAGCGGAATCTGCCAGTGTATTGGGTAAAACCACTGATAGTGAAAAGTACAAAAACATATCCGAAACATTGAAAAATAAAATCCACGAACGCTATTATAACAACGAAAAAGGAATTTATGCAAACGGCGAACAATCATATTTGGTATTTCCATTGTTAATGGACGTACCTGCAAAAGCTGAAAGAGACCGTGTTTTGACAAATCTTGTAACTGATATAAAAATCACCAATGATGGGCATCTCAATACAGGCATGCTAGGGACTTATTTTATGCTGCAATATCTTGTAGAAATAGGTCGCTCTGATCTCGTTTATTTAATGATGAAACAAAAAACCTATCCGGGCTGGGGTAATATGATTGCGCAAGGAGCAAACACTAGTTGGGAGCAGTGGAATGGCTATTGGTCTAATATTCATTCTTGTTTTACATCTGGCGGAGGCTGGTTTTTTACAGGAGTAGCAGGTATCCGTCAGGTGGAAAAATCAGTGGCTTTTGAACACTTACTTATAGTTCCTCAATTAACAGATGTAATAAAAGAGCAAAATACTACATTCAATTCTCCTTACGGGGAAGTTGCTGTATCGTGGACACACAAAGGCAATGACACTTTGCAAATGGAAATTGAAATCCCAACTAATTCAAAAGCAGATATTATTTTGCCAGTTGCGGAGAATCAAGTGGTGTATGAATCTGGTAAGAATATAAATAATAATTCGCATATAAAGATACTTTCAACGCAAACGAACCAATTGCGTTTATTTGCGCTCTCAGGAAAGTATGTTTTTGAAATCAGAAATAAATAATAATACCGTGTCATTTTTATAATTGTCCGAAAACGATTAGTATAATGCAGACCTGGTATGAAAATAATCCAATTTTAATAGGAATGTATTAAATATATAATCGATGTTAAATATTGTAAAGAGAAATAGAAATCAAGTTTTCTTTTTTCAAAAAATCTGAAATCTAATCCCGAAGTATCGGGACGAAATCTAAAATCTTTGCTATCTTTACAAACTGATCGTTTTAAGAACATAAGTTGCATTCATAGCAACAATATATATAAAATTATGGCATGT
>NZ_JBJXDQ010000002.1:0-22739 GCF_046155325.1 Flavobacterium sp.
GATTTTAGTCGTTCCTCAAATTCACCTTTGTATTTGGCTCCGGCAATCAAAGCGCCCATGTCCAAAGAAAAGACGATTTTGTCTTTCAAGTTTTCGGGAACATCGCCATCCACGATTCGGTGTGCTAAACCTTCGGCAATGGCTGTTTTACCAACTCCAGGTTCGCCCACAAGCATTGGGTTATTTTTGGTTCTACGCGTTAAAATCTGTAAAACTCTTCGAATTTCTTCATCACGACCAATTACAGGATCGAGTTTTCCGTTTTTAGCCAGTTCGTTGAGGTTTCGTGCATATTTATTCAAAGAATTATAGGTTTCTTCGGCAGAAGCAGAAGTTACTCTTTCGCCTTTTCTGAGTTCGTCAATGGCGGCTTTTAGTCCTTTTTCGGTTACGCCTTGGTCTTTTAGAATTTGGGCGACTTTACTTTTGGAAACAAAAATAGCCAAGAGTAGATGTTCGATAGAAACGAATTCATCGTTCATTTTCTTGGCAATGATTTCGGCTTCAGTTAGCGTAGTGTTTGCCGTTCTGGAAAGCATAATTTCGCCACCAGAAACTTTCGGAAAGCTCTGAATTGTACTGTCTAATATTTGTTCGAACAACGGAACATTTACATTTAGTTTTTTCAAAATAAAAGGAGCTACATTTTCATCAACTTCGAAAATCGCTTTAAAAATGTGTTCGTTTTCTATTTGTTGTTGTCCAAAACCCTGGGCCAGTTGCTGTGATTGCTGAATGGCTTCCTGCGATTTGATCGTAAATTTATTGATGTTCATTTTACTTTTAATTTAAAGTTTAATGTTTCCCTCACCACACGAGCGACAGCGAACTGGCGAAGCAAAGGAGAGGAGGTCGAGGCGGTTTAATTATTTTTTATTTTTAATTCGTAATTTTTAATTGATTAGGATACATTTGCTAAATAATCGTCAAATGTTATTCCATCACTAAAGTTACGACAAAATGTCTGTAAATAAGGTGTTTATTAACGACATATTGACTTAAAAAATGTTATTATGAGTGTGTTCAATTCTTTTTTTGGAAAATCAGAAAACCAGAGTTCTTCGACAAGTAAAATCAATTGGATTCCGTTGCAAGATTTGGGTCAGTTGAATGAAATTATAACGAATTCAAACCAAAAGCAAGTGATAATATTCAAACACAGCACCCGATGCATTGTAAGTAGAACGGCGTTGAAGCAATTTGAAAACGAATTTGATGTAGAGTTGCATTGCAACGTCTCTACATATTTTTTGGATTTATTGGAACATCGTGACATTTCGAATGAAATTGCTTCTCGTTTTGGAGTGTACCATCAATCGCCACAATTGTTGTTGATAAAAGGAGGAAAATCAGTTTATGATGTTTCTCACAGCGATATTGATGCTGGGGAATTGAAGGGGAAGTTGTAGCGCAATTTTTGGCTTAAAAAAAATTACCGCAAATTCGCAAATTAGATTTGAATCATTAATTTGCGAATTTGCGGTTTATTTTTGGTTTTAAAATCTTAAAAAGCCAGTTTCATCTTCTCTTTAATTTCTTCTAAGCAAAGGTTGTTGATGCTTCCTTCGTGAGTGTGTTTTGTTTTTTTCCAATGCTTGTTGAATTTTTGATTTGAAAGACCAGCAAGTCTTTTGACGAAGTTCAAATTCTGAACTTAACCCTAAAGACAACATACCTTTCTTTTTTTTGCTAATTTTAAATCGATATGAAATGCAATTAAAAGCAAAAATTTAATCTTTTAAACATTGTTCCCGTTGTAGGACTTTTATTGTATCTACATTTTGTACACCTACTATTTTGAGGTTTTTTTCCATCCCCGAATTTCTAAATACCACAGCGTTTACAATTATATCCGCTTGCCCATTTTATTTCATGGTAATAATAAAAGTGGTTGTTCTATAAACACAAACTGGTTGGTACTAGTAAGTAATTTTAAATTTTAAAATTATTTTTACCAATTAATTTTTAAGTAGTTTTTTAATTCATTAAACTTTAAATACAATTATAAAATTATGGACATAAATTTAATAGCAAATACAAAACAATCTTTTCTTAAGTATTTTGGTAACGAACCCGAGGTTGTAATTTTATCACCTGGTCGAATTAATATAATAGGTGAACATATAGATTATAACGATGGATTTGTAATGCCGGCGGCAATTGATAAGATTATTTGTTTTGCGTTTGAAAAGAGTAAATCTATTACTTCAAGAATTATAGCATTAGATTTAAATGAAGAATTCAGTATTGATTTTTCTAAAAAACCAAATTTAGATGATAAAGTTTGGACAAATTATATACGTGGTGTTGTCAATCAATTACAACTAAACGGATTTGATTTTGAAGGTGTGAACTGTGTTTTTAGTAGTAATATCCCTAGTGGTTCTGGGCTTTCTTCTTCTGCGGCATTAGAGTGTGGTTTTTTAAAAGGAGTAAAAGAACTTTATGAGTTATCAATTAAACCTATAGATATTGCATTGATGAGTCAAAAAGCAGAGCATTGGGTTGGGATTAATTGTGGAATTATGGATCAATTTGCTAGCGTTTTAGGAGTTGAAAATAAGGTGATAAAAATTGATTGTAAAACATTAGAATACGATTATCATAATGCAGATTTTGGAGATTATTCACTTATTTTATTAGATAGTAATGTTAAGCATTCGCTATTTACATCAGAGTATAATCAACGTCGCGAAGAATGTGAAATTGGGTTAACTATTATTAAAAGAAAATTTCCTGAAGTTAAAAACTTTAGAGATTGTACCGAAGATCATATATTGGATACAAAAGGGGAAATGGAAGAAGATGTATTTAAAAGATGTTATTATGTTGTAAAAGAAATATCTAGAGTAATAAAAGCAAGTATAGCATTGGATAATAATGATATTGAAGGTTTAGGAAAGTTGCTTTTTGAAACCCATGATGGATTAACTAGAGAGTATGAAGTAAGTTGTGAAGAATTAGATTATCTTGTTGATTTTGCTAAAACCGAAAGTTCAATAATTGGCTCTAGAATGATGGGTGGCGGTTTTGGAGGTTGTACTATTAATTTAGTCAAAAAAGGTCAAGAGGAAGTTATGAAGGAAAAAATACAGCAACTTTATCATGATAAATTTAATATTGAATTAAAAAGTTATGATGTTAAAATAGGAAATGGAACAACAATTTATAATTAATATGACCATGAAAAAATTTGATATTAATGAAGACCCGCATAGAAGATATAATCCTTTAATAAAAGAATGGGTTTTAGTTTCTCCTCATCGCTCTAAGCGACCATGGCAGGGTCAAAATGAAGCAGTTTCTAATATCACTTTACCTTCGTACGATCCAGAATGTTATTTATGTCCAGGAAATGTTCGCGCTAATGGTGAAATAAATGATTCCTATGAAAACAGCTTTGTTTTTGATAATGATTTTGCAGCATTAAAACAGGATGAAATTATACAAGAGATAGAAAGTGAAAATACTTTTTTTTGCGCTAAATCTGAAAGAGGAATTTCAAAAGTAGTTTGTTTTTCACCTAATCATGGTCTTACCCTTCCAGAGTTATCGGTTGCTGAAATAGAAAACGTTATCAATACTTGGCAAAAAGAATATACTTTGTTAGGCGCTATTGATTATATAAATCATGTTCAAATTTTTGAAAACAAAGGAAGTGTTATGGGATGTAGTAATCCCCATCCGCATGGTCAAATTTGGGCACAATCCTCTTTGCCAACACAAGTAGAAAAAACGCATAGTAGTTTAAGTGAATATTTTGAAAAAAAACGGACAAATTTACTTTTAGATTATCTTGAAGAAGAATTAAAAATAAAAGAAAGAATCGTGATTGAAAATGACTATTTTGTTGCATTAGTTCCTTTTTGGGCTATTTGGCCCTTTGAAACAATGATTCTTCCAAAAAGAAATATTTCAAAAATTACTGCATTAACAGAAACTGAAAAAACTGCTTTTGCAACTATATTAAAACAATTGACCACAAAATACGACAATCTTTTCAATACTTCATTTCCGTATTCTTCGGGTATCCATCAGGCACCTACAGATGGAAAATTGCATCCAGAATGGCTAATTCACATGCATTTTTACCCTCCATTACTTCGATCAGCTTCTGTAAAAAAATTTATGGTTGGATACGAAATGATGGGTGAATCTCAAAGAGACATCACTCCTGAAAAAAGTGCAGAAGCTTTAAGAAATTGTTCAGTAATTCATTTTAAAAATAAATAAGGAATTAAATTTTTTTAAGTTATTCCAAATTGATTTCACAAATTGCCAGATATTTTTCTGTGTGGATTTGTGAAATTTTTTGTTTTAACAATACCATGTAGGTTCTGCTCCGAATAAGAATCTACAAAAAAAGATAATTGAAAAGTTTTATAATGAGTTCCTAAGTATTAAATGGCATTTATTTTCTATTTTTTCTCTTCGACCTTCTTTAATCATTTGAGCTAATAGTTCTCCCATCATTTCAAAATCTGTAGAAATTGTTGTAATTCCGTTTTCAACCACTTTTTTTAAAGGCGTTTCATTATATGAAATTACACCAATTTCATGACCTAATTTATAATTATAAATTTTAGCTTGTTCAATGACTTTTACTAAATCTCTGTCATTTGGAATGATAAAAACATCCCCTATATTAATTTTGAAATTTTGAAATTCTGTTATAATTTGGTAGTCAAAATTATTATCTAAACAAAAATTTTCAAATCCTTTTTTCATTTCTAATGGCTCTCTAAATCCAGGGAAAATTAATATTAATTTTCGATACTTATCTAGTCTAGACTTGCCTTCCAATAGTGCATTATAGATGTCTTTTACAAAGTTTTGAGTGACACATGGAAATAGCTCCAATTCAGAATTTGTTTGATCCAAAATGAATACATCCCTAACTGGTAGGGTATTTAGAATTGAAGATATTTTTTTAAGGTTTGAGGGCATAATTACATATTTTGTATAGTTTCCATTATTTTCTTCAATTAATTTTTGGAATACTTTTATATTGAAATGATGAAAAAAAATATCTACTTGATCATCTTTTTCTAGGCTATTCATGAACGAGTTATACAAATCCTCTTTAAAAACATTTAATTCGTCAAATAGCAAAAAAACCTTATTTTTAATACTTACTCCAACACTCCGTATATAATACCCTTTTCCTGGAATTGCATAAATAATTCCTCTTTTTTTTAACTCTTCATATCCTTGTAGTACAGTGTCCCGAGATAAAGAAAACTCAATACAAACCTTATTTATCGATGGTAGTTTGTCATTAATTTTTATATTTTTTTCTTCTATTGCTTTTTCTACGCTAAGAATAATTTGCTTGTATATAGGGATACTATTGATTTTTGAGATTGCTATTATTTTCATCTTGTACATTTTTTATAAAGTTACAAAACAAACTGGTAGGTACTGTGATGTAATATTATTATAATATAATATTTTTGAAAATAATAATTAAAATACATAGTGTATTTTAATTATTACTTATATTCATCATAAATATAAGAAATGATATTATTATAACTAACTTTGAACTAACCACATTATGAAAACATTACAATTAGTTGATTACCTTGTATTTCTAGTTTATTTTTTTATTGTAGCCGGATACGGTTATTCGGTTTACAGACGCAAAAAAACACAATCAATATCTGCTTCACATGATTATTTTTTAGCTGAAGGGTCTCTGACTTGGTGGGCAATCGGAACTTCATTAATTGCTTCTAACATTTCTTCTGAACAATTTATAGCAATGTCTGGAAATGGTTTCAAGATGGGGCTTGCAATTGCAACTTATGAATGGATGGCTGCTTTGACTTTAATCATTGTTGCAGTGTTTTTTATACCTGTTTATTTAAAAAATAAAATTTATACCATGCCTCAATTTTTAAGTCAAAGGTATGATGGTAATGTTGCTATGATTATGGCGGTATTTTGGTTACTTTTATATGTAATTGTGAACCTAACTTCAATTCTGTATTTAGGAGCTTTGGCAATTAATGGTATATCAGGAATTGAAATTAACTTGTGTATGTATGGCTTGGCGTTTTTTGCAATAGTAATTGCATTAGGAGGGATGAAAGTGATAGGATATACCGATGTTATACAGGTAGTTTTCTTGATTTTTGGTGGATTAGTAACCACTTATTTAGCTCTAGATAAAGTTGCTGAATTAAATGGACAACACGGTATGGTTCAAGGATTTAATTATATGCTAGATCAATCTGGTGACCATTTTCATATGATATTTAAAAAGGATAATGCTAACTTTCCGAGCTTGCCAGGACTTACAGTATTGTTTGGAGGTATGTGGATTGTTAATTTAAATTATTGGGGTTGTAATCAATATATTACGCAACGAGCATTAGGAGCAGACTTACAAACAGCAAGAAGCGGAATATTATTTGCTGCTTTTCTAAAACTATTAATGCCAGTAATTGTTGTGTTACCTGGAATTGCTGCCTATGTAATTTATATGAAAGGCGGTTTACAAACCGAATTATTAGGACCCGATGGAATAATTAATCCTGATAAATCATATCCAGTATTATTAAATTTATTGCCAGTAGGATTAAAAGGATTGTCATTTGCGGCATTAACAGCTGCAGTTGTAGCATCATTGGCAGGTAAAGTAAATAGTATCTCAACTATTTTTACCTTAGATATTTTCAAGAAAAAAATCGAAACCGATGCCAGTGAATTGAAAATGGTTAAAGTTGGTAAAATTACTGTAATAGTTGCGATGCTTATAGCAGTTTTTATAGCACCTTTGTTAGGTATTGATAAAAAAGGAGGGTTTGAATTTATACAAGAGTATACTGGCTTTGTAAGTCCTGGGATTTTTGCTATGTTCATCCTTGGTTTTTTCTGGAAAAAAACTAGCTCAAATGCGGCGATGTTTGCTACTATTGGTGGTTTTGTGTTATCAGTAATTTTTAAATTCTTACCTAATTTTATGAATTTAGAATTCTTGAGTAGTACTGGATTTGCTACATTAGTAGAACAAAAAGACAAAACTATGGCTTATGAAATTCCGTTTATTGACCGAATGGGATTTGTATTTGTAATCTGCGTTTTGTTAATGGTTATTATTAGTTTGTATGATGCTAAAAAAGGTTACAAAGCAAAAGGATTAGAAATTGATACTAAAATGTTTAAAGTAAGTAATGGATTTATGGTTGGGTCAATCATTATAGTTGGAATTTTAGTTGCATTATATTCTATATTTTGGTAAAAAATAGTCAATAATTATATAAAGCAATAACAAATAAAAAAAGACACGGATTTAAACTGATCTAAATAGAATTATTATTTAATAATCAGCGAAAATCCGTTTAATCGTTGTCATCCGTGTTCCTTTTTTAATAGTTCGTTTGTTTAGTGTTCAGTCATAATAAATTAAATATATATTAAATAAAAAATAATGAAAATATTAGTTACAGGCGGATTAGGATTTATAGGTTCTCATACTGTCGTTGAATTACAAAATGCAGGACATGAAGTAGTAATTATTGATAATCTTTCTAATTCGTCAGAAGATGTATTGAATGGTATTTTTGCCATTACTGGTATTCTACCGTCATTTGAAAACATTGATTTAAGAGATAAAAATTTAGTAGTTGATTTTTTCAAAAGACATTCTGATATACAAAACATAATACATTTTGCAGCTTCAAAGGCAGTTGGCGAAAGCGTAGCTAATCCATTATTATATTATGAAAATAACATTGCTAGTTTAATTTATATTCTGCAAGAGTTAGAGAAAAAAACAGCTTCTAATTTTATTTTCAGCTCTTCTTGTACCGTTTATGGTCAAGCAGAAACAATGCCAATAACTGAAAATACGCCTATTCAACCTGCGCTTTCACCTTATGGGAATACCAAGCAAATAGGAGAGGAGATTATTACTGATGTTGCTAAAATAAGTAGTATTAGCGCAATTTTATTGCGTTACTTTAATCCAATTGGAGCTCATCCTTCTATGAATATTGGTGAATTACCTAGTGGTGTACCTCAAAATCTAGTGCCATTTATCACACAAACAGGCATGGGAATACGAAAAGAATTGTTAGTCTATGGTGATGATTACCCTACACCTGACGGTACTTGTATTAGAGATTACATACATGTTGTTGACCTTGCTAAAGCACACGTAATTGCGATGGAACGTCTTATTAATAAAAAGAATTTAGATAAGGTTGAAATATTTAATTTGGGTACAGGTAAAGGAAGTTCTGTTTTGGATGTCATTACTAGTTTTGAAAAGGTAAGTGGTCAAAAATTACCTTACAAAATAGTTGACCGAAGAGAAGGTGATGTTACAACAACTTATGCCAATACCGATAAAGCCAAAACTGTTTTAGGTTGGCAAACAGAATCTTCCATAGAAGAATCAGTTGCAAGCGCATGGAAATGGGAATTAAAAGTTAGGAAAGCATAATTCAAACAATCAGTTATATACATTAGATAATGATTTCTAAAATTTTGGCTAATGTCAATTTTACAAAATTAATTGACGAAAAAGAGGTTTTACTCTTTGATCTGAAAAACAAGAATGGATTTCATTGTCAAATTACAAATTTTGGAGCACGAATAGTGAGCCTAATTGTGCCAAATAAGTTTAATAAGCTTGTTGATGTTGTTTTGGGTTTAGAGTCAATAGAAGATTACCAAAAAGATGATAAGTATTTTGGTGCCATTACAGGACGTTATGCTAATAGAATTGCCAACGGTAAATTTGCAATTGACGGTAAAGAATATTCGTTGAAGATAAATAATGGACCTAATTCACTTCATGGTGGTCAGGATGGTTTTGATAAAGTAGTTTGGTTTGCTAAACCTTTTATAAATGAAATTGATGAAGAAGCTATTGAATTGAGTTATTTATCTAAAGATGGTGAAGAAGGTTTTCCAGGAAACCTAAAGGTAAAAGTGATTTATACATTGACAAATTCAAATGAATTAACCATTAGCTATTGGGCCAAAACCGATGCTAAAACCGTAATCAACCTCACAAATCATACTTATTTTAATTTGAAAGGCGCTGGTGAAGGTTCTATAGAATCTCATGATTTAGTGCTAAACGCAGACTTTTTTACGCCTACTGATAGCACTATGATTCCTACTGGAGAAATAATAAGTGTAAAGAATACGCCAATGGATTTTAATAGTATTCATAAAATAGGAACTCGAATAAAAGATGATTATTTAGCGTTAACTCAAGCTAATGGTTACGATCACAACTGGATTTTAAATAAAGAAAAATCGGATTTGAGTTGGGCAGCAACTGCTTCGGATGATGTATCTGGAATTGAGTTAAAAGTTTATACTACAGCGCCTGGGGTTCAATTCTATACCGGTAATTTTTTAGATGGATTATGCAAAGCAAAAGAATCACAGCAATATCATTTTCGTTCTGGATTTTGTTTAGAAACTCAGCATTTTGCTAATTCCCCTAATCAAGAAAATTTTCCTTCTACAATCTTAGATGTTGATGATACCTATACCCAATCCACTATCTTTAAGTTTGGGTTAAAAAACTAATATAATCCGTTGGGTGTAATTAATAAATTGTGTCAAGTAATTAACTTTCAGAGTTAAAATAAACCCAATTAGAAATTAAATGTTAGTCTGTCCCGAAACTTCGAGAGTATAAGACAAAAAACCGAAACACTCGGTAATCCCTAAGTTTCGGGACATTGTGACAAATCGCAATAAATTAAGTGTAAAATATAATTGCACCCAACGGGATAGTATGATTTTTTTGTATTTGCGATTAAATATACCCGAAACTTTCGTTTTGGGTTTTTTACTCAGAAAAAGGCTCTTGAATTTTATAGATCTTGCTATAATGTTATCTTCGGTCAGTTTCAGGAAATCGTCTCGTAATCTCAATTCGTTAGCATCTAAAAATTAAAGTATAACGTATTAATAAAGTTATAACTCCATACAATTCCTTAATTTTGTGGTATATTAAGAAACTAGATTCCCTTCTATGAACCCTACATTTTCTGACAACAGCCAAATTGGAATGGTAGCCACTTTTTCGGAATTGGTACATACCGATTTTAAGGGAGAAACCAATGCCTTATGCTGGTTCCGAAATTTGGAAGGCGATTTTGCAGCCATTGTTAACCAACTGCAACTCAAGGAAAACATAACCAAAGTTTCTCCTCAAGACCTATTGGCGCTCCAACTATCCCAAAAGGGAAGTATAGCCAGGGAAATTATCTTAAATGATTGGCGATTATTAACTGATTTTGGAGCTTCGCCTTCACTTAATTTATTGAAATGTTACGAACGAGATGAAGACTTTGATTTCATATCCACTGATGTGTATTCGTATCATGTGGATCGTTCGCCCATAACAACTGATACTTTTTTATGTACCTACCACGGAGCGGCTAGTGAAATTATTACTAATAAACAAGCTGTTCAAAAAGTGCAAATTCCTGAAATCCGAGAACAATTGAAAGCGCTTCATAGCGGTGACTCTGCCGAATTCGAAG
This sequence comes from Flavobacterium sp., assembly GCF_046155325.1. GTDB lineage: Bacteria > Bacteroidota > Bacteroidia > Flavobacteriales > Flavobacteriaceae > Flavobacterium. The sequence continues at coordinate 10,521 of NZ_JBJXDQ010000002.1, forward strand.
ACTTTTTGAAGGACAATTATTTCGATTTGCATTATCAGTCTTTACCCAATAAAACACCTACTAACTTAGGAGTAGGACATCTTTGGCGCTTGGCGGTAGACCATCCTAAACAACAAGTGCTACCTTGTATTCACAGAGCACCGGTAGAAAAAGAGGGTGAATATCGATTGTTGTTGATTTGCTAGAGAAAATGATGACTAGTCCTAAATAATCGATACAGATTATTAGACAAATTTAAATAAATTAAACAGCATCAAAAACGTTTTTGATGCTGTTTTTAGTTTTAAAAAATAAAAGTTGCCCTAGTTTATTAAACTTAAAATTGCATAATAAACTTGATTGGTTTATTGGACTTAATCTTCGCCTAGAGTTTGTATATGTTCCGTCCCAAGAATCAATAGTTGCAGGCATAATGTATGGCTAGCTATTTTTTATATTCGAACGCTTTTATAAACTTTTTATTTTTGACCATCGGATGGCAATGATTTATTATTGAATATTTTTTTTGTATTAATGGTTTATTAATGCATTATTAATTCCACTAGAATAATATTGCAATTCATAATTCTGTTAGATTAGACCCAATATTATTTTATTATGAGTGATGACCATGTTTATCAGGCCATTAATTTAAATAGCAATAAACTTATTCCTACCCACAATATCGATATGATTGTTAGGCAGGGGGTGCTTTTTCAAAATTATTTTGTTACTAATTCAATCTGTGGTCCAAGCCGGGCAGTTATTCTTACAGGAAAATATTTCCATATTAATCAGCTTGCAATGGAAATTTTGCCAAAAAAAGCAAATGAAATTTCAGGTTTATTAATGATGGCGATTAGCGGTGGAGCAATTATTCTATCACTAATGGGTGTAATTACAGAAGCATCAACCTACACAATGAGTTTGTTTTATTACTTAGCTGTGGTATTGTAATAGTAATGATTGGATTAATGAATAAACCTAAAAATAATATAGAAAATGAATTATGATTTTGATAATAGGATAGTGGTAACTCTTGATGCTGGTGGTACTAATTTTGTATTCTCTGCTATTCAAGGCAATATTGAAGTGGCCGAACCTATTAGGTATCCTTCACAAGCCGATAATTTAGAGTTATGTGTGAAAACGCTTAAAAAAGGATTTCATGAAGTAATTTCTAAATTGAAATCGTCGCCGGTTGCCATCAGTTTTGCTTTTCCGGGTCCTGCTGATTATGAAAAGGGAATTATTGGTGACTTACCTAATTTCCCCTCTTTTAGAGGTGGTATAGCTTTGGGTCCTATGTTGGAAAATGAGTTTGGTATTCCGGTTTTTATAAACAATGACGGTAGTTTATTTGCTTATGGGGAAGCTCTTGTTGGTGTATTGCCTGAAATAAACAAGAAATTGGAGCAAAGTGGCAGTTCCAAACGATACAAAAATCTTTTAGGTGTAACATTAGGAACCGGTTTTGGCTGTGGTGCGGTAATTAATAAAGAATTGTTGGTTGGAGATAATGGATGCGGTGGTGATATTTGGTGTTTTCGAAATAAAAAATTTCCGGATAATATTGTTGAAACTAGCGTGAGTATCACAGCCATTAAAAATGTTTATAAAGAATTATCAGGCGATGTAAGAGATATAGAGCCTAGTGCTATTTTCGAAATTGCAAAAGGAACGATTACAGGTAATCAAGAAGCTGCCAAAAAAGCATTTTCAGAATTAGGCGAAATGGCGGGTGATGCTATTAGTCATGCAATTACAACTATTGATGGACTTATTGTTGTTGGCGGGGGATTATCCGGTGCCTATAAATACATTATTCCGGCTATGGTTGCCGAATTAAATAGTACGCTTAAAAATAATAACGGTGATACATTTCCACGCTTACAGGTGAAAGCTTATGATTTAACCGACGAGGATCAATTTAGAGAGTTTGTAAGCGGCAATACGGTTCAAATCACTGTTCCGGGAACCGATAAAAAAATTCCTTATGAGTCCGAAAGAAAAACAGGTGTACTTGTTTCAAAAGTGGGTGCAGAAAAGGCTATTTCGATAGGAGCATACGCATTTGCATTGCATAAACTAGATTCGTTGGGTTTTCTATACTCCAATAAGAATGAATTATAAGGTAACATAAAATGAAACAAATAGGTTTAATTGCACTTTTGGTAATTATTATGGGATTCGTTCAGCTGAGAGCATAATAATCTGGCAAATTAGAAAAAATGATAATAGTGGTGCTAAATTTGCTCCTGTTCCATGTAAAGTTAGCATATCCATTATTGGATTTGGGTATCAATAAATAATTGATTTTGTAAAAGAGCTGTTATTAATTTAGAAGAAAAACAAAAAAATATATTAGATTTGTTTTTTTAAAAGGTTTGCAAAAGTTAATTCTAATTTTATCCGATAAAAAAAAAGATCCTAGTTTACTTGGATTTTTTATTTAAAAAAGTCGATTTTTTACATATTTCCAAAAAATTAATAGGGAAAAAAATTTATGTATACTATTTATAATTTAAAATGTTCGAATCGTTTTTATCTCTTATATTTAATAGTTTTTCTATTTAGCGTTAACTCTTATACTGCGTTTTCCCAAGACTATGGTTTAGTATTCAATGGACAGAATTACTCTCTTGACGAAAGAACAGGTCTTAATTTAACACCAAACGGATTTGAGACTTTTAACGATGAATTTGATATCACATTTGATATTAAAATTGATTTGATGCAAAAACGTTTATTTGGGTATGTATTAAGAGTAATTAATGATAAAAATCAAAATATTGATTTAATTATTTCCAACAATCCAACATTAAATAGTACGGTTAAAAGTTTAAACATTATAATTGGCACTACTAAAGCAGTGGTTCCAATTAATAATACTAAATTTAATAACAAATGGATAAAATTACGGTTGAAGTTTTCGTTAAGTCAAAAAACGCTGTTACTTTCGATTCAAGATGCTACGGTACTTAAAAAGAATATAAGTTTTAAAAACACAGACTCGTTTAAAGTTTTTTTTGGTGCAAATAATTATACGCAGTTTGCCTCTACCGATGTGCCAGATATGAGTATTCGAGACATCAAATTATATGTCAATAAAAAACTTAAGTCTCACTATCCTTTAAATGAAATTAACGGAAATTTTGCTCATGATAATTTTAGTGAAAATAAAGCGATTGTAACCCATTCAAATTGGTTACTATACAGACATCAAGAATGGGAAAAGGTTTTTGAAAATAAGTTAGACGGGACTCAATTAATAACAGCTGATACTGTTAATGACGTTCTTTATTTACTTAGAAATAAAGAATTATTGGTTTATAATATTGAAAAGAATGAACCAATAACAATTAAATATAAAAATCCTCCCATTTATTTAACTTCAGATCACAGGGCTGTTTATAACTATCAAGACAAAAAAATATATTGCTATTTAATTGATAGAAATGAAGTTTCTAAATTAAACATTCAAACAGGAGTTTGGGAAAATCAAGCTGTTTTTACTAAAGAAAAACATAAACAAAAATACCAACATCATAACAGTATTTATAGCACGGTTGATAATTCTATATATACTTTTGGGGGTTATGGCCAATATACCTATAACAATGAAGTTAGGCGTATTGATTTAAAACAAGGTTTTTCTGAAGTTTTAAAAACAAACACCTCCATATTTCATCCTAGATATTTGGCTGGAATAGGGGAGCTTAACGACACAATCTATATGTTGGGGGGCTATGGCAGTGATTCGGGTAACCAATTATTAAATCCAAAAAGCTATTTTGATTTATTAGGGTATGTCATTAAGGAAAAAAAATTCATAAAAAAATTTGAAATACCACATGTATTAGAAGATATGATTGTGGGGAACAATATATGGATTGATAAAAAAAACAGAGATTTTTTTGCCTTAATTTCGGACAAAACAAAATCTAAAGGTTATTTACAAATATTGAAAGGAAATATTGATAATTCTAAAGTTGAAATAGTAGGAAGCAAAATACCTTATGATTTTTTAGATGTGAAGTCTTTCGCAACTTTATATTATTTCCCAAAGAACAAAAAGTTTTTGGCATACACCTCTTTTTTAACGGATTCAATCCAAACACAATTTAAAATATATTCTATTGAATATCCTCCAATAGTTAAAAAAGACATTCCAGCTCAATCTGATATATATAATGGTAATTATATTTATTATGACATAGTACTTTTTTTGGCTCTTGTAATTGGACTTATTTGGTATTTTTACTCCAAAAAACAAAAAGCTAGAATTAAAGTTAAATGGAGTAAAGCAGATTTAGCCCATTCTAACAATGATGATTCAAAAGCAAACGAAATTGATTTTGAGCCTATCTTTAGTGGCATGGATTATCAAATAATATTTTTTGGAGGTTTCCAAATCATAGATCATAAACAAGATGATATTACGAATAAGTTTTCACCACTTTTAAAAGAACTATTTTTATTAATTTGGTTATATACCTTTAAAAACAATAAAGGAATTTCTTCTGAAAAATTAGTTGAAATCTTATGGTATGATAAAGATCCTAAAAGTGCTCAAAATAATAAATCTGTTAATATAGCCAAATTAAAAGGGCTGTTGAGTGAGGTTGGTAATTGTAAATTAACAAACGATACGGGCTACTGGAAAATTAAATTTGACCCTAAAATTCTGAAAAATGATTATTTTGAAGTAATGCAAATTGTAGAAACTAAAAAAAAGGAAATCAATAAAAAGCATATTAAGCATTTAATAAAAATAACCAAAAAGGGATCCTTTTTGCTTAATTTAAATTATGAATGGTTGGATAGTTTTAAATCTGATATTTCGGATAGAATAGTTGATACTTTAGTGTATTTTGGAGAAAATTTCACTATTGAAGAAGAACCAGATTTTATGATTAACTTGGCTGATTCTGTATTTAATTTTGATTCAATAAACGAAGAAGCCATGTTTTTCAAATGTAAAGCTCAAAATGTAATGGGTAAGCATAGTAATGCTGAAAGTACATATAAGAAATTCGTAAAAGAATATGAAATTCTTTATGGTCAGGAATATGAACATTCTTTTGTTGATGTCCTCAAAATGAACTCAAAAAAAGACTAGATTCAAAATAATTAAGTAACAATCATCCTATACTGTCGTGTTTTAAATCAGTACAAATAAAGTAATAACTTGATTTTGAGTTATTATTGACATTATTTTTTTTTTACTTTACTACTTTTAAACTTTCAACTTACTTAATCGTAAAAAATTAATAAGTTATAATTGATTTTTTTCTTTTTCTTTTTCATTTTTCATTAATACTTTATTAATGTTTTATTAAGTATTAGATGTTATTATTGCATATATATCCATAGCGCAGTGATGATATTAATATTGTGTTTTATTAATTTAAAATAAAGCAACCCTAAATTTTATTTATGAAAACCAAAAAAAATATATCCATTTTTATATTGTTTTTAACAATAAGCTATTCAATTTCAGTCACTTCACAAAATCAACTTGATTACAAAGTGATGATGGGGTATCAAGGATGGTTTTTAGCTCCTGGAGATGGTTCGGCGACAAACAACCCATGGAATCATTGGTTTAAAAGCGGTGCTACTCCCGATGCCGTAAATTTAACTGTAGATATGTGGCCTGATATGTCTGAATATACAGATAAATTTAATACCAATATGACCTATGCTAATGGCTCAAACGCTCAATTATTCTCCTCCTACAGCTTAAGCACGACACGCAAACATTTTGAGTGGATGAGCAACTACAACGTGTATGGTATTTATTTGCAACGTTTTTTAAGTGCTGTAGATGTTCAATCTTCAGGTTCATTTGGAGCCAAAAACAAAGTATTGGAAAATGTAATGACTTCGGCAACAGAATACAACCGTAAGTTTGCAGTTATGTATGATGTATCAATAGGTGGGAATATAACTGATGCTACCATGTATGCAAAAATTGTAGCAGATTGGGAATATCTTGTTGATACTTATGATATCTTAAACAAGCCGGAATATGTAAAACAGAATGGAAAACCAGTAGTAGCTATTTGGGGTATTGGTTTTAAAGATCGAGGTTTGACAACGGCGACATCTCAAGCAATAATTGATTATTTCAAGACCAATGCAGCTCCTCAATACCGTGCTTATGTTATGGGTGGGGTGCCTGAGGGATGGAGAACACTAAGTGGAGCTTCAGAAACGGGTGTGGGATGGACAGCTGTCTATAACTCTTTAGATATGATTAGTCCATGGTCAGTAGGAAGGTATTCTAATAATAGTGGTGCGAATAGTTTCAAAACCAATAATATAGTACCTGATTTGGCAGCGTGTAACACTAATAATAAAGATTATATGCCTGTTATTTGGCCAGGATTTTCTTGGAAAAATTTAAAATCTAATTCTACACCACCATCAATTGAAACATTAAACCAAATACCACGAAGCGGGGGAGAATTTTATTGGCGTCAGGCGTACAATGCTGTTCAAGCGGGTGTGAAATTTATTTATGTAGCCATGTTTGATGAAGTTGACGAGGGTACTGCTATGTTTAAAATTACGGACATAACAGCAAAACTACCCATTCAAGCTAATGATAGACTGGTATCTTTAGATATTGATGGCCTTAATTTACCTAGTGACTGGTATTTAAAATTAGCGGATCAAACCCAGAAAATGTTGGATGGAACTATTCCTTTAACTAGTGATATTCCGCTTACACCTCCAGTTACATCAGCAGGTAATGGTGCTGAGTTTATAACACAGCAAAATATTCCTGCTCTCCTTAGACTTAACCAAAACACCATTGTAAATGTTACTATGAAAAATATAGGATTAACTACATGGACTAAGGCAAGTGGTTATAAGTTGGGTAGCCAAAATACGCAAGATAATACGTTATGGGGTTTTAATAGAGTCGAATTGTCTGATACCGATGCTATATTGCCTGGTCAAGAAAAAACTTTCCAATTCGAAATTACTGCTCCCAATATTGCAGGAAATAATAATTTTCAATGGAAATTAATAAAAGAAGGTGTTGAATGGTTTGGGGGGCTAACCCCAAATAAAACAATAGCAATTGGCGCCGAAAATTATATAGACGATTGTGACTCAAAGACAAATTGGAGTTTATGCAACTGCACGTTAGTTCTTAACAGTGGAGATAAAAAGCAGGGTTTGAGTTGTCTTGAATTTACGGGTCCCGAAATTATAGAATTTTCAAGGGTGTTTTCTCCTGCATACAATACCGTTGGCTCGACTACAGGAGCTACATTACAATTTTGGTACTATGTTTCGGATGTATCTAAGTTAACAACTAAAAATAAAGTAGAAATAGGGAGTTCTGGAGTTCCTGACACTAATGAGTACAACTGGACATTGACAGGCTTAGTAAATGGTTGGAATTTAGTTCAATTAAATACTTCAACCGCAACTAAAATTGGAAATCCAAATTTGGGTGCCATAAATTGGTTTAGAATTTACGGACTAAAGAATGGAAGCGTAACTACTAGAATTGATGATATAGGACTTCTAGGAAATTAAGTATAAGCCTGAAATACTCAAAAATGATTATTATTAATTATTGGCATTTTTTATTCAAAAAACTTTTCAAATTAATCCTTAATTAATAAAAAATTAATTCATTGCTTTTATATTTACAAAAATTAATACATAATATATTAAACTTAATACGTATTCCCATGACGAAAATCAAACACTTTTTTTTAGCATTTCAATTTTTAACTGCATTTAGCTGTTATTCCCAATATGTTAATCTTACAAACGGAAAACTTGTTTATACCATGCATGCAAATAAAGGCGAGACAAATAATGTTAACATTATTCCGGATTTTTCAATGTGTGGTTACGGGGGCGGGGGCGTCGCCATACCTGTTGGTATTGTGCCTGTTAGGGAAACTTTAATGGCGCCTGAAAGCGGAACGTCAAGAGCTATGATTCAGGATGCTATTGACAGGGTAAGCTTGTTACCTCTTGATTCAAATGGTTTCAGAGGCGCCATACTGCTAAAGGCAGGTACGTATTACTTGAATGACGGCACTTATACAGTCAGTCAAACTGCCTTGGTAATTTCCGCGAGCGGAGTTGTCTTACGCGGCGAAGGTCAAGGAACCAGCGGTACTGTACTTATTTCCAGTCTGGAAAGTAAACATACAATTATAGATGTTAAACCAGCGAACGATCCAACGTTACAAACAATTAATTTTACCGATATTACTGATTCTTATGTGGGTACCGGAGCAAAGAGTTTTAATGTTATAACCCCAAGCAATTTTAATGTAGGTGATCTGATAACACTTAGATTTTCCCCAAACGCTCAATGGCTAACCGATATTAGGGTAAATCCTTATTTGAATGCTGGTGCTGGTGATATTCTGTGGGACACGACTACTTATATTGTTAAATTTGAACGAAAAATTACTGCTATTAACGGCAGCACAATCACTATTGATGCACCGGTTGTTATGCCTATGCAAACCAAATACGGTTTAGGTCAAATAGGAAAACTTACCATCACAGGCCGGTTAACTAATGTTGGAGTTGAAGATCTTCGTCTCCAAGGCCCTGGTGTAACTGCAACTTGCCTTATAGATGGTACGAATCGTCTTGAACATGGAGTAAAAGTATGGTTTGGAGAAAACTATTGGGTTCATGGCGTTACTACTGTTCATTCCAGGTATTCATGTGTATCAACATGGGGTTCTAAATTTGTTACAGTGGAAGATTGCGCTTATGTTCAACCTTATGGGCCTAAAAGTGGAGGATATCGTTATTCTTTCAACCTCGATGCAAATTCTCAATTTGTTCTTTTTCAGCGTTGTTATGCTAACGACGGACGACATGATTTTGTGACTCACGCCAGAATACCCGGACCGAATGCATATGTAGATTGTTTGTCATTAAAGGGGAGTACAGAAGGCCCTCATGAACGTTGGGCAATGGGTACTTTGTATGATAATTGTAAAATGGAAACCCAATTGGCTATTAGTGAACATAGAGGGGCCAGCGGATCAGGTCATGGTTGGGCAGGAATTACACAATTAGCTTGGAATACCGTGTCTCCCACTTTTACTTGTGATACACCCCTCGGATTCCAAAATTATATAATCGGTGGTACAGGTACAGAAGTACTTAGCGGCTATATTAATCATAATCAAACCGGCGTTTACACTGGGTATTATGAAAGTATAGGCAGTCCTATAACACATACACGGAGTCTGTATTTGAAACAACTGGAAGACAGGCTTGGAAGCACAGCAGTTTCAAACATCACAATACCAGATCAAAGAAACGGAAATATTTATACCAAATTGGCAAGTTGGGCTGGAAATGGCAAACTTTTATCACCCACTGTTCCAGTTACGCCAGCAGGTAATGGTTCAGAGTTTATAGCACAGCAAAATGTTCCTGTTTTCCTGGGACTTAGCCAAAACGCCACTGTAAATGTTACGATGAAAAATATAGGATCGACTACTTGGACTAAGGCAGACGGTTATAAGTTGGGTAGCCAAAATACGCAAGATAATACGGTATGGGGTTTTAATAGAGTCGAGTTGTCTGATACCGATGCTATTTTACCTGGTCAAGAAAAAACTTTCCAATTTGCGATTACGGCTCCCAGTACTGTAGGAAATAATAATTTTCAATGGAAATTATTGAAAGGAGGAGTTAGTGGTGAATGGTTTGGAGATGTAACCCCGAATACAATAATAGCAATTGGTGCCGAAAATTATTTAGACAATTGCGATTCAAAGACAAATTGGAGTTTATGCAACTGCACGTTAGTTCTTAACAGTGTAGATAAAAAGCAGGGTTTGAGTAGTCTTGAATTTACGGGTCCCGAAATTGTAGAATTTTCAAGGGTGTTTTCTCCAGCATACAATACCGTTGGCTCTACTACAGGAGCTACATTACAATTTTGGTACTATGTTTCGGATGCGTCCAAGTTAACAACTAAAAATCAAGTAGAAATAGGGAGTTCTGGAGTTCCTGACACCAATGAGTACAACTGGACACTGACAGGCTTAGTAAATGGTTGGAATTTAGTTATATTAAATACTTCAACCGCAACTAAAATTGGAAATCCAAATTTGGGTGCCATAAATTGGTTTAGAATACACGGGCTAAAGACTGGTAGCGTAACTACTAGAATTGATGGTATAGTACTAGTAGGAAATTAAGCTGTGCCCTAAAACACTAAAAAATGTTTATTTTGAAGTAATTTAAATTGCGAGAGTTAAAGAAAATCAATAAAATGCATATTGAGAATTTAATAAAAAAAGCAAAAAGAGATCCTTTTTGCTTTTTTTATTAGGATTCGTTGGATAGTTTTATCTGATATTTCGATAGAATAGATATACTGAGTTAGATTTTGTATAAAATTTCACTAAAGATGATTAGCCAGTTTTTATCTTTAACTTGGCTGATTCTATATTTAATTTTGACTCAATAAACGAAGAAGCTATGTTTTTCAAATGTAAAAGCTAAATATATACTAGTGAAGCACAGTTAAGCCGAAAGTTCATTTAACAAATCGTAAAGGAATATTAAATTCTTTATGGACAAAAACAGCAACATTTTTTTGTTAAAGTGATTAATAGGAGCTCAAAAAAACTAGATTTAAAATAATGGTTCTTCCTGTATTTGTTTGAAAATTAAATATTTAAAGTAAAATTCACAAAGATTTTAACCATTAAGAAAAATAAGGTAATTAAGTTTTGGCGCGTACTTAAGTTTCTTAACTCCCTTAATGGTTCGAAAAAAAACTAACTTTCACAACATATCCGGTAGAACCAAAATAATAAGTAGCGATCATCATATAAAGTCGTGTTTTAAATCAGACCAAATAAAGTAAGAGCTTTATTTTGAACTGCTATTGACAAGTTGGCTATAAATCTAAAAGTAGTTGATAATCAAAAAAAGTTATTGTTGCTAAGACTTTTATCTTGGCTTTAATTCATTGGTCATTGAATAAGGGAAATCGCTTTCGTTTACTCCTTTGCTCTTATTTGGCTCCGAAGACATTATTAAATTAAATGTTCCGCCATTTGTAATATCAGAATGATTCAAATAGGTTTTTGTGTGTGTTTTGCCATTTAGTTTTGCTTTTTGTACATACAGATTTTCTGCGCTATTATTTCCAGCATTTATCACAAATGTTTTACCGTTTTCAAGCTTAAGTGTAATCTTTTTAAAAAGTGGCGCTCCCAGCACATATTGATTCGTACCTGGTGCGACTGAATACATTCCCATAGCCGAAAAAACATACCAAGCTGAAGTTTGTCCGTTATCTTCATCGCCGCATAGTCCGTCAGGTGCTGGTGTGTACAATTTATTCATAATTTCTCTGACATGATATTGCGTTTTCCAAGGTTCTCCAGCATAATTATACAGGTAGGGCATGTGTTGTATGGGTTGATTCCCATGCGCATATTGTCCCATGTTCATTATCAACATCTCGGTAATTTCATGAATCTGCTTTTTGTAATACGAATAATCAAAAGTAGGTGGTGTTATGAAAACGGAATCCATTTTTTCAATAAATTTAGTTTTTCCACCCATCAAATCAATAAGACCTTGCACATCGTGAAACACACACCAAGTCCAGTGCCATGAGCATCCTTCGGTAAAGGCATCTCCCCATTTATCAGGTTGGAAAGGCGATTGAAACGTACCATCTTCGTTTCTACCTCGCATAAAGTTCACCGATTTGTCGAATACATTTTTATAGTTGTGAGCTCTTTTTGCAAAGATGTCAATTTCGGTTTGTGGTCTGTTTAGCGCTATTGAAAGTTTCCAAATATTGTAATCCGCAAAGGCATACTCCAATGTTCTGGCTGTATTTTCTTTTTTTCCCACATTATAGGGCACGTAGCCTAATTTGTTGTAATAATCTACGCCAAACCTCCCTACAGAGCTCAATGGTCCTTCGTTCTGGCTATTTTTTACTATAGCTTCGTAAAGCGTATTTATCTCTTTATTCGGAATGCCTTTCAGGTAAGAGTCCGTAATAAGAATGGCTGAATTGGAGCCAACCATACAATCTCTATGACCTGGACTAGCCCATTCGGGTAACCAGCCACTTTCTTTATAGGCATTTGCCAACCCTTCCATAATCTGGCTATTTAGTTCTGGAAATACGATGGTTAATAGCGGAAATGCTGCTCTGAAAGTGTCCCAGAAACCATTATCGGTAAACATATA
>NZ_JBJXDQ010000003.1:0-75545 GCF_046155325.1 Flavobacterium sp.
ATGCACATTGAAGGTGATATGTTTAAATTAAGAAATCAAATTGGTGAAATTCAATTTACAGATTATTCATTTGCTTTGAGAAGCACTCTGAACTATTATATAAAAAAACAAACTTCTTATGAAAGTATCTGATTTTATAGCTGCTTTTTTGGTAAAAAAAGGAATTAAAAGTGTTTTTGAGTTATCAGGCGGTATGATAACGCATATACTCGATTCATTGAATCAAAAAACAGATATCAATATCATTACCATGCACCATGAACAAGCTGCCGCATTTGCAGCAGAAGGTTATGCGAGAGTAACTGGATTACCAGGAATAGCTCTAGCAACATCTGGTCCAGGTGCCACTAACTTGCTAACAGGGATTGGAAGCTGTTTTTTTGATTCAACTCCAGCTATTTTTATTACCGGACAAGTCAATAGACACGAATTAAAAGGAGATAGAGGAATACGACAATTGGGATTTCAAGAAACTGATATCGTTTCTATGGCAACACCCATTACTAAAGCATGTTTTCAGGTCATCGATCCTAATGATATTCCAACAATTTTTGAAAGAGCTTTTAGAATAGCATTAGAAGGAAGACCTGGACCTGTTCTCATTGATATTCCTATGGATGTTCAACGCATTCAAATAGAGCCTGAATATTTTCAAACTGAAAAAGAGGAATGTTCAGAAATAGATTCCATTGTTTTAGGAAATTTAATTGAAGAAATAAAGAAAGCCAAACGCCCCCTAATTTTGGCTGGCAGAGGAATTAAAGCCAGTAATAGCCAAAACCTTTTTGATCAATTTATAGAGAAAACCCAAGTCCCAGTAATTACAACACTTTTGGGATTGGATGTCATCAATTATGATGATGTTCTACGTGTTGGATTTATTGGAAGTTATGGTAACCGATGGGCAAATATTGCTTTTGGAGAATCTGATTTGTTGATTGTTTTGGGAAGTAGGTTAGATATTAGACAAACTGGCGCTGATACTAAATTTATAGAAGACAGAAAAATTTATCATATTGATTGCGAAAAAGCTGAAATAAATAATAGGGTAAAAGGATGTGAAGCGATTGTAACAAATTTAAATGTGTTCTTTGATAAATTTGGAAAAGCTGCTTCAAAAAGTTCTTTTGCTTTACCTGATGCTTGGATGAATCATATTCGTGATTTAAAAACAAAAAGTCCAGACATCAAAGAACTAAGCCCAAAAGGAATTAATCCAAATATTTTTATGCATTCGCTTTCTAGCCAATCACAAAAGGCAAAAGCTTATTTAGCTGACGTGGGCAGCCATCAAATGTGGGCAGCACAATCATTAGAAATCGGAAAAGATCAACATTTTTTAACATCTGGTGGAATGGGAGCCATGGGTTTTTCTTTACCGGCAAGCATAGGTGCGTGTATTGCATTGGATAAAAAACCTGTCGTGGTTCTTATAGGAGATGGTTGTATGCAACTTAATATTCAAGAATTGCAGACGATTGTACGAAACAAACTTCCTATTAAGATAGTTGTTTTAAATAATAGAACATTAGGTATGATTAGACAATTTCAAGATAGCTATTTTGAATCTCGCTATCAATCTACTTATTGGGGTTATGATGCTCCTGATTTTGAAAAAGTTGCCATTGCGTATGGAATTGACGCAAAAACTATCGAAAATCCTGATGAAATCACAAATGCAGTTGATTGGTTATGGAATCATGAAAACGAAAATAAACCACAGTTATTACAGGTCTTGATAGACCCACATACCAATACTTATCCCAAAATTGCTTTTGGAAGACCAATTACTGAGATGGAACCTTTTGCAAAACCAATTGCAATGGAGTCCACTTAATTTTTTACTTTAATCACTAAATTTAAATTTTATATGTTACAAAACATAACAAATCCCATTCTTCTCAATAGCTTAAGAGAAATTGCCAAAAAGAAATCGACACAAATAATTGTTGCTGGAGAAAATTATATTCCTGTAACAGGAAAAGTTTTAGATGAAGAGGATATATTAATGGGGGTAGATGCCGCATTAGATGGTTGGTTAACAGCAGGTCGTTTTGCTAACAAATTCGAAGACGATTTTGCAAAATATTTTGGTGCCACTAAGGCTTTATTGGTAAATTCAGGCTCATCAGCAAATTTGGTTGCTTTTTATGCTTTGACTTCTCCAAAATTAGGCGAACGTGCTATCAAACCTGGTGATGAAGTAATTACCGTTGCTGCCGGATTCCCTACTACAATAAATCCAATTATTCAGTTTGGGGCGATTCCTGTGTTTATAGATATTGATATCGCAACTCATAATGTGAAAGTAGAACTTTTAGAAGCAGCAGTAAGCTCAAAAACAAAAGCGATTATGATAGCCCATTCATTAGGAAATCCTTTTGATTTGGATGAAGTAATGCGTGTGGCTAAAAAATACAATCTCTGGGTGGTAGAAGATGATTGTGACTCTCTTGGGGCTACTTATAAAGGACAAAAAACAGGCACTTTTGGCGATATTTCCACTTTTTCATTTTATCCTGCACATCATATTACTATGGGCGAAGGAGGAGCGGTATTAATAAATAATCCTGAATTATCTAAACTAGCCGAAAGTTTTAGAGACTGGGGTCGTGATTGTTATTGTGAACCTGGAAAAGACAATACCTGTGGATGTCGTTTTGGACAACAACTTGGAACCTTGCCCTATGGTTACGATCATAAATACACTTATACACACATTGGTTTCAACCTAAAAGTGACCGATATGCAAGCTGCTTTTGGAGTATCTCAAATCAAAAAAATAGATGGATTTGTACAAAGAAGACGTGAAAATTATGCTGCTTTATATGAACGAATGAAAGAGTTTCAAGAAGTCTTTATTCTACCAGAACCAACTCCAAATTCTGACCCCTCGTGGTTTGGATTTCTATTGACACTAAGAGAAGGGAATGCTGCCGACCGCCATATGTTAGTGCAACATCTTGAGGAGAAAAAAATTGGTACTCGTTTGTTGTTTGGAGGTAACTTATTGCGCCAACCGGCTTACGCCAATATTAAACACAGAGTAGTTGGCGATTTGACTAATACAGATATTATTATGAATCAGTCTTTTTGGTTGGGAGTATGGCCAGGATTAAATGAGTCACATTACGATTATATAGCCGATGTAATTAGAGAATATTTGAACTCATAATTTAAGAAAAATGCTAAGAATAGAGAATAAATTAGAAATAGTATTTATTACATACAATAGATCTAAATTATTAGGAAATACTTTAACTCAATTTTTAAGTTCTCCATTTAAAGATTGTAAATTAACAATCCTAAACAACTGCTCTACGGATAATACTATTGAAATTTACAAAGCATTTAGTACTAAATTTTCAAACTTAAATCTTGTTACTAATAAATACAATATTGGCGCTAATGCTAATATAATGAGAGCTGTAGAAGTCGTTGAATTAGATTATATTTGGATAGTTTGCGATGATGACTCTTTTAATTTTTATGATTGTGATGATGTTATTGATTGCATAATTAATGAAAAAGCCGAGTTGATTAATATGGGAGCGCATGATGATTATGTTTGGTCTTTTGGTGGTAGAAATGAATTAGTCAAAAATTTGCACCAAGAAGGCTATCCTTTTTTTAAAGCATCTTCATTTGTTCCTAATAATTTATTTAAAATAGAAGCTTTTTTACCCTTCATAATTAGCGGATACAAAAACATTCCCAATATGTATCCACACATGCCTTTTTTACTTTCTTTTTATTCGTCTAACAAAAATATTTATATTGCAAATAAACGAATTGTTATAGCATATACAGGAACACAAGACTATAATCAAAAAGATTCTACTCAGGGCTGGCTAAACACATCTAAATTATTAAACAACAGATTGGATGTTAATAAATGTTTTTTTGACCAAAGAAAACATAAAAATTATTTCAACCAAATTGAGATATTATTGGCCTGTTCTTTTAAATCATTTTATGGCAAGTATCACTATAAAACTATTCCTGGCATTTTTAAAATAGTATCACCTTCCCAAAAAATAATTTATATAATTTTGGTAATACCTTACATTATTATTCGGTTTTTAGTTTCAACTATCAAAAAAAGTAAACCTTGAAACCAATTTTTAAATTTTGGTTTATAACATCTCACCTAATACAGAAAAGTAAAATCTAAATTAATTACAATAATCAAATGGACCTCAACCAAGAAATCCAAAACGCCTTCGAAATCATACAACAAGGCGGCATTATCCTCTACCCGACTGAAACCGTTTGGGGAATAGGCTGCGATGCCACAAACCCAGAAGCTGTCGCTAAAATCTATACGCTCAAACCTTTCCGCCCTGTCTGACTACAACTAGGACACTCAAACAACGAGCTGAAACCCAATTTATGATTCGCCTGATGAATGGCGATAAAAAAATAACTATCCCATTTATAACAAATAAAAAAAGAAACACTATTTTTGTAATATAAACACTTAATCATGAATACTGTAAACTTAAATTTACATCAGATATTAAAAACAGATTTCAAACTATCCGATGCAAAAGCGAAAGAATTTGTTGATGCTATAAGGGAAGAAGTTCACAATGATATTAAATATGAAAACTCAGATTTTAAAAGTACTGTTAAAGAAGACTTTCTGAAATTGGAATTAAAATTTGAACAAGTAAATACCAAAATAGAATCTGTAAAAGTGGAAATAAAAGAAAGCAAAAATGACATGCTTAAATGGTTTGTCGGAATGTTTTTTGCATTGGCATTAATGATTATGGGATTGTATCTAAAAAAATAATTTTCAAAATAAAACTTAAAAAGTTTGAGATAAGGTTTCTTCCTTAGCTCAAACTTTTTTTTTAAGAAATTAATAAAGATACTAAGTCTTAAATTTAATTTGCTCCAAATATTTAGAATACAAATAAATATCTTCGTACCACATAAAAAATTATAATGGACATCAACCCAGAAATCCAAAACGCATTTGAAATAATTCAACAAGGCGGCATTATCCTCTACCCGACTGATACCGTTTGGGGAATAGGCTGCGATGCCACAAATCCTGAGGCTGTTGCCAAAATCTATACGCTCAAACAACGAGCCGAAACCCAAAGTATGATAGTTCTGATGAATGGCGAAAAAATGATGTACAACGTTTTCAAAGAAATTCCAGAAGTGGCTTGGCAAATTATCGATTTATCCGAGAAACCAACGACATTAATTCTTGATAAACCCCGAAATGTGGCTGCCAACTTAATTGCTTCCGATAATACTCTAGGAATTAGAATCGTCAAAGAACCCTTTTGCTTTAAATTGATGGAGAAAATGAAAAAACCACTGGTTTCGACTTCTGCAAATATCTCTGGTCAGCCTACTCCTATTGCTTTTAAAGATATTAATCCCGAAATTATAAAAGGTGTGGACTATGTTGTAAATTTGCACCGTGATAAAATTGGAGGAAAACCGTCTACGATTATAAAAATAACGAACGATTCTCAGGTAAAAGTGATTCGGAAGTAAAAAAGATAGCCACGAATTCACAAATTTTATTCAAAACAAATTGAAATAAATTCGTGAATTCGTGGCAAAAAAGATACGAAAAAATGGCAGAAATACTATACAAAGAAGAAAGCTATCAAATAATGGGAATTTTATTTGAAGTTCACAGCAATTTAGGTGGTGGCTTTTCAGAAATTGTATACAAAGATGCTATAGAATATGAGTTTAAAAATTTGAATATTCCTTACGAAAGAGAAAAGGAATATTCTGTAAATTATAAAAACATTATTTTAAACCATAAGTTTTATGCCGATTTTGTTTTGTTTGATTCTATAATTTTAGAAATAAAATCAAGCGAAAACCTTCACCCAAAACATTATTCACAATGTTTAAACTATTTAAAAGTTTCAAACAACAGGTTGGCTATTTTAGCCAATTTTAATTCTATATCTTTAGAGCATAAACGCATAATTAGATAAATAAAATTCGTGAATTCGTGGCAAAAAAAATGAACTACAAAGAATCCTTAAATAATAAAATCTTCGAAGTAATATCTCAAGCTTCCCAAGAACTTAACATCGATAGTTATGTGATTGGTGGTTTTGTTCGGGATTATTTATTAGAACGAGATTTCAAAAAAGACATTGATATTGTTGCCGTGGGCAGCGGAATAGAACTCGCTTTGAAAGTTTCGGAATTGCTTCCCAAAAAACCAAATGTTCAGGTTTTTAAAACCTACGGAACCGCCATGTTGCGTTTTGAAGATACCGAAATCGAGTTTGTTGGTGCTAGAAAAGAGTCCTATCAGTTTGATAGTAGAAATCCATTAGTTGAAAATGGAACCCTTGAAGATGATCAAAATCGTCGGGATTTTACCATTAATGCTTTGGCAATTTCTTTAAAAAAAGAAACTTATGGAGAATTATCGGATCCTTTTAACGGATTAGAAGATTTGAAAAATAAAATTATCAGAACGCCACTTGACCCAGATATTACTTTTTCTGATGATCCTTTGCGAATGTTGAGAGGCATTCGATTTGCCAATCAATTGGGATTTCGAATTGAAGAAAGTTCTTTGCAATCCATCACAAAAAATGCTGAAAGAATCAAAATAATTTCAGGCGAAAGAATTGTGGATGAGTTAAATAAAATACTTTCGACCGACAAACCTTCAATTGGCTTTTTGCTATTGTATAAAACGGGACTTTTAGATATTATTCTTCCTGAATTAACGGCATTGAATCAAGTGGAGGAAATCGAAGGTCAAACACATAAAAATAATTTTTATCACACTTTAGAAGTCGTTGATAACATTTGCCCTAATACAGATGATGTTTGGTTACGCTGGTCTGCATTATTACACGACATTGGCAAAGCACCTACAAAACGCTTCAACAAAAAACAAGGTTGGACATTTCACGGGCATGAATTTCTAGGTGGAAAAATGGCAAAGAAAATATTCGAAAGATTGCATATGCCTCTGAATCACAAAATGAAATTTGTACAAAAAATGGTCATGATGAGTTCAAGACCCATAGTACTTTCGCAAGATTTAGTTACCGATTCTGCTGTGCGCCGTTTGGTTTTTGATGCAGGAGAGGATGTCGAAAGTTTGATGACTTTATGCGAAGCTGATATAACAACTAAAAACCCAACTAAATTCAAGAAATACCATCAAAATTTTGAGATAGTTCGAAAGAAAATAGTCGAAGTGGAAGAACGAGATCATGTTCGTAATTTCCAACCTCCAATTACCGGAGAAGAAATTATGGCTATTTTTGATTTAAAGCCCTCTCGTGAAATAGGAATTCTTAAAGAAGCTATAAAAGAGGCTATTTTAGAGGGTGAAATACCCAACGAATATCAGGCAGCTTATGATTTTGTTTTGGTAAAGGCCGAAAAAATAGGTTTGAAAAGAGTAACAAATTAGTATTTCATTATAATTTGTTTGATACTAAAATTTAAATTATGTACTAATTTTGCATTTCAATCTAAATGATGAGAAAATATTTTTTAAAATCAGCAAAAATTTCGCTAGTTCTTGTTTATCTGGTAATTTTTGCTGGTGCATTTGTTAGACTCACTGGATCAGGAATGGGTTGTCCTGATTGGCCTAAATGCTTTGGCTATTATATCCCTCCTACACAAGAAAAAGAATTATTTTTCGCAGCCGAAAAAGAATATTCTGAGGGTCAAGTGATTATAAAAGACCAAATGCTATTAGTATCCAAAAATGATTTTAAATCAACAGACAGCTTTGATAATAGCAATTGGGAAAAATATGCCAAACACGATTATGCTATTTTCAATGTCTGGCATACTTGGATTGAATATATCAATCGATTGTTTGGAGCCTTAGCCGGAATTGCCTGTTTTATTACATTCATACTCTCATTTGGCTATTTTAAAGAAAACAAAACTCTTGTAATTAATTCGTTTTTAATATGTGTATTAATGGGTTTTCAAGCATGGCTTGGTAAAACTGTAGTAGATTCGGTTTTAAACCCATTTAAAATAACAACACATATGTTAGCTGCATTATTGATTGTTGCCCTTCAATTGTATTTGATTTTCTCAATTTCAAAAACAATAACAAAATTGTTTTTTAATACTAAATTTCATAACATTCTATTGGTTGCTTCGACACTAACGCTAGTCCAAATTGTTTTAGGAACTAATGTTCGAGAGCATGTAGATACTATTTATGAAACTGGAGTCCCAAAAGTATTTTGGTTGCAAAACCCTAGTGTTTCGTTTTATATACACAGATCTTTTTCGATTGTCGTGCTATTAACTAATGTATATTTATTTTTTTGTAATAAGAAACTTGGATTAGGATTCAAAAAACTAAATTGGATATTATTGTTGATATTTATTGAAATTTTATCGGGAATCTTAATGTACTATTTTGATTTTCCATTTGGTTCACAAACCCTACATATCGTTATAGCAACGCTATTATTTGGTTTTCAATTCTATTTGATTTTAGAATCAAATAGAACAAAATCAGTAAAATAAATTATCTTTACCACTGACTATATTGTCACATTTTTTTGTTAACGCCTTAAATGTCTAAACTTGCAAAAGCAGATAAATTTTTAGATTTATCAGATTATGGAAGACCTATTGGGAAATGGTTTGCCAATCAACTAAAAAACACCCTGTTTACACCCATACATGTAACGCTGCTCTTTGGAATTGCTGGCCTGATTGCCATTTATTGTATTTTGCAAAATCATTACTTTTTAGCTAGTTTTTTTCTCATTTTAAAGTCGATTATCGATGCGGCAGATGGTGAATTAGCACGAATAAAAAATACTCCATCTTACACTGGAAGATATCTTGATAGTGTGTTCGATATCTTTCTTAATTTTATGTTTTTAATGACTATTTGTTATGTGTCAAAAACATCATTTTGGCTAACTCTAATTGCGTTTTTTTGTATCCAATTACAGGGCACTTTATACAATTATTATTATGTTATTTTAAGAAATAAGTCGGTAGGAGGAGATTCAACAAGTAAGATTTTTGAATACAAATCACCCAGAGCTTTACCTGGCGAAAGTCAAAAATCAGTCGATACGTTGTTCGAAATTTACACTGTTGTTTATGGTACATTTGACAAAATAATTCACACTTTTGACCATAACGCCTACAAGGTAAAAACTTTTCCAAACTGGTTTATGACATTCATTTCTATATATGGTTTGGGTTTTCAATTGTTGATTATTGCCATAATGCTACCCATGAATTGGATTGAATATATTATACCATTTTTCATTCTTTATACTTTCTTTGTTTTTGTATTAATTGGAATTAGAAAGGTATTTTTTAAGGTTTAAATCATCATAGATATAATCTATATATAAGTCATAAGATACTGAATTCCATATATTTTATATGTATTTATATAAAATTATAGTTTAATTTAAAATCTCATGAAAAAAATATAAATCACAAACTACTTTTTGCATAATTTAGTTGTTATATCAATTCAATATTTTAAAAAAATCGTTATCTTTTTAACATATCTTTTAAAAAAAAAGAATAAGTACTAATTAATTTTCTTCTATATTTATCTTCAATTAGCTTGTAGTTTTATGAAAACCGAAAAAGAAAAAATGATTGCTGGAGACTATTATTTAGGAGGTGATTCTACGTTAGTCAAAGACCGTCGAAAAGCAAAAAACTTACTCCACAGACTAAACGTCATTGAATATAGAATTACCAAAAAAGCAAAAGAAATTATCCGAGAATTAATTCCAAATGCTGGAAAAAATATTTACATAGAACCACCATTTTTTTGCGATTATGGCTATAACATTTTTTGTGGTGATAATGTATATTTTAATGTGAATTGTGTGGTTCTTGATAGTGCTAAAGTCACCATAGGCTCTAATGCTTTTTTTGCCCCTGGAGTTCAAATATATACCACATCTCACCCAATTGAAGCTGCCTTGAGACAAACACACGAAAATGCTTTACCCATTACCATTGGTAATGACTGCTGGATTGGTGGCAATGCTATCATTCTTCCTGGCATTACCATAGGAAACGGCTGTGTTATTGGTGCAGGTTCTGTGGTTACAAAAAATATTCCTGACAATTCGTTAGCAGTAGGAAATCCCGCTAAAATCATTCGAAAGTTAAATGATTGATTTTTTAAGTATAAATCTTTTCAACAAATATGAAATCTGTCCCAAAACTTCGGGATAAAATCTAAAATTATATTTTACCTTTGACTATTCAATAAAACACAAATTATGGTTTATAAATTTAGAGTAATTCTCGATACCGAAGAAGACATTTTTAGAGACATTGCAATACTTGCCAACGATACATTAGAAGATTTACACAATGCTATTTTCAATTCTTTTGGTTTTGATGGTATGGAAGTCGCTTCTTTCTTCACTTGTGATAATACTTGGAATCAAGAGGACGAGATTCCTATGTTTGATACCGGAGATATTCCTGGTGAGCAAAAAACGATGAGTGATTATTTACTCTCTGATATTCTAGATAAAGAAAATACCAAAATAATATATGTGTATGATTTTATCAGCATGTGGACTTTTCTGGTAGAACTGGCAGCAATTGAAGAAATAACTACAGGAAATACTTATCCAGAAATGCTGTTTTCTGTTGGTGAAATGCCAGCCGAAGCTATGGAAAAACATTTCATTGCCGATGACGAAGAGGAAGATTATAACGAATTTGAAGATGATTTAGACGAAGATGATCTAGACATGTTCGAAAGTGATGATAGCTTTGAAGATTTTGGATTCGAAGAGAACTGGAATTAAAAAAAGGGTTTAAAGGTTTAAGGTGGTTTAAAAGTTTAATATCGTTTATATGGCTACAATAACAAAATTCGAAGATTTAGAAATTTGGGAAGAGGTAAGAAGACTTTCAAAAGAAATAATTTTCATATCTAAAAACACTGAACTAAATAAATATTTTAAATTTAATGCTCAAATTAAAGACTCGTCAGGATCTGTAATGGATAACATCGCTGAAGGGTTTGAAAGGAATGGAAACGCTGAAATCCGCCAATTTCTATCCATAGCTAAAGGCTCAGCTGGAGAAACCCGTTCTCAATTATATAGAGTTTTCGACAATGAATATATTGATGAAGAAAAATTAAAATATTTAGTTACTGTGTATGAAAATTGAGTATTAAAATTCACAATTTCATCACTTACCTAAACAAAAAAGACTTCAGAGGTACAAAATTTATAGACCCACAAACCCCAAACTCTTAAACAAACTTAAACTTTTAAACAATTTTAAACGAAATTAAATAATCTTAAACCTTTAATGATAAACCTTTTCAACGCCCATATCGATACTTTATCCATTCATAGAGTAGGAAACAAAAGTCGCAACGAAGCACTTTTTTTATCGGAACAATCTTTTAATTTGAATGACGAAATCGTTCCGTTAATGAAAGAGTATTTCCTCAAACCTTTTAGAGAAAAGGAAGAAAACTATTTTCAATTTGCACATGAAGTTGATTTAGAATACAATGACATGTACACATTAGCTTCGCAACTATTTGAAAACCCAAGTTGTTTACACGAAGTTTCTAAAAAAATCACAACTCATTTATTCGAACAATCCAATCATCCACACATCAAAAATGGCGAGGTTTATATTGCCTATTTGACTAACATGAATATCGACAATACCATAGTTGATGCTATTGGGATTTTTAAAAGTGAGATTCAAACCGACTTTCTGCAATTTGAAGAAAAAGAATCTAACCTTGAAATGATACTTCAACAAGGTATTAATCTTAGCAAATTAGACAAAGGCTGCTTGATTTTTAATTACAAAAAAGAGGAAGGTTATAAAATATTAACTGTTGACAGTAATCGTTATGATGCAAGGTATTGGTTAGAACATTTCTTATCGGTTGATGCTTTTGAAGACGAAAATTTTATCACTAAAAAATATCTTAAATTCTGTCAAGGCTTTGCCAAAGATGTTGTTTTTCCTGCCGAAGACAAGAAAGAAGAAGTAATGTTTATGAATCGTAGTGTAAATTATTTTGCAAAAAATGACCAGTTTGAAGAAAGTAATTTCTTGAATGAAGTTTTAGATAATCCCGATTTAATTCCGGAATTTAAAAATTACAAAGTAGACAAAGGCGAGAAATACAGTATTGAAGATGTGACTACATTCCCAATTGCTAATGCAGCTGTTTCTGATGCCAGAAAGTCAATCAAAAACGTTATTAATTTAGATACCCATATTCAAATCAAGTTAGATTTTATTAACCCAGAAAGCGCCGAAAAATTTGTTGAAAAGGGTTGGGACGAAGAAAAACAAATGTATTACTACTTAGTCTATTTTAATAAAGAAGTAAAAAACTAGACTGTCAATAAAATAACTGATTTTATCAATCCTCAATCACCTAGGTAGTTGAGGATTTTTTATAAAAAACCATCTCGAGGGATAGCTCCAGGGGTATTAGCAAAATAAAAGCGACAGATTCACAGATTTTAAAAAATCTATTTTAATCTGTGAATCTGTGACAAAAAAACCGAAGTAGAGCTTTGAGGAACTAAACCTAAAAAAGATTAAAATATAAGTTTTATATTACATTTTAATAAAAATATTGCGTTTAAACGATAAAATGATTCGCTTTGACTGATTTTTACATAAATTTGTCTTCACTAAATGTCTATTATAAATAATCTGATTATGAACACAATAGCGATATCAAGGTTAATTTTTAGTAAAAAAATTATTTGTCAGCTATTTGGTCATAGATTCGTAACAACTAAAAACATCACAAAAAACATAAAAGAATTTAAATGTACAGTATGTAATCTTGAGTTAACAAACACAGAAAAAGGACAGAGAATATTTTTAACTCCTGAATTAAAAGATATCAATGAAACTCTAGCCAAATTTAACAAAAGACGAATGATAAAAACTCATTAGTAATACCCCAAATAACCTAACTATTTACATTTTATCCATTTTAAAAATAAAATTATGCTAATCCTACTAATCTCCTATTGTTGTTTACATTTAAAACAAAAATACAAAACATTAAAATCAAGTGCTAAATCAGAAACATTAGTATCTTAACTTAAGATTATAAAAGTTTATTTAAATATATTAATGTTTTTAAAATTTAATATAATATATTCAAAAGCAGCATTTAAAACCTCCCCCATTGTTTTAGCAGTTTTAAAGCTAACATCATTTGTATAATCAAATAATTCTAGCTTAAGTTTTTCTATATGCAATTCTGGAGCAATAGTATCATTACTCATGATTTTTAATAATTTCTGAATTCTATTACCTGCAGAATGGACTCTTTTGGCCAACGCGGCTCTTTCTTCATTTTTATATTGCTCTATAGAAGTGGCTTGTAATTTTTTTTTGACTAACTGAACCATTGGAAAATTCTCTTTAAAAAATTGTGGCCTATAAAATTTAAATTTTCCTTCATAACACTGTTGGTCAAAATCAATAGGTCGAATTCTAAAAACAACTTGGTCAAAATCATGAATTGGCAAAACAACATAATTATAAGCCCTCATATCTCCCAGAAGCCTAATCATGCAACGTTCATTAAACTTTACAAATTCTTTTGCAATTTGAGATTTTTCAGTTTCAGCACATTTTTCTAGCAATGTTTCCATAAATACGTCGCCAGGAATACCAATAATATGTTCTTCGATTAAGGTATCATCATGAACTAAAAAATTTATTTTGTCTGGAGATAAAATATGCTCTAGCTCAAGTCCATAAATTCTAGAAGCATCAGCTTTTTTGATATAAAAATGCACGTAATTATCATTGAGAATATTTCTAACTTTAATCCTAAAGGGTTTCGAGTTTCCAAAAGTACAATAATCAATGGCATCAATATTTAAGTATTTTATTATTTCTAAATTCCCATCTGAATGTAATAAAGAATAGACTTTTTTTAAATTCAAATCAATTTCGCTCCTCTCATGTTCATTATAAAAAACACGAGCCCATAAAGTATCTTTCTCGTTTTTATCATATACATTTATTGAACCAGAAAAACGCAACAAATCATCATAACAAACCGATACTTTAGAAATTCGATCATAACGTTCTAAATATTCGAAAAGAGATTGATTTATTGGGTAGGTGATTTTTTTTAGCTGAACTGAAGATTCACTCATTTTGAATATATTTAATGCAAATTTACGCTAAATTATAATTCAACTGTAACAAAAACAATGCTTGAACGTTCTATTAATAATAAAACCAATAAATAGAAAAAACCATATATCTTCCTCATTTATTGATTATTTAAAAAAAGAGATTTATTGTATATTTGTGAGGTATGAAATGTTTAAAAATATTTTCCCATTTTGCAATTATATGCTGCTCCTACTCAAACGCACTAGGGCAAATTACTGTAAAAGATGATAAATCAGCAGATGAGTTAGTTTCGATTTTAACTAACAATAGTCCCTGCATAATTGTTTCTCCCGCATCCGTTAAAGGAGACACATTTACACCTGGAAAAAATAGTTATGGTTATTTTAACAAATCAACTAGTGGCTTTCCTTTTTCGGAAGGTATTATACTTAATACCGATAGTGCAACAAACGCAATTGGTCCCTATAATTCGGGAGATAGTGGAGGAGGAAAACCTTCTTGGTCAGGAGATACCGATTTAAATTCAATTTTAGGAATTAGCACTGTAAACGCAACGGTATTAGAATTTGACTTTGTTCCATTAACGAATTACATTAGTTTCAACTATATATTTGCTTCAAATGAATACCAGCTCTATTTTCCTTGCTATTATTCTGATGGATTTGCTTTTTTAATTAAGGAGAATATTTCTGGATCTACTTATAAAAATTTGGCGGTTATACCTAATTCTTTCACACCTGTATCGTCAAAAAATATTCATCCAATTATAAATGATTATAGCGATAGTACCGGTTTTTACAAAGGTTGCCCTTCAATAGCTGAAAATTATTTTAATGGGTATAATACTAATATAAGTCCAATAAATTATAGTGGACAAACCAAAGTAATGAAAGCGACAACATCAGTTATTGCTAACCAAAGTTATCATATAAAATTAGTAATTGCAGATGATAGAAACATTCGTTTTGACTCAGCTATTTTTATTGAAGCAGGAAGTTTTGAACCAAAAATAGACTTGGGACCAGATCAATTATTAATTACAAATAACCCTGTGTGTTTTGGAGATCCTTTTGTATTGGATACAAAATTATCCCCAACTTACACATACAAATGGTTCAAAAATGGTGATACCACCCCAATACCTGGTGAAATATATCCTACCTTAAATGTAACTGATTCAGGAACCTATTCTGCTTCAGTAGATATTGGTTCTGGGTGTATTGCTACTGGTGAAATTAAAATTGAATTCGCCCCTCTAATAGTTTTGAATCCTATTAATGAAGGTAAATGCGATGAAGATGGGTCTGGAACTGCAACTTTTGATCTAACTAAAGTGGAAACGAAAATCAAAAACCTTGATCCCAAAATAAGTACTGTAACGTTTTATGAAACTCAGGCTGGAGCTGTATTATATGACCCTATTGTAAACCCAGGCTCTTTTGTTAAAACTTCAGTCACAGACCAAGAAATTTATTATGAAGTAAGAAGTATTTACGACTGTACTGCAGTATCGACCATAACGCTAACAACACAATCAAGTAATTTTATTCCTGGAATTGGTAAACCACCAATGGTAAACGATTTTTTGGGTAATGATAATTCAGTGGAATTAATTCCACCATCAACAGCTGGTCCTTATGAATTTTCATTAGACGGAATTAATTATCAAGCATCTAATGTATTTACTGGTCTCTCTATTGGAAATTACACAGCTTATATAAGAGATACTATTACCTGTGAATATAGTATTTATGAATTAACTATTCTCGATTATCCTAAATTTTTCACCCCAAATGAGGATGGATATAATGATAACTGGGAAATAAAAAACTTGGATTTATTTCCAAAAGCTATAGTTTCTATTTTTGACCGCTTTGGAAAATTAGTAGCACAAATAAATACTTTAAAAAATTCATGGGATGGTAAGCTAAATGGTATTAAATTACCCTCAGATGATTATTGGTTTTCCCTAAACTTTGGGGACGGAAAAATAGTAAAAGGTCACTTTACGTTGAAAAGATAATTTTTCATTTTTTTTAAAATGCTGTGTTCAACTCATAAGTGCAACAAACTTATTATTTAGAGTTTCAATTGGACTAAGGTAATTAAATTTTCTTATAGGTCTGTTATTAATTGATAATTCTACTTGTTTAATTCTTTCATTAGTTACATTTCGTAAATCAGTTTTCTTTGGAAAAAATCTTCTAATTACACCTATTCTATTTTCTACAGTTCCTTTTTCTTGCGAAGTATATGGTGTTGTAAAATAGGTTTTTAGATTAAATCTATTGGCGATTTCAGTATGTCCAGCAAACTCTTTTCCGTTGTCAAATGTGATTGATTTTAAATAACTCGAATTGAATATGGAGAGTCTTTCTATTATTTTCTGTGTGACTTCTAATGATGTTTTTCCCTGCAACTTATCTATCATGGTAATTAACGTAGTTCGGTCTGTAAGGACTAGTAATTCTGATTTGTGGTCTTTTCCCATCATTAAATCTGCTTCTAAATCTCCAATTCTTTTTCTTTGTTCAATAACTGCTGGTCTTTCACTTATATGCTGACGGTTTAGAATTGCTCCTCGTGTGTCTTTTATATTTCCTCTTTTTTGTCTCCTTTTACCATGTTTCAATTCTTGATAAAACGTCTTAAAAAGTTTATTTTCTAGCCTATTAGTATGTTTTGATTCCCATATCCACTTATATATTGTTTCATGGCTAACGGTAATCTTTCCTTCTAATTTCCAGCGCTTTGATATTAATTCTGGACTCCATTTATCCAGAGTCATTTTATCAAATATAGCTTGCTTTAAATCAGGAGTTAATAAAACCCTTTTGTGTTTTTCCTTATGACGATTACGAGTTTTTCGCTCTGCATTTGCAGCACAGTATTCGCCAGAACCTCTTCCTCTTTTGGGTATGGATCTTTTTAATTCCCTACCAATTGTACTACGGTGAACACCTAGCTGATCGGCTATCTTTGTTTGATTAAAACCAGCTTGTAATAGAGCTTCGATTTGGTATCTTTGCTCAACGGTTAGTTGTTTATATTTTTTCATGCAAGACAAATTTAGGCTTTTGACCTTAAACACTTGGGGGATAACTCCAAGTGTTTTTAATTTTATCTGTTGCACTTATAGCTTGAACTTACAAATAAAAAAAACCACTCAAAAGAATGGTTTTAGTTTATTATGAAAATACAGATTAGAATTTGAATCTTTTTCTATCCGTTTCTGTCAAATATATTTTACGCAAACGAATCGATTTTGGTGTAACCTCAACATATTCGTCTTTCTGAATGTATTCTAAAGCTTCTTCTAATGAGAAAATGATTGGAGGAATAATTCTAGCTTTTTCATCATTTCCAGACGAACGCACATTCGATTGTTTTTTCTCTTTAGTCACATTCACACACATATCATCTCCACGAGAGTTTTCTCCAATTACTTGACCTTCGTAAATTTCGGCATTTGGCTCAACAAAAAACTTACCACGATCTTGTAATTTATCGATAGAATACGGAATCGCTTTTCCTTTTTCCATAGAAATCAATGACCCTTTGTTACGTCCAGAAATCTCTCCTTTGTAAGGCTCATATCCTATAAAACGGTGTGCCATAATGGCTTCACCGGCAGTAGCAGTCAATAATTGATTACGCAATCCAATAATTCCACGAGATGGAATATTAAATTTCACAACCATACGTTCGCCTTTAGTTTCCATAGAAAGCATTTCACCTTTACGCAAAGTAACAAACTCAACTGCTCTTCCCGAAAGCGTTTCTGGTAAATCGATGGTTAATTCCTCAATTGGTTCGCATTTTTTACCATCAATTTCTTTGATGATAACTTGTGGTTGACCAATTTGCATTTCGTATCCTTCTCTTCTCATCGTTTCGATAAGAACCGACAAGTGCAATACGCCACGACCAAAAACCATAAACTTATCTGCAGAATCGGTTTCACCCAATTTCATGGCTAAATTTTTCTCTAATTCTTTTGTTAATCGATCTCTAATATGACGAGAAGTTACAAATTTACCTTCTTTTCCAAAGAAAGGTGAATCATTAATGGTAAACAACATACTCATGGTAGGTTCGTCGATATCAATGGTTTTTAAGGCTTCTGGATTTTCAAAATCGGCAATAGTATCTCCAATTTCAAACCCTTCAACTCCAATAATAGCACAAATATCACCTGCAATTACTTCTTGCACTTTTTTACGCCCAAGACCTTCAAAAGTGTGTAATTCTTTAATTCTAGATTTTGAAATAGCTCCATCTCTTTTTACCAAAGAAATTGGCATTCCTTCTTTCAAAACACCTCTTTCTAATCTTCCAATTGCGATACGGCCTGTAAATGCTGAGAAATCTAATGATGTAATCAACATTTGAGGCGTTCCTTCAGAAACTTTAGGGGCTGGAACATTTTCAATTACCATATCCAACAAGGCTTCCACATTATCAGTTATGTTATCCCAATGATCTGACATCCAGTTATTTTTAGCCGAACCGTAAACCGTTGGGAAATCCAATTGCCACTCTTCAGCACCTAATTCAAACATTAGGTCGAAAACTTTTTCATGTACTTCTTCTGGAGTACAGTTTTCTTTATCTACCTTATTAATTACCACGCAAGGTTTTAAACCTAAGTCAATCGCTTTTTGCAATACAAAACGCGTTTGAGGCATAGGCCCTTCAAAAGCATCTACTAATAAACAAACTCCATCAGCCATATTTAGCACTCTTTCAACTTCTCCACCAAAATCGGCGTGACCAGGAGTGTCAATAATGTTGATTTTGGTTCCTTTATAAACTACCGAAACATTTTTTGAAGTAATAGTAATACCTCTTTCGCGCTCAAGGTCATTATTATCAAGGATTAAGTCGCCTGTATTTTCGTTGTCACGAAATAATTGACAGTGATACATAATTTTATCAACCAAAGTGGTTTTACCGTGATCGACGTGAGCAATAATTGCAATGTTTCTAATAGCTTCCATCTGTTTTTTTTTGAAGTTGCAAAGGTACACTTTATTTTAATATAAAATATACATAGAATTTAATAGTTTACAGTATAATAACTTTAAAGAATTTTAACTTTAAAATGCTACAACATTAATTTTCTAACATATAATATTGAAATATTTATTTATATTTGAATAATGAAAAACAAGAATAATAAAGTACTATTTATATATATTTTCACATCACTGTTATTGGTGCTTATTTTTAATGCAATCCTTTTAAAATATACTATTAACCCAATTTTAATTTTAGTTAAAGACATTCTATTTGTTTTGGTAATCGCTTTGATTACAAAAATAATTTTAACCAATAAAGAAATTAGGTACAATAAAATTTTTAAAAGGCTTATTGACACCAATACTAAAATTAAAGAAATTAACGAACTAAATGATATTGTATCTAAAGCTACAAGTGATATAATTAGAGACTGGAGGATTCAAGAAGATAACATTATTTGGAGTAAGGGCGTTTTAGACGTTTTTGGATTCAATGAAAATCAAATTGGAAACAACTGTTCTTGGTGGTTTGAGAACATTCACCCTGAAGACAGTATTAAAATGTCAATAAGACTGTATTCCTTATTAGAACAAAAAACGGAACGATGGCAAGATCAATATCGATTTAAGTGTTCGGATGGAACCTATAAATTTGTTTTGGACAGAGGTTATATTATGAAAGATAAAAACGGAAAATCTATTAGGATGATAGCCGCCATTCAAGATATAACGAAACAAAAAGAAGAGGAACAAAGGCTTAAATTGCTTGAAACAGTAATTACCAATACCAGAAACTCAATAATTATTACAGAACCAAAATCATTTGAGGGCAACATACCAAAGATTGTTTATGCAAACCCTGCTTTTTTTAATATGACTGGTTACTCTACAGATCAAATAATAGGTAAATCTCCAAGTCTTTTTAATGGTCCTAATTCAGATGACAAAGAATATAAAAAACTAATTACTGCAATTGAAAGTGAAAAAGAATGCGAAGTAGAAACTATAAGCTACAATAAAAACAAAGAATCATATTGGGTTAACTTTTCTATGATTCCTGTAATTAATACAGATGAAGAATTAACACACTGGATTTCGATTCAAAGGGACATTACTGTTGAGAAAAAGCAAGAGGTTGAAAAAGAACAGCTAATTAGCGAACTAACAAGAAACAATAAAGATTTAAAACAATTTTCATACATTACTTCTCATAATCTTAGAGCCCCTTTGTCTAATTTAACTGGACTTCTAAATTTACTTGAAGATATTCAAATAGAAGACCCTGAATTGAAAGAAATATTAGATGGGTTTAATAAATCTACCCATCATTTAAATGAAACTATTAGCGATTTGGTAAAAGTAGTTGTAATCAAAGACAATCTTTCAATTCAAAAAGAAGACGTTAATTTAAATGACATCTTTGAGAATGTATTTAGCCAACTAGATTTTCTTATCGGAATTCATAAGCCAATTTTGAAAATTAATTTTGAAAAAGCAGCTATCATAAATACTAATAAAGCCTATCTTGAAAGTATTTTATTGAATTTATTAACGAATTCATTAAAATATAAATCAGACAAACACCCACTAAAAATAAATATTTCAACTAAAAAGGATGGGGAAGATACAGTTTTGACATTTCAGGATAATGGAATTGGAATTGATTTAGTTAGAAATGGAGAAAAGATTTTTGGACTTTACCAGAGATTTCACACTCATGTTGAAGGTAAAGGATTAGGATTATACTTAGTGAGATCTCAAGTAGAAACTATGGGAGGTAAAATATTTGTTGATAGCGAAGTCGACAAAGGAACTACTTATACAATTACATTTAATAACAAATAAAAAAAATGTTAGATAAAATTTTATGTATAGATGATGACGCAATAACTTTAATGTTATGCAAAATGATTATTGTAAAGAATTCATTTTCTAAAGAAATTGCGACCGCTTCTAACGGGGAAGATGCCTTAAATTACTTTAAAGCACTCCAAAAGAATCGTATTGAAGCACAGTCAACAATACTTCCGCAATTAATTTTTTTAGATTTAAACATGCCAATTATGGGAGGATGGGAATTTATAAATGTTTTTAGCACAGATGAATTTTCAGAATTCCATTCCATAAAAATTATAATTTTATCCTCAACCATTGACCCCTCTGATTTAGAAAAATCAAAAAAATACCCTATGGTTTTAGATTTTTTATCAAAGCCTATTTCAAAAGAAATGTTAGGATATATTAAATCTAAAATTTAATCATAAAAAAAGCCTCAAATACTTGAGGCTATTTTATGATTAAACACAAAACAATTACAATTTAGCAACGTGTTTTGTTAATTTAGATTTCAAATTAGAAGCTTTGTTATCATGAATGATATTCTTTTTTGCTAATTTATCAATCATCGAAATTACACTTGATAATTTAGATGTTGCATCAACTTTATCCGTAGCTATTCTTAATGCTTTAATTGCATTACGAGTAGTTTTATGTTGGTATCTATTTAAAACTCTTTTTTTCTCGTTGCTTCTAATTCTCTTTAAAGCTGACTTGTGATTTGCCATTTTCTTAAATGATTTTTTCTTAAATTATTTTTTTTGTAGTCCCTGGGGGAATCGAACCCCCCTTACCAGGATGAAAACCTGGCGTCCTAACCGATAGACGAAGGGACCAAACTTCTGTAATGCGGATGCAAAAATACAACTATTTTTTAGACGTACAATAGTAGAGGCAAAAAAAAAAATATTTTTTTAATATGCCTTTGCAAACAACACTCTTCCAATTGAAGAATTTCCAGTAAATACACAGTTTCCAGCTTGATTAACCCTGTCTAAGGGTGTGCATCTTATAGTAGCTTTTGTTAAATTCTTAATTTTTTCTTCAGTCTCTGGTGTTCCATCCCAATGAGCTGACAAAAATCCACCTTTACTTTCTAAAACTTCCTTAAACTCCTCAAAACTATTGACTTCCGTAATATGAGTGTCTCGATAAATCAATGCTCTATTGAATAAATCTTCTTGAATTTGATTTAATAAATTTTTAATATATGTAGCAATTCCATCCTTAACAACAGTGTCTTTTGTCAAATTATCTCTTCTAGCCACTTCAAAAGTTCCATTTTCAAGATCTTTTGGTCCAATTGCAATTCGAACCGGAACACCTTTTAACTCCCATTCAGCAAATTTAAATCCTGGTTTTTGCGTAGTTCTGTTATCGTATTTAACCGAAATATTTAATTTTTTAAACTCTTTTACCAGAAAATCTACCTCAGTTGTAATCTGCTCTAATTGCTCATCATTTTTGTAAATTGGCACAATTACAACTTGAATTGGAGCTAAATTTGGTGGTAGAACCAATCCTTGATCATCGGAATGTGTCATTACTAACGCACCCATTAATCGAGTAGAAACCCCCCATGAAGTTCCCCAAACATAATCTTGTTTTCCTTCAGAATTAGCAAATTTAACATCAAAGGCTTTCGCAAAATTCTGACCTAAAAAATGTGATGTTCCAGCCTGTAGCGCTTTACCATCTTGCATCAAAGCTTCAATACAAAACGTTTCTTCAGCTCCAGCAAAACGCTCTGATTCTGTTTTCAATCCCTTAATAACTGGAATTGCCATAAAATTCTCTGCAAAATCAGCGTATACATGCATCATTTTTTCAGATTCTTCGATAGCTTCTGATTTTGTTGCATGCGCCGTATGCCCTTCTTGCCATAAAAACTCTGCCGTTCTAAGAAACAAACGAGTACGCATTTCCCAACGAACCACATTAGCCCATTGGTTGATTAGCAAAGGTAAATCTCTGTAAGATTGCACCCAACCTTTATAAGTAGACCAAATTATAGCTTCACTTGTAGGACGAACTATCAACTCCTCTTCTAATTTAGCATTTGGGTCTACCATTAACTTTCCTGGATTATCAGGATCGTTTTTTAATCTATAATGAGTAACAATAGCACATTCTTTAGCAAAACCTTCTGCGTTTTTTTCCTCGGCTTCAAACATACTTTTGGGAACAAACAAAGGGAAATAAGCATTTTGATGTCCTGTTTCTTTAAACATTCGGTCTAATTCAGCTTGCATCTTTTCCCAAATTGCATATCCATAAGGCTTGATAACCATGCAGCCTCTAACTCCTGAATTTTCGGCTAAATCGGCTTTAACCACCAGCTCGTTATACCATTTTGAATAATCTTCTGCTCGTGTAGTAAGGTTCTTGCTCATATTGAATAGTTTGGCACAAATTTTGTTTTATCTTTTTTAACTAAATAGTTCCGCAAAACTAACTATTTTTGTAATGTGCAACAATAAAAAAACGCAGATATGAAAACTACTATTACTTTTTCCGCAAAAACAGCACTTTATTCCTATATTGGTGTATTAAGTATTTTAATTTCATCTTGTAGCTCATACCAAAACAGTTCCTATTATGATACTGACGGTATTTATGGAAATACCGAGGTTAGAAACATCGAAAAAAGAACTACTGAAAATGTAACCCAAAATACTTCGAATAATAAATACAAAGAATATTTCAATTCTTTGCAAAACGAAAATTTATCTAGTGGATTATTTAACGATGTACAAAATGATAATATTATTAATTCAAACAATGCTGATGCAAATCGTGAATACAACAACCCTAATACCACTATTATTTACGTAAATGATAACGGATGGAACAACTGGAATTCTGGTTGGGGAATGAACAACTGGTATGGCGGTTGGGGATGGAACAACGGATGGGGAATGAATAACTGGTACGGCGGTTGGGGATGGAATAATTGGAACAATGGATGGGGAGGAAATTTTGGTTGGGGATGGAACAACGGTTGGGGATGTAATAATTGGGGAAACCAATATTACTCCAACAATCAATATTCTTATGCAGTTGGCAGACGTGGATCTGCAAATACTAATGTTAGAAATGTAAACAGAAGCAATTCCCAAAACAACACTGTAAATAACAGATCAAATTATACCATTTCGAGTAGAAACGCTTCTAATAATGATTTAAACAGAACCGTTATAAGAAGAACCGAATCACAAATTCAAAATAATTCCACTTCGACGAATCGTACTAGAACCAATTCAGACACCAATACTACTCGTTCCGAAAGCACTACTCCTACTAGATCCTACACGCCTAGTTCCAATAATTCATCAAACAATTCGAGAAGTTCGAGTTCGTTTGACAGCGGTAGCCGATCATCTAACAGTGGTGGTGGATCTTTTGGCGGCGGAGGAGGAAGATCATCTGGTAGCGGAGGAAGAAGATAATATTGACTTAATTAAAATAAAGAAACAACCTTATTTAAATTGAAATGAAAAAACAACTTTTCTTATTGTTTGCAGGCTTTACATTTGGGTTTACACAAGCGCAAGATATTCCTGATGCCCTACGATATGCTCAAGACAACCTCAACGGAACGGCGCGTTTTAGAGCTATGGGAGGCGCTTTTGGAGCATTGGGAGGAGATCTGTCGGCTATAAATGTAAATCCTGCTGGTTCAGCAATATTCTCCAACAATCAAGTAAGTGCAACTCTTAGCAACTACAACATTCAAAATAACTCTAGTTATTTTGTAAATAAGACTACCAAAAAAAACAATTCTTTTGATTTGAATCAAGCCGGTGGTGTTTTCGTTTTTAAAAACAATGACCCAAAAAGTGATTGGAAAAAGATTTCATTGGCAGTAAACTACGAGAATACCAACAACCTAAACAATAGCTTGTTTTCGGCTGGAACTAATCCTAATAATTCTATAGACCAGTATTTCCTTTATTATGCCAATAGAGACGGCGGTGTATCTTCCTCTAATTTAGAATTACAAAACGGAGAAACCGACACAGAACTTTATGATTATTTGGGTTTGAATGAAGGTTTTGGTTCTCAACAAGCATTTTTAGGGTATTTTGGACAAGGATATATAATTAATAAAGCTTCCGATTATAATGAAGCTACAAATCGAAATTATGTTTCTCTGGTGCCTGAAGGTGGAAATTACTTTCAAGAAAACGAAATCACATCTACAGGATATAATGGCAAACTTTCCTTTAATACTGCAACGTCCTACCAAGACAAGTTGTATTTAGGGATAAACCTAAACGCTCATTTTACCGATTACAGACAAACATCTAGTTTTTATGAAGACAACGGTGCTCCTTTGACTTCAGAATATACCGTATCTAGATTGCGTTTTGAAAATGAATTATACACTTACGGAAATGGATTTTCGTTTCAATTGGGTGCTATTGTAAAAGCGACTAAAGAAATCCGTTTGGGTCTTGCTTATGAATCACCAACCTATTATAATTTGAATGATGAATTATCGCAAAAACTCCTTGTTGTAAGTGAGAATACTTCTGGAGAGCTTCCAACGGATGTTGTTGAGCCTCAATTCCCAAATGTTTATGCACCTTATAAACTACAAACACCCGGAAAAATCACAGGGAGCTTTGCCTATATTTTTGGAAAAACAGGTTTGCTTAGTATAGATTATGCTATAAAAGATTATTCGAACACCCAATTTAAACCCCAAAACGAATTCACTTCTGTCAATACTACAATGGCGAATAGCTTGGGGCAAACAGGCGAATTGCGTCTGGGTGGCGAATACAAAATAGAAAAATGGAGCCTAAGAGGTGGCTATCGTTTTGAACAAAGTCCATATAAAAACGGGACAACCGTTGGTGATTTAAAGGTATATTCTGGAGGATTGGGCTATAATTTTGGTTCGACAAAATTAGATGTATCGTATTCGACATCAAAAAGAAATTCCAATCAAGGTTTTTTCTCTCAAGGATTTACAGATGGGGCAACCATAAATACTACAAATAATAATCTATCACTAACTTTGTTGTTTGAATTATAATCCTCTCCCCCAGCCCTCTCCAAAGGAGAGGGAGCAGAAACTGGATATAAATATTGTAAATAGAAAGCCATTTCATTTATTGAAGTGGTTTTCCTTTTAGTGGATATTTTGAAATACTAAAAGTACTAAAATAGACCCGAGTGCAGTGGAAATCCTCCCGATTTTTCTTCGGGAGATTAAAACGAAAAGCGGGACTCAACACTCTAAAAAAATACAAAGGTTTATGCTTCTAAAAATAAAAATCGTAATTTTGCAAAATTCCCAATTTATAGGGATTATAAATCTATGAGAACCAAATCTTTAAAAAAGAATAAAATCAACGTCATCACCCTTGGATGTTCGAAAAATGTATACGATAGCGAAGTGTTAATGGGTCAACTTCGTGCCAGCGGAAAAGATGTTGTACATGAGCAAGAAGGAAATATTGTAGTAATTAACACCTGTGGTTTTATTGATAACGCTAAGGCCGAATCGGTAAATATGATTCTAGAATATGCTGATAAAAAAGAGAAAGGATTAGTAGATAAGGTTTTTGTTACGGGCTGTTTATCTGAAAGATACCGTCCTGATTTAGAAAAAGAAATTCCAAATGTGGATCAATATTTTGGCACCACAGAATTACCAGCTTTATTAAAAGCATTGGGAGCCGATTATAAGCACGAATTATTAGGCGAACGCATAACTACCACTCCAAAAAATTATGCTTATTTAAAAATTGCCGAAGGTTGTGACAGACCTTGTAGTTTTTGCGCCATTCCATTGATGCGTGGAAAACATGTTTCACAAACCATCGAAAAATTGGTAAAAGAAGCTGAAGGTTTGGCTAAAAATGGTGTAAAAGAATTGATTTTGATTGCACAAGATTTGACTTATTATGGCTTAGATATTTACAAAAAGAGAAATCTAGGCGAATTACTCGAAGCTTTGGTAAAAGTGGAAGGAATCGAATGGATTCGTTTGCACTACGCCTTCCCTACTGGTTTTCCTATGGATGTTTTAGAAATCATGAAACGGGAACCTAAGATTTGTAATTATATTGATATTCCGTTGCAACACATTTCAGATTCTATTTTGAAATCGATGAAACGGGGTACTACAAAAGCAAAAACAACAAAATTGCTGAAAGAATTTCGTGAAGCAGTTCCAGGTATGACTATAAGAACTACTTTAATCGTGGGTTATCCTGGCGAAACGCAGGAAGATTTTGAGATTATGAGAGATTGGGTTCAAGAAATGAAATTTGAACGGTTGGGTTGCTTTACCTACTCCCACGAAGAAAACACAACAGCATTTGACTT
This sequence comes from Flavobacterium sp., assembly GCF_046155325.1. GTDB lineage: Bacteria > Bacteroidota > Bacteroidia > Flavobacteriales > Flavobacteriaceae > Flavobacterium. The sequence goes on from NZ_JBJXDQ010000003.1 coordinate 27,354, forward strand.
AATCGATGATGTTCCTGAAGATGTAAAACAAGCAAGAGCCAACGAAATCATGGAAATTCAATCACAGATTTCATGGGATTTGAACCAAGAGAAAATTGGCAAAACTTTCCGTTGCATCATTGACAGAAAAGAAGGAGCCCATTTTGTAGGCAGAACAGAATTTGACAGTCCCGATGTAGATAATGAAGTTTTGATTGACGCATCGAAACACTATGTAAAAACAGGCGAATTTGTAATGATAAAAGTTACTGACGCTACTGAATTTGATTTATTTGCAGAACCAGTTTAATAAATAATATGAAAACATCAAACTTAATAGTCGCTTTTTCTTTTGTTTTATTTTCAATCAATTCTCTTCATGCTCAGTTTGGCAATAACGGATTCGGAAACGGAATGAACAGACAAAATAATGGCATGAACCAAATGAGTCAGCCCACTCCAGATGATAAACCTGAAGAAGTTCCTGTTGAAAAAACTGTTGGCATAATAATGGAGAGAATGAAAACAGAAGTGAATTTAGACGAACTTCAAGTTATTGCGATTTCAATTGTGCTTAAAGAAAGTATAATTGAACAAGGAAAATTATTGAAACAGAAATTTAGCCAAGAAGACCAAATAAAAAATTTTGAAGCCTTAAGCGAAACTACCGATAGAAAAATAGGTGAATTTTTAAACAAAGATCAAAAAGAAAAATACATTCTTTTTAAAGAAGAGATTAAAAATCCTAAAAAATCAAATTCTAAAAGAAAAAAGAAATAATTTTTTAATTTAATATTTTAAAAATCTTTGGTTATGATGTTATCTAAAAAAATTAATTACATTTTAATACTGAATTTAATTCTAATTTCTTGCTCAACAAATCCGTATAAAAAAAGTGAGAAAGTATATGACGAAAAATTAAGTACAATTAAGGAAACCATATCTGTCAAAGAAGCAACTTCATTACAAAAAGTAGAAATACCAGAAACAAATCGCGATTCTTTATATTTAAAACAATTATTGATTTATAAAGATTCAATATCAAAAACTGGCGGTATTCCTTTGCAAGAAGGAATCAGTACGGAATGGATTGGCACTGTAAATTTCAATCTTAGAAAACCCAATTTTATCATCATTCACCACACCGCTCAAGATTCGTTACAACAAACTATAAAAACATTTACTAAAAACGAAAGCAAGGTAAGTGCTCATTATGTTATTTCTAAAGATGGTAAAATAGTTCACATGCTAAACGATTATCTCCGTGCTTGGCATGCAGGAATTTCATCCTGGGGAAAAAACACTGATATCAATTCATGTTCTATTGGGATTGAAATAGATAATAATGGTAATGAAGCCTTTTCAGAATTACAAATTAATACTTTATTGGCATTATTAACTAAATTAAAGAAAGACTACAATATTCCGGTAGAAAATATAATAGGACATTCAGATATTGCACCGACACGAAAACAAGATCCTAGCGCCTTTTTTCCATGGAAAACATTAGCTTCAATGGGATTTGGGATATGGCCAGACGAAGTTTTAGAAAATGCACCTCCAACTTTCAGTATAGAACAAGGATTGCGTATTATTGGCTATAACACCACAAACCTGACGGCAGCCATTAAAGCTTTTAAATTACACTTTATACAAACTGAAGTTGATGCTTATTTAGACCCAAAAACTATAAATACGATTTATAACTTGTCTAAAAGACAATAATGTATCATTTTAATTTTGAATTTACCGACAACAATAAGTGGCTATTTGTCATTCTGAGCGCAGTAAGAATCACATAACGATAGCAACAGATGTGATTCTTCACTGCGCTCAGAATGACAAAACAACATAAATTTACTAGATAGAATTCTTTTTGTCAGGACAATTAGTTCCAAAAAAAAATCCCGCAAATTGCGGGACTTTTTGTATAAAAGTGTTTTGGATTCTTAGAAACCGTAAACTACAGCTAATGAAATTTGCGAAGCAGATTTTGCCGGAGCTCCGTCTGAATCTTCAAATAATATTTCATCAGAATTATTATCCATTCTAAACTCAGGAATAAAAGTTAATCCACCTGATTTTAGGTTAGCTGATAAAGTAAGAGCTGTTACTGAAGTATCAAAAGAATTCTTTTTAGATTTAAATGACTCAGCACGCAAACCTAAACCAAAATTACTAGATACAGCATAAGATGGATACAAAGCAAAACCAGTATATCCTGTATCTTCACCAACTCCAGCAAAATCAGCAGCATTTAACCCTAATTTGAATTTTTCTGAAATTTGGTAAGCAGCTGTTAAATCAATAATAGTTCCTTTAGATGAACCATCTAAGTAATTAATATAAGCAGTAAAACCCTCAAACGGAGTTAATGACAACTGAGCTCCAATGTTATTTAATCCTAAATCAGCATCTGCTTGATAAAGATTCCAGTCATTATTAAACAAACCTACCATCAAACCTACTTTGCTAGAGATAGCATAATTAGCTTTAATACCAGCATTTTGGAATGGTCCGTTGGTAAATAAATACGAAGTAGAGTAGTGTAAATTCCCTAATGGAGAAATCACTTCATATCCTACAAATGTAGCCATATATCCAGCCGTTAAAGTTAACTTGTCAGATGCAGCATAAGCAGCATACAAGTTTTGGATGTGGAAAGATTGACCTCCTACTTCTGGAATAGATTGCCCTGCTCCTCTAGGACCAAAAGAAACTTCACCTACAAAAGAGGTTTTACCTGTTTTTTTCTTCAACGCAATATCAATCATACCTAAAGAAACGGAGTTTTGATCTGTTGCGAAACTAGTAGGAATTTGAGCCAATTTAGAAAAATCATACTTGTAGTACAAATCAGCAGAACCAGAAATTTCTAGTGGTGTGTCTTGTGCAAACGTCACCGTTGTTGTAAGCGCTAAGGCTAAAATAGTAATTACTTTTTTCATGTTTAATTTAATTTAATTATTAATTGGGTTATTGATTTCTAAATTATATTACTATTATTTAGAAGTATCGAAATCAAAATTAACTTTTAGTTAGTATGAAATCTTTGTCTTTAATAATAGTTTTTAACAAATTTATTAACTTTTATTTAACCTAACCAGTTAAGAATTGTATTTTACGATAGAATTATCAATTTTCAAAAAACAGTAATAAAAAAAAATGCAATCCGTAATTTTAGATTGAAATATTCTTAAATTGATTTTCAAGAATTCATTAAAATTTCAAAAAAAGCAAAAAGGGATTCATTTTAATTTAAAAATGAATCCCTTTTTGCTAGAATAAACTAATTTCAATAATTAAAAAACTTAATTTAAGTCATTAAAACCACAGCATAATATAAAGGAAAACCAATGGTGATATTAAAAGGGAAAGTAACCGCTAGGGCCATTGGTAAATATAATCCCGGATTAGCTTTTGGTACTGCAATTTTCATCGCAGCTGGTACTGCAATATAAGAAGCACTCGCTGCAAGAATTGCGAAAATAAATCGATCCCCAATCTCCTGAGTAACAAATCCACTTAAGATTGCTACTAAACAACCATTTACTAAGGGAACTGCAATGGCGAATACTGATGTAAACCATCCGTTTTTTATAAAATCTGATAATTTTTTGCCACTTGTCATACCCATATCAAGTAAGAAAATCACAAGAAAACCTTTAAACAAATCAGTTGTAAAAGGTTTAATCCCTTCTGCTTGGCTGTCACTTGCAAGCATACCAATGATTAAACTCCCTATTATAAGCAGAACACTCCCATTTGTAAAAGAGTGCTTGATGATTTCAGAAATTTTTATATCATTATTCTTTTTGAAAAAAGATATCATAACCACACCAACGATTATCGCTGGAGCTTCCATTAATGCCATTATTGCAACCATGTGCCCATTAAATTCAACTTTTTGAAGCTCTAAAAAAGAAATAGCTGTAACAAAAGTAACTGCACTAACAGAACCGTAAGCTGCCGCAATAGCGCCTGCATTATCGATGCCCAGTTTCTTTTTTATTATAAAAAAAGTATAAAAAGGAATAACAATTGCAGTCGCTACCCCAAAAAATACTGACCAAAAAACCTCCATATTAAAAGAACTGTGCGCTAACTCTTGACCTCCTTTAAATCCAATAGAAAACAAGAGATAAAGGGAGATAAATTTTGAGGAGTTTTCTGGAATTTTTAAATCACTTTTTACTTTTACAGCTATAATTCCTAAAAGAAAAAACAGTAATGCTGGGCTCGTCAAATTATCCATTAATAATGATGTATTCATAATTCTTCTTTATTAGTTACTATTAATTTTCTTATATTCAAAATGTTCTTCTTGAGCTCTGTATAATCGATCATTTATGGTTATGCCGAGTTGCTTTTCGGGAAATTTTTCAGCAAAAATTATATCAAAATGCATAGCATCTAGTTTATGCATAGCTGCATATAAATTTTTTGCGGCTTCTTCTAGATTTTCAACTGCTGATAATTCAATGTATTTATTAGTAGAAAGATATTCGTCATTATTTTTAAACAAGAGAAATCCAACATTTAAATTAATGTTATCTTTTATAGTATTGGATATATTATTTGAAACTATAAATTTTGTCTTAGGAGAATAATGTTTATTAATCATCCCAGGAGCATCTGGTGAGGCAGATGCAGTGTTTTTAATTTCTAAATTTCCAATGCATTTTTCAATTTCCTCTTTAGAAATTGCACCAACTCTATACAAAACCGGTTTGTCATTTACAAAGCCAATAATTGTTGATTCAATTCCTTTATCACAAGATCCTCCTTCTAAAATATAAGGAATTTTATCCCCTAGTTGTTTTTTGACATGATCAGAAGTTGTCGGACTGATATACCCAAAAGGATTAGCACTAGGAGCCGCAAGAGGAAAATCTAATGATTCTAACAAAGCTAAAGCTATTGGATGCGAAGGAACTCTCACACCAACGGTAGGTTTTCCGCTAGTTACTTTATCCGAAATATTTGATTTTTTTTCCAAAACCAAAGTTAATGCTCCAGGCCAAAATCGATTGGCTAATTCATAGGCGATTGGTGGAATATTAAACGCAATTGTATCTAAATAATCTATCGATTTTATATGCACTATCAGCGGATTAAATAAAGGACGTTGCTTGATTTCAAATACTTGCATAACAGCATTTTCATTAAATGCATTGGCAGCCAACCCATATACCGTTTCTGTTGGAATAGCTACTACACTTCCTTTTCTTAGTAAGTCAGCAGCTATATTAATTTCGTTAGTCATAAATTTTATGGATTACAATAATCACAATACATTGGATCCTCTGTTTTTTTACCTTTGGGAAACATAATTTCAGAAACATAATCACATTTCATACAAGAATATAGATTTGATTTTATCGACTTTGTTTCACTTCCACATAAGCTACAGTTCAAACCTAATACTACTGATGTTGCACTAAATCCTGGTGTAGAACATTTTGGACAAAGTGAATTGAGTTTATCTAATAATTTAAAAGCTGTATCTTTAATAACTTTCATTCGGGTAGGATTGTACATTGCCCGCATATCTGTTTCAACATAAATTGAAGTTGCTTTTAAAGTTAATTCAATATAATATTGTTTAAGGGCATCCCAACTCTGAATTCCTTTTCTAATTTCAGAAAAATTATTTTCAGTATCTTTTAAAATTAAGGCGTGTGATGGAAAATTAATTTTATTAGCAAAATCTACAAGCTTATCAAAAGTGTAAATTATTGACCCATTAAAATTTGTTTCTAAACTAATCTCTCTGGCTGTAATCTCTAAATCATTTTTTTTATCAATAAATAGTAAAATCTCTTCATCTGCATTGGCAAAAAAGATACTCGGATGTGATCCGAAAGAACCTTCGCTAGCAATTCCTATATCACAATTAGTACAATTCATTGCCGTAAGACATTTGGCTCTAACCGTTTCTATTGAAGATGAAGTACGTTCTATTTCACCTGAAAAAGTCCCAAAATAATCAGTGTCAAAATTTTCTGGAACAAAACAATGAACACCAATACCATCTTGTAAAACTGGTGCTATTACACTTTCTTTTCCATGCATAGTAGCAATTACTATTTTTCTACCTTCAAACATCAAATTATGATATTTAAACTAAAGTGATTTGGATAATACTATCTATTTTTATTTTCTTGACGTTTTTATCAGCATCTTTTAAAATCAGTTTAACATCTTCGATAGATTGTTTTAGATAGTCAACTCTTTTTTTTGAATGGGAAAAGTCATTCCCATTTCGAATTTGATTACTAAAAGACTCTAATTGATGATAATTTATTTTATTATTCAATAAAGACATCAGTAATTTCAGGGCTTCTTCAGGCAAAAATTCCCCTTCTATTAATTGAAATTTGTGTTTAGTAGTATCTATCATAGTTTCTAAATTTATTTTTGCAAATATAGAATGAGTTATTTATAAATTATTATTTATATTTGTTATACTAATCATAAAAAATATTTATGAACTATACGTTACATCAATTACAAATATTTTTAAAAGTTGCAGAAGTAAAAAGCATTACAAAAGCATCTGAGGAGCTAAATTTAACCCAACCTGCGGTTTCAATTCAAATAAAAAATCTTCAAAATCAATTTGATATACCGCTAACAGAAGTTATAGGAAAACAACTTTATGTCACTGATTTTGGCTTGGAAATTGTTGAAATTGCTAAGAATATTCTAAACGAAGTTCAAAAAATCAACTATTTAACAATGTCATTTAAAGGGATTCTATCCGGAAAATTAAACCTTTCTGTCGTTTCAACAGGAAAATATGTAATACCCTATTTTTTATCCGACTTTTTGAAAATAAACCCAGGAATAGATTTAAATATGGACGTGACCAATAAATTGAAAGTGATTAAAAGTCTAGAAAAGAATGAAGTTGATTTTGCTTTAGTTTCAGTACTACCAAAAAAAATAACGCTGAATTCAGAAATTTTATTAGACAACAAATTATATTTAATAGGCAACAAAGAAGTAATTATCCCTAATAAACCTTATGGGAAATCTATCTTTAATACCATCCCTTTAATTTATAGAGAAGAAGGTTCTGCGACACGATTAATAATGGAGCAATTTTTCGAAAGAAATGAAATTAAAGCACCAATGAAAATGCAACTTACTTCTAATGAAGCAGTAAAGCAAGCTGTCATAGCAGGTTTGGGATACTCAATCATGCCCTTGATTGGGTCAAATAATGAATTAAAAAACAAGGAACTGCAAATAATTCCAGTTTTTGGTTTTCCTATTACTTCAGATTGGAGATTAGTATGGCTTAAGAACAAATCCCTAAGTCCCGTTGCGCAAGCTTATTTAGATTACATAAAAAAAGAAAAAGAAGTAATTGTCCAAAACCATTTTTCGTGGATTTACACTTTATAATATTCTAAAAAACAATAAATAATCAATAAAAATGCATGCCTTAAATTTCATAATAAAACTGAAATAAATATTAAGTAGCTCATGAATCATTAAAATAATTTGTGATAATACAAAAAATAAAATTATCAATGCAAAGAAACAAGTTTCACGCTCAATCGATAGCTATAATTATACGATAAAATCAGAATCTTCTTTTTTTACGATTCTTACGATTTAACAAATGTCGTTTTTCTAACTATTTTCCTAAAAAAGTAGATGTTAATATTATTTTAAATTTAATCCAATCGCTTTGATTTCATTTCATAAATCCTAATTTTGTTTTAATGAAATTAACTGCTCAATTAGTATTATTATTTTTTATAGCCTTTCTTGTTACTCCAACTATTGTTAGTGTAATTGAGAAAAATGCAGATCTGTCATTATTTTATAGTTTTTCAGAAGAAGAAAAAACAAATAAAGATATTAAAGCCATATTTAATATTGAAGTAGCCACTACTCCAGACAATATATATCCATTGAATCATAGTTTAATACTCTCCGAGAATTTATCCAAACACGATATAATTTCCTCCAAAATATTTATTCCCCCACCCGAACAAGTTTAATACATCGTCGATTTTAATTTTTAAAAATCAAATTTTTACGTTTTTTCAAAATGTGACAAAAAATCTTTGTATTCAATTTTTAGTACGGTATTATGACAAAAAAACTCAATATTTTCGCCAGCCTTAAATCTGATTTTGCGTCAGGTTTAGTGGTTTTTTTGGTAGCTTTGCCACTCTGTTTAGGCATTGCAATGGCCTCAGGAGCCCCTTTATTTTCAGGTATTATTTCCGGCGTTATTGGCGGAATAGTGGTGGGTTATTTAAGTAAATCACACCTAAGTGTCTCAGGCCCGGCGGCAGGTTTGACAGCGATTGTATTAACTGCCATTACCGATTTGGGAGCTTTTGACCTCTTTTTGACAGCGGTATTTATTGCCGGACTAATTCAGTTGGCTTTGGGATTTATTAAAGCCGGAAGTATTTCGAACTATTTCCCAACCAATGTAATTGAGGGAATGTTGGCCGGTATTGGAATCATTATTATTCTAAAACAGATGCCACACGCTTTTGGTTACGACAGCGATTTTGAAGGAGATCAAGCCTTTTTCCAACCTGACGGGGGAAACACAATAACTTCTTTATTAGGCATTGTTAATTATGTTCAATTGGGAGCAATAATTATTACCGCATTATCCTTGATTATTTTAATTGCTTGGGACAGGGTTCCTTTTCTAAAGAAATTGAAACTGATTCCAGGAGCGCTTATAGTGGTGATTTTGGGAGTACTCTTGAACGAAATCTTCACCACAGCAGAAAGTTCTTTAGCCATTTCAAAAGAGCATTTGGTTTCTTTACCAATTCCATCCACTCTAGAAGAGTTCAAACAAATCATTGTAACGCCCAAATTTTCGGGTATTATGAATCCACAGGTTTGGGTTATAGGGCTGACCATTGCCATAGTAGCCTCAATTGAAACGTTGTTGTGCATTGAAGCGGCAGACAGAATGGATATACACAAACGCTACACAGACACCAATGTAGAATTGAAAGCGCAAGGAATAGGAAACATTATCAGTTCTCTTTTTGGCGGTTTGCCAATGACGTCGGTGGTGGTTCGTACTTCGGCAAATAATAACGCAGGGGCAAAATCTAAAATGTCTGCTATAATCCATGGAATATTATTGTTGTTAAGCGTATTGATTATTCCTGCAATATTAAATAAAATCCCCTTGGCAACATTGGCAGCAATCTTGTTATTAGTGGGGTACAAATTAGCCAAACCCGCAACACTAAAACACTTTTGGGAAAAAGGCAAATACCAATTTATTCCGTTTATTGCCACACTATCTGCCGTTGTTTTCTCAGATTTGCTAAAAGGGGTTGCATTAGGAATGATTATTAGCGTTATTTTTGTCTTAAAAGGAAACATGCAAAGAGCCTATAAATTTAGAAAAGAAGAGTATCATGATGGAGATGTCATACACATAGATTTAGCTCAAGAAGTATCTTTTTTAAATAAAGCGGCAATTAAATCAACACTAAACGATATTCCGGAAAACTCAAAAGTAATTATAGATGCAAAAGACACTGTCTATATAGCCCATGATATTTTGGATTTAATTCATGAATTTAAAACTACCCGAGCCAAAGATGATAATATAAAAGTGAAGCTTAGAGGATTTAAAGAAGCCTATCAATTAGAAAATAGTAAGGAAACCCCAAACAAAGTTACTTTTGAACATTATTATGATGTTGCAAAAAGAAAAACCATACAAAGAGAAACCCTTTCTGAGGATTTTCTAAAATGATTAAATATTGAAGAAATTAGTTTAACAAATTCTTAAAATTTAACAAAACAAAAAATGAGCGATTTTTATAAAAAAATATTAGATAATAACAAAAAATGGGTAGAAGCCTCTTTGGCTAATGATCCAAATTATTTTGCAGATTTAGCTAAAGGACAAACACCCCCATTATTATGGATTGGATGTTCAGACAGTAGAGTTCCAGCTAATGAAATTATTGGAGCCAAGCCAGGTGAAGTTTTCGTTCATAGAAATATTGCCAACATGGTAGTCCATACCGATATGAATATGTTGAGCGTATTAGACTATGCTGTAAATGTTTTGAAAGTAAAACATGTGCTTGTTTGTGGTCATTATGGCTGTGGCGGAATAAAGGCTGCAATGGGAAACGATTCCGTTGGTATCATTGACAACTGGATTAGACACATAAAAAATGTTTATCGATTACACGATGAGTACTTAAATTCAATTACTGATGAGACACAACGCTTCAATGCTTTTGTTGAAATTAACGTCAAAGAACAAGTTTTTGATTTAGCTAAAACATCCATTGTTCAAGCTGCTTGGAAAAGAGGACAAGATTTAACACTACATGGCTGGGTTTATGGCTTAAATTCAGGTTTTGTGACCGATTTAAATGTGAATATAAGTTCAGAAAAGGATTTAGACGAAGTTTATCGATTGAGATTCTAAAATAAAAATCGCCGTAAGGCGATTTTTTTATTTTTAAAATAATTCAAACAGAAAGTCGCCAAAAGTTAAAGAATCATTTTTACAGCAATAGATAATTATTTACTTAAAGAAAATGTAACCCCTACTACAAGAAATTGATGCCCTAGTAGTGAAATAAATTAATATAATTTTATAATGTTAAATGAAGTGTTAAAAATTTCTGAAAAATTTTAAATTCCTAATTAATCAAAATAAGGTAGCTGAAATTTTATTAACGTATTTTAATCAAAAAGTCCCAATTCTTAAATTTTGAATTGGGACTTTTTAACTAATAAATACTTCTGAATAATAATATTTATACTTGTTCTTTTTTATTTAGAACTGCACTCATTTCCATAGAAATTGCTGAACGTTCCATTTTTAACTTACCTGCCATAGTTTCAACAACAACAGTAGTTTCGGCAAGCTCGGCAACTTTTCCGTGAAGCCCACTTTTTGTGATGATTTTGTCACCTACTTTCAGGGTGCTTTCAAATTCTTTTTCTTGTTTAGCTTTCTTTTGTTGCGGTCTGATCATAAAGAAATAGATTACCACAAACATTAATAAAAAAGGTGCAAATTGATTTAATTGTTCCATTACTTGAGTTGTTTATTAAGTTATAATTGTTTTACATTAGTCCTCTACCCGCCTTAATAATTCTATTATCGGCTTGAAATTCTTTAACTATATTATCTAATATTCCATTGATAAAAATACTGCTTTTTGGCGTTGAGTATTCTTTGGCTAATTCTAAATATTCATTTAAGGTAACTTTAACAGGAATTGAGGGGAATTTTAAAAATTCACAAACTGCCATTTTAAGAACAATAGTGTCAATTTCCGCTATTCGGTCAATATCCCAATTGGTTGTTTTATTAGCATACTCTTTTGAAAATTCTTTTTCGTTTAAGATTGTTTTTCTAAACAAGTCTTGAACGAAATCTTTATCTTCGTTATCTTTGAATAATTTAGGCACTTTAAAACCTCTGTCATCAATTGATTTAATTGCTCTTAATTGTTTGATTATGTGAGTATTTACAATTGGTATGTCGTCAACCCAAGTAAGTTTGTAATCTTCAAGATAATCATACAATTTTTCGTTAGTTACAATTACTTCTGAAAATAATTCAATCAAAAACTCCTTATCTTCTTCAAATGAATTGGTAGTAGTACTCATATATTTTTCATACAACTTACTCTTTTTTATATCTGACAGCAGTAATAAAATATAATCATCGTTTAATGTCCAATTATTGATTTTACGATTTTCTAAAGCAATACTTAGCGAATTATTATCAGAAAGGATTCTAAAAATAGAATTCTTTATAAACTTCTCGTTAGGCCTAAGTTCCTGTGCTGTAGCAAGATGTTTTTGACTTGATTTTTGTAAAAAAATAGTTTCTTTTTTACATATTTCTATCAAAGAGGAAAGCATTATTAGGTATAAATCTAGAATAGAATCAATACTGTAAAAAAGGAATTTTTCTTCTTTTTCCAAATCAACCGAACCTTTTTGATGCATTGCATAAATAGATTGCATTACCTTAACACGAATATGTCTTCTGTTTATCACTTTGTAAGAACTTTTAATATTTGAGTTTGCAAAAATAGGGATTTCATTTTTTAAATTATAATAAAACTCCAAAAATGCTATTTATTTTTTTTGTAATAAGCTTATCTTTGGAACCATATTCGCACAACTATTTTAAGCGCAAATTTTTAAAATGAAAGAATTAGGATATCTAAATAAATACTTCATTAAATACAAATACAGTTTCTTACTTGGAATTGTAATTACTATTATCGCACAGATTTTTTCGCTCTTTACTCCGAAAATTATAAGTAAATCTTTCAAAATAATAGAAGATTATATAGCAAACAAATCGATGCCAATAAGCTATATTAAACAGGAATTAATTTCGAATATTGTATTGATTATCGTTACCACAATTATTGCAGGATTTCTTTCGTTTTTAATGCGTCAAACATTAATTGTAATGTCTCGCAATATTGAATTTGATTTAAAAAATGAAGTTTTTAAACAATACGAAAACCTTTCACAGAATTTTTATAAACAAAATCGAACTGGAGATTTAATGAGCCGAATCAGTGAAGATGTTTCTAAAGTAAGAATGTATGTTGGCCCAGCAGTAATGTACACCATAAACACCATTATACGATTTGCTATTGTTATACTATACATGTTTAACGTTTCTCCTGAATTAACCCTATACACATTACTACCATTACCTATTTTATCTTACGTTATATTTAAATTAAGCACTAAGATTAACAAAAGAAGTACAATATTCCAACAATATTTATCCAAAATTTCTAGTTTTACCCAAGAAATTTTTTCAGGGATTAGAGTTATTAAAGCCTATTCCTTAGAAGACCAACACCAAAAAAACTTAATTAATTTAGCACACGAGAGTAAAGAAAAGAGCATGAATTTGGCTAAATTACAAGCACTATTCGGACCTTTAATGATTGCTTTAATTGGGATTAGCAATTTAGTGGTTATCTACTTTGGGGGTCAAATGTATATTAATGGAACTATAAAAAGTATTGGAATCATTGCTGAATTTATTTTATATGTGAATATGCTAACTTGGCCTGTAGCTTCACTGGGATGGATTTCTTCGATGGTTCAAGAGGCCGAAGCTTCTCAAAAACGTATCAATGAATTTCTTAAAATTGAACCTGAAATACAAAATAATAATTTTGAAAAATCAATTATAGAAGGCAGTATTTCTTTTGAAAATGTTAATTTCACTTATGAAGACACCAAAATTCAAGCTTTGAAAAATGTTAGTTTTGATGTTAAAAAAGGAGAGACTTTAGCCATTTTAGGAAAAACAGGCTCTGGAAAATCAACTATAATTTCCTTAATATCTCGGATGTATGATGTTACTTCTGGCAAAATCACTATTGATGGTGTAGCAATTAGTACTCAAAACTTATATGATTTAAGAAACAATATTGGTATTGTACCGCAAGATGCTTTTTTGTTTTCGGATACGATACAAAATAATATTAAGTTTGGTAAAGAGAATGCTACACAAAATGAAGTAGAATTAGCTGCAAAAAGTGCAATGGTACATGATAACATTATCAACTTTAATAAGCAATACGAAACCATCCTCGGCGAAAGAGGTATTACACTTTCTGGAGGACAAAAACAAAGAGTTTCTATTGCAAGAGCAATTATAAAAAACCCTCCTATTTTACTTTTTGACGATTGCCTTTCAGCAGTTGATACTGAAACCGAAGAAGCAATTTTGAATAATTTATTTGAAATTTGCAAAGACAAAACAACTATTATTGTAAGTCATCGCGTTTCATCAGCAAAAAACGCAGACAAAATTATCATTTTAGAAGATGGTGAAATAATTCAACAAGGCACTCATAATCAATTAATAAATAAAGATGGATATTATGCATCTTTATATTTGAAACAACTTTCTGAAAAAGAATTGCAATAATTCTTGCGTAATAAATATATTTTTTAGATTTTTGATTACCAGTTATAAAAACTAAATCGATATAGATACCATGAGAGAAAATGACATGTTAGAAAAAGAAGAGATATTTTCTAAAGTATTACGAGCAGGAAGAAGGACTTATTTTTTTGATGTAAGAGCAACCAAAGCAGACGATTACTATATTACCATTACCGAAAGCAAAAAATTCACTGAGGCTGATGGTTCATTTCACTTTAAAAAACATAAAATATTTTTATATAAAGAAGATTTTACCGCTTTCGGGGAAATTTTAGAAGAAATGACATCTTATGTGCTCAATCACAAAGGTGAAGAAGTAATATCAGAAAGACATCAAAAAGATTTCAAAAAAGAATATCCTGAAGAAAATCACGACGAGACTGAAACTCCCTCGACATCAAGTTTTACTGATATTGAATTTGATGATATTTAATTTAAATACTATAAACCAAAATAACTAACCAACCTAAAAGTCTGAAAATCGAAAGATTATCAGACTTTTTTTATTATAAAGAATTTACCTCTTATCTAAATAATCAATGTTTAAATTTTAATCTATTTTTATTATGACAACTACAATTGTTTCTTCAAAATGGCTTTTCGAACATATAAATGACCCAGATCTCATTATTCTTGAAGCTAGATTAGACAAAAACCAATCGAATTTAGAAAACCAATTTCAAGATATTCAAATTTGTGGTGCTCGAATATTTGATATAAAAAATACATTTAGCGATACCTCAAATCCATTACCTAATACTTTCCCTTCGGTAGTTCAATTCAATTTTGAATGTCAAAAATTAGGGATAAATAAAACTAGCAAAATTATTGTTTATGACACAATAGGAATCTACTCCAGTCCAAGAGTATGGTGGATGTTTAAAGCAATGGGGCATTACAATATCGCTGTTCTAGATGGCGGATTACCACAATGGATAAAAGAGGGGTTTCCTATTGAACCATGTAAAGAAGTTAGCTATAGTATAGGCAATTTTGATGGTAAACTTAATCCTGAAATGATAAGGAATAAAGAGCAAATTTTTGAAAACATAAATACCAAAGAAGCCATATTGATTGATGCAAGATCACCAGAACGTTTTCATGCAACGATTCGAGAAACAAGAGTTGGAATTAGAAACGGACATATTCCAGGTTCTATAAACATCCCTTTCGAAACTCTTATAAACAATGGAAAATACAAATCTAAAGAAGAATTAATCAAACTAATACACCTGAAAAATCAACCATTATATTTCACTTGTGGCTCAGGAATTACTGCCTGTATTGTACTACTGGCATGCGAATTAATTTCAGAAAATTCAAAAGCTATCTACGATGGTTCCTGGACTGAATGGGGACATGCAACGGATTTACCTATAGACCAATAAAAATCCCAAACTTTGAGGTTTGGGATTATGAAATTTCTTAAATCTAATTAGGCTCTATTTTACATCCATTAGTTCAACATCAAAAATTAAGGTAGCATTTGGTGGTATTGCTCCGCCAGCACCACGAGATCCATACCCTAAATCAGACGGAATAACAAAACGAGCCTTGTCGCCTACTTTTAATAAAGCAATCCCTTCGTCCCAACCTTCAATCACTTGTCCAATTCCTAATTTAAATTCGATTGGTTTTTTTCTTGGATACGAAGAATCAAACACTTTTCCGTTTTCTAATGAACCTTCGTAATGTACCGAAACTGTTTTGCCTGCTTCCGCTTGTTTACCCTCTCCTTTTTGTATGAATTGGAAACGCAATCCACTATCCGTTTTTTCAAAACCAGCAGCTAATTTTTCCATTTTTGCTTCAGATTCAGCTCTTAGAATTGCATCTCGTTTAAGACGAGCCCCTTTTAAACCAATAAAAGATTCAATGGCATTAAAGTTTTTGGCTTCCTCACCTACTCTAATTATTTCTAGCGTTTCTAATTTATCGCCTTGTTCTACTGCATCTACAATATCTTGACCATCAATTACATGACCAAAAACGGTGTGTTTATTGTCTAACCAATCTGTCGGAATATGAGTGATGAAAAACTGAGAACCATTAGAACCCGGTCCTGAATTTGCCATTGATAAAATTCCTGGTCGGTCATGCTTCAAAGAAGGATGAAATTCATCATCAAATTTGTACCCAGGATCACCTGTTCCAGTTCCTTGAGGACAACCCCCTTGAATCATAAAATCAGGTATTACTCTGTGAAAATCTAATCCATCATAAAATTTAGTTCCCTGAGGTTTTACTTTATTTTCCATGTTTCCCTCTGCCAATGCGACAAAATTGCCAACAGTTCCAGGAGTTAAATCATGTGTTAACTTTACTAAAATAGCCCCTTTTGAGGTATTAAACTTAGCGTATATTCCGTTTTCCATTATTATTATTTTTTATTGAGATGCAAATTTAATATATAATTTACAGAATGAAGAACCTAAAATTGGATTTTTGAATTAAATCAAAATTAAATGGTATGAATTCTATTTATAACAAAGTTGACAATGCAAAAATGATTGAAAGAATCAATGCTTTAAATCCAGAAAACAAAGCGGTTTGGGGCATAAATTACTTGCCTTCAAGAATTAGTTTTATATCAATACCAATATCTTCTGCAATTTTACTTTTAACCAAACTTGGTATAGCTATTCCATAATCTTTAGCCTTAACAGTCAGATTGCTCGTTGCTATTATTTTTCCAGCATTAGAAACAAGGGATATTTTGGTTTTTACTTTTTTTGTCACTCCATGTATGGTCAATTCACCTTCTAAATCATAATCTGTTTTTTTAGACGACAATTTTGATGCAACAAAATTTGCTATTTTGCCTTTAAAGGTAGCTTTAGGAAATTTAGAAGATTCCATATAATTTTCATTAAAATGTTCTTCCATTAACGGCGCTTTGAATTTGAATGCTTTGATTAAAGCCAATACAGCAAAATCTCCTGTTGACTGATCTAATATAGCCGAAACTGTTGTGTTTTTTGCAGCTACCTCTTCGAAGGCAGGCATCGAAGCTTCAAACTTAATTTCTCCTGAACGGGTCATCATTTTTTGCGAAAAGCCCAGTTGTGCAACAAAAAACATGATTACTAATGTGATGATCTTTTTCATTATATTACTTTTTTAATTAATATATCCTTGAAAAGCCCAAAGTTTAATCAAATCTATTGTTGTTTGAGGCATTCTTCCTGATTTAGGCATAACCTCGCAGGATTTACCTTCAATTCTACAAATTAAATCCCCATTTTCTATAGCATCTTTTACCTCTGCATAGCTTTCTAAACTAGGAAATTGTGAGCCATGACAACCGGTACAAGTAGATCGAATTATTGGTTCCACATCTTTTGTATAGGTTGGATTCGCTACTACTTGCGAAATTTCCTGATAGGTGCTTGATTCACAAGAATTAAAAACAGAACCCAAGACAATTATAAGGGCTAACAAAACTACCAAAATTATTTTTTTCATAACTAATTACTTTTAATTTAAAATACTCTATACAAATTAAAACCAAAATAAATAGGACCTCCTGACCAATCGCCTGCGGGTTTTGACAAAAAGCCTACATCATTTAAGGCTTGACTGTTGGAGAAAACCAATTGAAAAACGTGACCGCCAGTTTCAATATCTAAACCAAGAGTAAGTGGATTTTGAAATGCAGAACTATTGCCCTCCACTTTATTCAATCGAGCAGCATATTCTAGGTTGATGCTCATTCTTTTGGCGATTTTATAACGCGCTCCTGAACCTATAAAAAACTCGTTTTTTTCTTCCACACCAAATTCGTATAAATTTTTGTGAATATAAATGGGATTCAATTGAACAGAAAAAGATTCGGAAAATTTTCTAGAAACCAATAATTGTGTTGAAAAGGATAATCGATTATTGAATTCTAAACCTGGCAATAAATCTTTATCTAATTTACTATTGATATCCATAGTATTATAGCCCACAATTGTTACCGGAAATCCATTTTTTAATTGATTGGCTAATTTGTATTTGGCCGTTAATTCATAAATTTTATCTAAAGTGTGTCTTGAAGCACCCAATGACAACCAATCGGTTACACCATAAATACCACCAAGTTCTGTGTTGGCATCATCCAATCCAAAAAAATTATCAAAACCATTGGTTAAATCCCCAAATCGGTGTGAAACAATCATGTACCACTCCCCTTTTGAGGTTAATTTTGTCGATTGCATATTACATATTTGCAATCCTTTGAATGCCGAAGTCTCAATTTCCTTGGTGTCTGATTTCTCACTAGTCAATTGATTTAATAAATCATCTTGTGCGGAAGCAAATCCAACGGTAAAAAACAAAATTGTAAAACATAAAAAATTTTTCATTCTCTTTTAATTTTAATTTAAATTACTTTTAATTATCAGTATTATTGAGCTTTAAAGCATTGATCCAATTTTATTTCGCCCATTAAATCATCATAACCTACAAGCCTCCCTTTTAATGTTATACTTTGATTTTCTTTTATTGTGGCATCAGCATCCTTCAAATTACATATTATTGAATTATCCAAAATCACTTCTTTTCCATTAATTGAAGTAACTGTTCCAGCTATAGCAATAGCTTTGTCGAGATATTTTTTGTTACAGCCTTCAACATTTGCAGCATACTCATCAATTAAATTTTTTGAATTCATACAAAATGCTGAATCTTCACTGGACAAATCTCGAGCTCCACCATGCAAAACATAATTAAATCCAATTACAGCAACAATAACAATTACTACAACTGATAGGCTAATGATTATTTTTTTTTTTGTCATTTAATACAATTTTAAGTAAGAGTTGTAATTCTAGATTCAAACGTTTGTAAATATAACTTATTATAATTATCGAAAATAAACTGAAGTAAATTTTAACTTTAATTAACTACAAAACCAATAAACCAAAATCTCTCAAAGTATTGACCGGTTTTGAATACCAAAACAATTCGAAATCATTAAAATGAATTTCAAAATCAGATTTTACTTCCTGAAATGAATAGATTTTTGAATTTGAAACCGATATTTTCTGGAGTATTTGAACCAACCATTCTCCCTCATTTTTCGCTGTTTGAATGGTAAAGCTTTCCTTTTTGTCGTGAAAAGTCAAAGTCATCATTTCCCAACTGTTTCCTTTTTTGGACTTTGTAAAATATTCTAAAGTTGGCATTCCTCCTAGCCAAACTATTTTGGCTGTCGGTTTAATATTAAAATCTAAATCTTTAAGCAAGGCTTCAGAGATAAAATCAGGATGAATTTTGGTTTTTGGAATCTTAAAATCGAACCATTCTTGCAATTCGTAGTCAAAACAAATTCCGTGCATAAAATTGAATAAGGATTTTTTTAAACCATAACTAAATTGATTATGATCTATTCCTGTTTCATCAACGAAGTTTATATCGTTATTAGCAAAAGTCCCAACAACTTCGGTTTCTTTCACCACGCCAAATTTCTCTGGATACATTCCCACAGGACTGTGTGCTGTCATCGCAAATTGATGCCAGAAACCCGATTGCAAAACCCCAACTTCAAACAATTGTCGCACCATTTCGAGGCTATCTACAGTTTCCTGAACCGTTTGCGTGGGATAACCATACATCAAATAAGCATGAACCATGATGTTGGCTTCGGTAAAATTGCGAGTCACTTTAGCCACTTGTTCGACCGTTACGCCTTTGTCTATCAATTGTAATAATCGGTCTGAGGCTACTTCGAGTCCTCCCGAAACGGCAATACATCCGGAAGCTTTGAGCAATAAACATAAATCTCTAGTAAAACTTTTTTCGAAACGAATGTTCGTCCACCACGTAACTGATAATTTCCTGCGCAGAATTTCTAGTGCCAACGCTTTCATTAAGGCTGGAGGTGCTGCTTCATCTACAAAATGAAAACCATTTTCACCCGTTTGCGCTATCATCTCTTCCATTCGATCACACAAAATATTGGCGGCGATGGGCTCGTAAACCTTAATATAATCTAACGAAATATCGCAAAAAGTACATTTTCCCCAATAGCAACCGTGTGCCATCGTGAGTTTGTTCCATCGACCATCGCTCCACATTCGGTGCATGGGATTGACTATCTCAATAACCGAAATGTATTTGTCTAATAGCAAATCTGAATAATCGGGTGTGCCAACTTGAGATTGTTTGTAATCGGATTTTAATGAATTGTTTTTATAAACTACTTTGCCGTTTTCAAGAAGGAAAGTTCTTTTAAATTGCCCTTCGACAAGCTCAGGGTGACAAACTGCATTTACGAGTAACTCCACTGGTAATTCGCCGTCATCTAAAGTAATGAAATCGAAAAACTCAAATACACGAGTGTCTGAAAGCGAACGCAATTCGGTATTAGGAAAACCACCACCCATGGCAATTTTGATATTTGGGTGGTGTTTCTTTACCCATTGAGCCGAACGAAAAGCCGCATATAAATTCCCCGGGAAAGGTACTGAAATCAGGAATAATTTGGGTTGAATGGTTTCGATTTTTTCTTTTAGAATCGATATTAAAATTACATCAATATAAGTTGGTTCTTGTTGCAGAGCTTCATACAATTCGTCGAATGAATTAGCAGAGCGACCCAATCGTTCTGCGTAGCGACTGAAACCAAAATTAGCATCGACACATTCTACAATAAAATCGGAAATGTCTTCGAGGTATAAAGTCGCTAGATGTTTGGCTTTGTCTTGCGTTCCCATCGTTCCGAAAGCCCAATCCAATTCCTCCAATTGTGCAAAACGAGAAGCTTCAGGCAAATAATCTTCCTGACAAATTTGTAATGCCAATGTTGGGTTTTTCCCCTGAAGAAATGCAATAACACTATCTATGGTTTTAATGTATTCGTCTTGGAGAGCGAGAATTCTTTGGGTGTTTATTGTTAAAATGGAACGCATCTCGACTGCGCTCGAGGTGACACCTTCATTGTTACAAAACAAATTTTCAAGTCCTTCTTTAGAAAATAATTTCAAAATCACTTCAATGCCTAAATCAGCTTGAGTTGTCTGAATGTTTTTGGTATTCAGAAACCCTTTGATATAAGCGGTTGCTGGATACGGTGTATTCAGTTGAGTAAAGGGTGGTGTGATGAGGAATACTTTGCTTTTCAAAGGAATTGTTTTGTGCAAAAGTAGGTTATTTTCGAAAATAATTTGAAACCCTCACCAACAACTTAACACATATATAATTCCATTGCAATCAAACTTCTAGAAACTTTATAAATTTTTTCTATAAATAAAATAGGTACTACTTGATTAGTTCTAAAAAGTTATATTTGCCACCAAGAAAAAAAATAATGAAAATAATTCTTACCGGAGCAACAGGCGTTTTAGGTTCTCATATTATGTATGAGATTTTGGAACTTTTCATAAAAAAACCCAATGTTGATAATAAGTTGTATCTTCTAGTCAGAAAAAACAAAACCACATCGGCTAATGAACGAATTAACACTTTACTATCAAGTGATTACACTCCAAATAATATTAATAAAATTGGATTAAACCGACTTAATGAATTCATTACTATTATTGATTTTGATTTAAAAACTGCTCAAGAATCTTTTTTAAAAGAACTAAAAGGAGCCTACCTCATACACTCGGCAGGTTATGTAAATCTCTCTACTGACATCGAATTAAAAGAAAAGATTTTTAATGAAAATGTACAACTTACAAAGTCTCTTTTTTCCATATTACATACCTATCTAAAAAAATTTATTTATATAGGAACCGCTTTTTCCTCGGGAGCACGAAAAGGATTGATTGACAATAATTTTCATAATTTAGATTTTACACCAGAGCACCGCAACGAATATGAATATGCTAAGTTTCACTCTGAAAACTTTATTGCTACTGAATGTAAAGCAATAGGCCTACCATTTCAAATATTACGACCAAGTGTAATCGGTGGCAAAATGCTTGGAAATGAAAACAATTTTTTTATACCAAAATACATGGTTTTTTATCTTTTGGCTAAATTCTTCTATTTTACAGCCAAACGAAAAGGAAAACAAGAATATGTACGTTTTATAATTAATTACCAATCAAGTTTAAATATAATCCCTGTAGATTATGTTGCCAAAGTTGTTGCACAAACTTTTGAAAGAAATGATATAGAACAACTAAATATTGTAAACTTCAAGAGTTTTAATATGAAAGAAGGTTTGGAGTTGATTATGAAAGAAGTAGAATACCCGAATTTTTCTTTTTTAGAAAGTAAATTAAATTTTGAATATGAGAATTCAATCGAAAAAATATATTATGAAAGCATTGGAAAGCATTTAAAGCCCTATTTTATTTCAGATGCAAACGAATATGACACCACTTTATTGAATTCAATTCTCGAAATTCCAAAGCTCGACAATACCTCTTTTACAAATATGATTCGATATGCTATTGCTAATAATTTTCAAGATAGTAAAGTGTGATATTCGAGGCTATATCAAAACTCCTCCTCTTTCTTCCGAATCATTAAAAGTGCCGCAAAAGAAATCAAAGCAGCTGCCGATAAATAAAAACCAACATAGGCAAGTCCGTGATTTTTGGCTAGCCAAATAGCAATTAACGGAGCGAAAGCAGCCCCAATGATTCCTGCAAAATTAAACGTAAGCGAAGCACCAGAATAACGCACTTCTGTTGGGAATAATTCAGAAAGAAAGGTTCCCAAAGGCCCGTAAGTTAATCCCATCAGGGTCATTCCTAAACACAAAAATAGTGTGATTAATGTTGCGTTTCCAGAACCCAAAAGTAAAGAAAAGGTAAATCCAAACAAGGCAATAGCAACCGAAAAAACAATTAGCACTAATCTTCGACCAAATCTATCGGCTAAAAGTGCTGAAATAGGGATGGATATTCCAAAGAAAAAAACGGAAAAAAGTTGCATAATAAGAAGGTCACGTCGTGCATAACCTAAGTCGGTTCCGGCCCAACTCAAAGAAAAAACAGTCAATAAATAGAAAGTCAAAAAGGTAGTTACAGCGGCTAGAGTTCCAAAAACGAGTTCTCGGCGGTAAGACTTCAACAAGGTTAGCAAAGGAATTTGCACTTTTTGATTCGTTTCCAAAGAAGATAGAAAAGCAGGAGTTTCTGTAATTTTCAATCGAATGTAAAATCCAACCATAACTAATACAGCACTGGCTATAAAAGGAATTCTCCAACCATAATCAAAAAATTGCTCGTTTGTCATGTTGTCACTCAACAAAAGGAATGTTCCTCCAGAAAGCAACAAACCAATGGGCGCTCCCAGTTGTGGAAACATACCGTACCAGGCTCTTTTTCCTGGAGGTGCGTTTTCAATGGCCAATAAAACGGCTCCTCCCCATTCGCCACCAAGTCCTAATCCTTGACCAAACCTACAAACCATTAACAATATAGGGGCAACAATCCCTATGCTGGCATAAGTGGGAAGAAATCCAATAGCAACGGTTGAAACCCCCATCGTCAATAAGGCAGCCACTAATGTTGCTTTTCTTCCTATTTTATCCCCATAATGGCCAAAAACTGCAGAGCCTATAGGGCGAGCAAAAAATGCAATCGAGAAAGTCGCCAATGACTCAATTGTTGAAATAGTAGAATCAGATCCTGGGAAAAACAGTTGTGGAAAAACCAATACAGCGGCATTGGCAAAAATATAAAAATCGAAAAACTCAATGGTGGTGCCAATTAAACTACCAAAAAGAACATGTTTTAAAGAATTTACTTTATTCGGACTTGAATTTTCTTTCATTTGAATGTTATAATATTTTCGATAAAAATGAGGTTATTATTTGAAAGTAGCAAATATTTAGTTCCAATAATTTTTGGTATTTTTACTCCAAATTAATCTCACTATGCCAACAGACGCTATCAGCTATCAAAAATCCGGTTATTTCTCGCCTTTGATGAATGATTATTTAGACCAAAAATCTAATACAAAGTCTCTCTACAATCGGTTTCCAATTCTTGAAAATTTTGAAGCGCAAGTTCAGGAAAAAAAAGCAAATTATACCCATGAAAATAGAGCAATATTAGTATCGGTAATAGAATCACAATATGCCAAAATAAATCCTTCTACTGCTACTTTAAACAATATTAAACTTTTAAACAACTCCAATACATTCACCGTTACCACTGGTCATCAATTGAATTTATTCACAGGACCATTATATTTTTTGTATAAAATTATTTCGACTATAAATTTAACGAAGGAATTAAAATCGAAATACCCCAGCTTTAATTTCGTTCCCATTTATTGGATGGCGACCGAAGATCATGATTTTGAGGAAATCAATTATTTCAATTTAAAAGGTCGAAAATTTCGATGGAACACCAACAGCTCTGGAGCAGTAGGTCGCTTATCTACTAATGGATTAGACGCTTTTTTTGAAGTCTATTCTAAAGAAATTGGTTCAGGCAAAAATGCCGAGACAATCAAAACGCTTTTTAAGGAATCATATTTAAAACATTCCAATTTAGCCGATGCCACTCGTTTTCTTGCCAATGCACTTTTTGGTGAATATGGATTGGTGATTCTTGATGCTGATAATGCCGATTTGAAACGAACTTTTATACCTTACATCAAAGAAGAATTACTACAGCAAACAGCCTATAAAAAGGTAATAGAAACCACCCGAAAATTATCAAATTACAATATTCAAGTGAATCCTCGAGAGATTAATTTATTCTATTTAGAAAACAATTTAAGGGAACGTATCTTATTTGATCCCTATAGCAATAGGGACGGAAAATATAAAGTAAACAATACGACTATCGAATTTTCAGAAAGTGAAATTTTATCGGTACTAGAAAATCATCCCGAAAAATTTAGCCCCAACGTAATTATGCGATCGTTGTATCAAGAAGTTATCTTACCCAATTTGTGCTACATAGGAGGTGGTGGCGAAATTGGTTATTGGTTAGAATTGAAATCTTTTTTTGATGCTGTAAAAGTATCATTTCCTATTCTTTTAGTTCGGAACTCGGCTCTATTGGTCACTGAAAAGCAAACCAAAAAAGCAGATAAATTAGAACTGACTTGGAAAGATTTGTTCTCCAAACAAAAGGATTTGGTTAATACCAAAACAGAGCAATTATCAGAGTTCCCAATCGATTTTACATCTCAAAAAGAACTTTTGCAAAAACAATTCGAAAGACTTCATGAAATAGCCAATCAGACCGATAAATCTTTTATTGGAGCCGTAGAAGCGCAAGAAGCCAAACAAATAAAAGGATTGGTAAATCTCGAAAAACGACTATTAAAAGCCCAAAAACGCAAGCATTCCGAAGAACTGGAAAGAATTACCGATTTGCAAAACGAATTGTTTCCAAATCAAAGTTTACAGGAACGCCAAGCCAATTTTTCGGAATTTTATAGGGAAAATGGTGAAAAGTTGATCACTACATTGATAGATCAACTGAAACCATTAGGAAATAATTTTAATATTATTACACTTTCTTAAACTAAAACATCAAATAATCACCAATAAATTGACGATTCGATAAAATGAATCCATAAAAAAGTCTATTTTTGCACCCAATTTAAAAAAAATAAAAAATGGCAACAAATAGAACTTTTACAATGATTAAACCGGATGCGGTTGCAAACGGACACATCGGAAATATATTGGCAATGATTACTAATAGTGGTTTCAAAATCATTTCATTGAAATTAACTCAATTAACAGTGGCTGATGCTCAAGCATTTTATGCTGTTCACGCCGCAAGACCATTTTATGGTGAGCTAGTTGAATTTATGTCAAGAGGGCCAATAGTTGCTGCTATTTTAGAAAAAGAAAACGCTGTTGAAGATTTTAGAACTTTGATAGGTGCTACAAATCCTGCCGAAGCTGCTGAAGGAACAATTCGTAAAGCTTACGCAACTTCTATTGGAGAAAACGCAGTTCACGGTTCTGATAGTGATGAGAATGCAGCTATCGAAGGTGCTTTTCATTTTGCAGGAAGAGAGCAATTCTAGTTTTCAGAAGGCAGATTTCAGATTTAAGATTAAAAATCTACATAACACAAATCCCGTTTAAACCCGACGCTTCGGGAGAAACGGGATTTTTTATTTCTGAAATGCATCTGTAATCTGCTACCTGAAATCTAATCATCTCAAAACAACATCTTTCACTACATCACGCCTTAATTCTTCATTAATCATGGCGATAATTTTTGATTTTCCGTGACTTAATTCCTCTCTAAGTACAGCTGATGAAAGTTGAACATAAAGTGTATTCCCTTTCAAAACCACATTTTTAGTATAATGATTTACTCCATTACCCATTAGGTTTTTCCAAGCTTCTTTCACATCAATTTGATCCATCCCAGGCTGTAACTTATTTACCTGAATGATTTCTTTCAAAACATCTCCTATAGTACTTTGATTATTTAATCTTTTTGCCATCATTCAAAATATTAATTGGTCCTGTTTTTTTATAATGGTATTCGTTTTTTTCATCGTTCCTAAGCACTAATTTTTCCTTTGTTAGCAATATTATTTCCTCTTTCCATTTTGCATAGCTTGTAGCATACGCTATAAACACTGCCTTATTAATATAAACCAAACTTATATTTTCGAATGTATCATTAACCAAAAAAGTGCCATTTAATTGAGGCGAAACTTTCTTTCGAATACCTTTATTATTAGCTTTTAATTCAAAAAAATCAAAACTATCGTTTACTTTATAAAGCTTTTCTTTACCTGTATTTAAAACTACTTTTTCAATTTCCCAATATCCATTTATAAAAGCAATTTCTTCGGGTTTAATTTCTTTTTGGCAACCAACAAAAAACAAGCAAATAAAAACTATTTTTAAACTATTTTTCATGAATTTATTATTTAGAAAAAGAATGCAAATCTTTATTGAATTAGAATTATATAATACTGAAGTGATACAAAAGTAATCATATTCAAAATAAGAAAACTACAAATCACAAAACCCTTTAAACTATTTATACTATTTTTGGTCTTATTCGACATGAAATCTAAGAAAACGAAAAACATCCTTTTATATCTAAGCGTACTGCTTCTATTTATTTGTTGTAGCTCAGAAAAACAAAATACCATCCCAGAAGAAACCATTTATTTTCCACCTGTTTCAAGTACAAATTGGGAAACAAAAACAATAGCAAGTTTAAATTGGAATGCAACTGCCGTTCAACCGCTATTAGATTATTTAGAGCTCAAAAACACAAAAGGATTCATCATTTTAGTCAATGGTCGAATAGTTATGGAAAATTATTTCAATGGACATTCGGCAACGGACACTTGGGAATGGAATAGTGCTGGTAAAACTTTATGTGCTACAACTATTGGTATTGCAGAACAAGAAGGCTTATTAGATAAGAACAAGCCAGCATCTGATTATTTAGGAAAAGGATGGGCAAATATGCCTTTAGAAAAAGAAAATTTAATTACCGTTAGAAATTTATTAACCATGACTTCGGGCATTGACGATACAAAACAATTTGTCATAAAATCAAATCTTACTTATATAGCAGATGCAGGGTCAAGGTGGGCTTATGGAAATGTATTTCAAAAATTGATGGATGTTGTTACAACAGTAAGTAAAACTTCTTTTGAAACCTATTTTAACGAAAAAATTAAAATGAAAATTGGTATGGATGGGTTTTGGAATTTTGGAACCATTTATAGTATTTACCATAGCAACACAAGAAGTATGGCAAGATTTGGACTATTTGCTTTAAACAACGGCAAATGGAACAAAGAACAAATTATTAACGAAACTTATTTTAAAGAAAGTACATCAACCTCACAAATTATAAATCCAAGTTATGGATATTTGTGGTGGCTAAATGGAAAATCACATTATATGATACCAAGCGATCAAACAGTTTTTAATGGAGCATTGGTAAAAAATGCACCATCAGATATGTATGCTGCCATGGGGGCAAAAGACCAACGGATTTATATAATTCCAAGCAATAAAATGGTAGTTATTCGAATGGGAGAAGTTGCTGATCCAAATAATCCCACTTTTGGATTGTCGGATTTTGATGAAGAATTATGGACGAAAATTAGTGCTTTGTATTAATACTGTTTTTTTGACTTTCACTTATTTAAAAAAACTATCTACAAATTCGTGTTTATTAAACACCTGCAAATCCTCTATTCCTTCTCCAACGCCAATATATCGCACAGGTATTTGAAATTGATCAGAAATTCCAATAACTACACCACCTTTTGCAGTTCCATCCAATTTCGTAATAGCTAACGAGGTCACTTCAGTAGCTGCTGTAAATTGTTTGGCTTGTTCAAAAGCGTTTTGACCTGTAGATCCGTCAAGAACTAATAACACATCATGTGGAGCATCGACCACAACTTTTTGCATTACTCGTTTTACTTTTGTTAATTCATTCATCAAATTAACTTTATTATGCAAACGGCCAGCGGTATCAATAATAACAATATCAGCATCTTGTGCCAATGCAGATTGTAAAGTATCAAAGGCAACAGAAGCTGGGTCGCTCCCCATATTTTGTCTAACGATAGGGACTCCTACTCTATCGGCCCAAATTTGTAATTGGTCTATTGCAGCTGCACGAAATGTATCCGCAGCCCCAAGAACAACTTTATGTCCTGATTTTTTGAATTGATAAGCTAGTTTACCTATTGTAGTTGTTTTACCAACTCCATTAACACCAACCACCATTATAACATAAGGTTTATTTGCAATGTTTTGAACAAATTCTGTTGCTTCACCAGAATTGGATTCCGATAATAAACCCGCAATTTCTTCACGCAGAATTCGATTAAGTTCATCAGTTCCTAAATATTTGTCTTCCGAAACACGTTTTTCTATTCGAGTAATAATTTTCAAAGTTGTATTTACTCCAACATCCGAAGAAACAAGAATTTCTTCTAAATTATCTAAAACATCATCATCAACTTTTGATTTCCCTGCAACAGCTTTGGTTAACTTAGAAAAAAATGAAGTTTTTGATTTCTCCAGTCCCTTGTCTAAGGTTTGCTTTTCTTGTTCGCTTATTTTTTCTTCTTTTTTATCTGAAGAAAATAATTTTTTAAAAAAACTCATAACTATTAAGAAATTAGAAGTTAGAGATTAGAGGTTAGAAACCGCAAACTCTACTATCATTCACACAAAATTAAAATTACAATCGGTAAATATAGAAAATAAAAAAGCTACTTCCGAATGAAAGTAGCTTTTGTATATAATACAAATATGATTATTTCTTTTTCAAGAACTCATCTACGGCTTCAGGAGTCATAATAGATTCTACGAATGTATATGCACCCGATTTTGGAGATTTCACCATTTTGATGGCTTTTGATAATCTCTTAGAAGATGTTTGTAACGATGCTACGGTTTTCTTTGCCATGATTCAAATGTTATTTAATTTCTTTATGAACAGTTACACGCTTCAAAACAGGATTGAATTTTTTAATCTCTAATCTATCAGGAGTGTTCTTTTTGTTTTTTGTTGTAATGTATCTTGAAGTTCCTGCAACACCGGTTGTTTTGTGTTCAGTACATTCTAAAATTACTTGTATTCTGTTTCCTTTTGCTCTCTTTGCCATATTGATATATATTTTGAAAGGATTATTTAATAAATCCTAATGACTGTGCTTTTTTCAAAACTGCAGCAATTCCATTTTTGTTAATTGTTTTTACCGTAGAAGCTGCTACTCTCAGAGTAATCCATCTATCTTCTTCAGGAAGATAAAAACGCTTTTTAACTAAGTTTACAGAAAACTTTCTCTTAGTTTTATTCATTGCGTGAGAAACGTTATTTCCTACCATCGCTCTTTTACCTGTAAGGTCACAAACTCTAGACATTATTGTTGTTTTTATCGTTATTCAAAATCAGGGTGCAAAGAAAAGAAAAATAAACGGATGAAGCAAAAAATATTTACAGATTTTTTAAAATTTCTTTTCGTAACATTTGTAAGCTCTGAATTACAGTTCTATCTATCACTTTTTCACGAGGTTGACCAAAATTAAATTCTTCAACAATCACTTCATTGGGCGTTGCCAATGCTATAAAAACTGTTCCAACTTCAGCCTGGGCTTCCCCTTTTGTTGGACCTGCATTCCCGGTTGTTGCAATTGCGTAATCGGTTTTCATCATACTCTTTACATTGATTGCCATTTGTTTAGCAACTTCAGCACTTACCACAGAATAGGTCTGAATTAACGACTCTGAAAGTCCCAAAACTTTAATTTTAGTCTCTGTTGAATAAGACACTACACCGCCCTTAAAATAGTGAGAAGCCCCATTAACAGACGATAGCAACTGTGCAACTTTGCCTCCAGTACAACTTTCTGCGGTTGAAATGGTCTTGTTTTGCTGTTTAAGTAATTTCCCTACAACAATTTCTATTGTTTCACCATCTTCATAACCTACAATAATATCTCCAATGATAGCTGTTAATGCAATTACATTTTCTGCAATAGATTTTTCTAACAATTCTTTATCAGTTCCTCTGGCAGAAAGCCTTAATCTTACTCTTCCAGGACTTGGTAAATAGGCTAACTTAATAAAATTGGGTAGATTATTTTCCCAGTTCTCTATTCGTTCTGCAACAAGACTCTCACCTTGCCCATAAGTTAGTATTGTTTTATGAATTATATAAGGACGTCTATATTCCTTAACAATTTTAGGAATAATTTCATTTTCAATCAAATATTTCATTTCATAAGGCACTCCAGGTAGAGAAATAAACACTGTATTTTCTTTTGACATCCACATCCCAGGTGCTGTACCAACTTGGTTGTGAAGTACCGTACATTTTGAAGGAACCAACGCTTGGTCTTTGTTAATTTGAGAAGCGGGTCTATTCATCACTCGTTCAATGAGTTCGATAACATGCTTTTCTACCGTTTTATCAACTATTAAGAAGTCATCAAAATAATCACAAAATGTTTTTTTTGTAATGTCGTCTTTTGTAGGCCCTAAACCACCTGTAATTACAACTATATCTACTTTGTTTTGATACTTAGCAAATGTGTCTAAAATATGTTTTTTATCATCACTAATAGAAACCATTTCATGTGTTTGCACACCAATTAAATCTAGAGACTTGGCTATATAAACAGAGTTAGTATCAACAATTTGACCAATAAGAATTTCATCACCGATAGTAATTATGGCAGCCTTCATCTTGTTGTAAAATTAATTTGTAAAAAAGAGAAAATAATTTTTAAAAAACTACAAATCAAAGTCTTTTCTTAATTCCTTAATAGCATCTTCGACTTGATTTTTCATACTCTTAAAGGTTTCTTTAATTTCTTTTTTCTCGCCTTCACTTTTAGTCCAAGCTTCAATTTGAAGAATCTCCTCAAAAGCCATTTTTAAACCCAGTAAATCAAGACTAGGTTTTACTTTATGTGCATAAGCATAAGCATGTTTATGATCCATTTTTTTTATACCTTCTTTTATTTCGGCTAAATCTTCTGGAATTTCGTTAACAAATAAGGTTAAAATTTGATTTACAAATTCCGGATCGTTGTCAGAAAGTGCGTATACTTTTGCGAGGTTGTAATATAATGCCATTATTTTATTTTTATACTAAATAGTTTGTTTGATTCTAAATATCCTTCTAAAACATCTTCTGATTTAACAACAGCAACACCTTGTGGCGTTCCTGTAAATATTATATCTCCGATTTTTAAAGTGAAATATTGTGAAATGACTGAAATTAATTCATCAATTTTCCACAACATATTGCTTGTATTACCCTTTTGTACTAATATATTATTGTTTGTTAATTCAAAGCTAATATTTTCTAATGAATTAAATTGTTTTTTTTGAATAAATTCACCTAGTACTGCTGATCCATCAAACGATTTTGCTTTTTCCCAAGGCAAACCTTTGGCTTTTAATTCATTTTGAACATCTCGTGCAGTAAAATCTATACCTACACTAATCTCATCATAATATTTATGAGCGAATTTAGCGTCTATATGTTTGCCTACTTTATTTATTTTAACAATAAGTTCTATTTCATGATGAATTTCATTTGAAAATTCAGGAATCACAAAGGGATGCTGATACAACAAAATAGCAGAATCTGGTTTTATAAAAATAACAGGTTCTGTTGGTCTCTCATTTTGCAACTCTTCAATATGATCGACATAATTTCTACCGATGCAGATGATTTTCATTCAGTTCAGATTTCAGATTTTGGATTTCAGATTTCAGACTGCTATCTAAAACCGTTATCTGCAACCTATTTCGTATTTAATTTTCTTAATTTTATTGCCGTTAAAACTTTCTTAGTATATAAAGGGAAATCAGCATTTTGAATCCAACTAAAATAACCTGGTTCTGATTCTAAAATAGCTTCAACTTTTAATCCTTTGTGTTTTCCAAAAGTAAAAATCTCATTATTATCTTTATCAAAAGCAATCATTCCAGCAAAATCTGCTATTTTTTTGCGAGTTGTAAACTCAGACAACCATTTTACATCATTTTCTAATTCTGGATAACGGTCTAATTGAGCCTTCATGATTTCGAAAGTAGCCATAGTATCTGCTTCGGCAGAATGTGCGTTTTCAAGATTTTGACCGCAATA
Source organism: Flavobacterium sp. (assembly GCF_046155325.1). Lineage (GTDB taxonomy): Bacteria > Bacteroidota > Bacteroidia > Flavobacteriales > Flavobacteriaceae > Flavobacterium. The sequence goes on from NZ_JBJXDQ010000003.1 coordinate 59,836, forward strand.
AAATTTTAATGCTGCACTCAAAGTTCTCTCTTCTTTTTTATGAAAAATAGTTTGCACATCGACAGATACTCGGTTTTTCATATCAAAATCAACTCCGGCACGAAGCAATTCTTCAGCTAAAAGCGGAATATCAAAGCGATCGGAATTATATCCAGCTAAATCAGAATCTTTAATCATAGCATACACCTGAGACGCTAATGCTGCAAATGTAGGCTCATTAGCAACTTTTTCATTACTTATACCATGAATTGCTGTTGATTGTGGTGGAATTGGAATCGTTGGATTAACTAACCAAGTTTTGCTTTCTCTATTACCATTTGGAAAAAGTTTAAAAATAGCAATTTCAACTATTCTATCTTTGGCAACATCAATACCTGTAGTTTCTAGATCGAAAAAACAAATTGGTTTTTTTAGTATAAGCTCCATTACTATTTTTTAGAAAGACAAATATATTCTTTTGAAGTTGTCGTTTATCGAATATTTTAAAAAGTTTTATCCAATAATAAAAAAACCAACCAGTTTCTATAAACTTGTTGGTTGTTATAATAAATATAAAGCTATGAAATCTTAATAATCACTATCAACGTCAAATGCCTCAAGATATTCAGCAACCCTTTTTACAAAACTTCCTCCAAGTGCGCCATCAATAATGCGATGGTCATAAGTATGTGTCAAGAACATTTTTTGGCGAATCCCTATAAAATCACCTTCGGGTGTTTCGATAACTGCGGGAACTTTTCTAATAGCACCTAAAGCCAAAATACCTACTTGCGGTTGGTTAATAATTGGCGTTCCGAAAATACTGCCAAAACTACCCACATTAGTCACGGTATAAGTTCCGCCCTGTGTGTCATCTGGTTTTAATTTTCCTGTTTTAGCTCGGTTACCCAAATCATTAACTGCTTTTGCCATTCCAACTAAATTCAATTGATCTGCATTTTTTATTATAGGAACAATAAGATTACCATTTGGTAAAGCGGCTGCCATCCCTAAATTGATGTTCTTCTTTTTGATGATGTAATCGCCATCAATAGAAATATTCATCATCGGATAATCTTTCAATGCTTTGGCAACAGCCTCCATAAAAATGGGTGTAAAAGTCAGTTTTTCACCTTCTCTCTTTTCAAAAGCATTTTTCACTTTATCTCTCCATTTTACAATATTGGTTACATCAACTTCTATAAATGAACTTACATGTGCCGAGGTTTGTAAGGAAGTAGTCATGTATCCAGAAATGAGCTTTCGCATACGATCCATCTCCATGATTTCGTCGCTGCCGTTTAAAGAGGAAGTTGTCGGTTGTGAGTTATAAGTTATGGGTTGAGGTTGAGAAACTGATTTAGGCAGTTGAACTGAATTATTACTTGCTACTTCCAACTTTGCTTCGCCAGTTCGCTTTTCAAGCTCGTGTCTACTTCCAACAAATTTCAAAATATCTTCTTTAGTTACCCTACCATCTTTTCCAGTACCAGGAATTTCTTCTAATTCCGAAAGTGTAATTCCTTCTTCTTTGGCTATGTTTTTTACCAAAGGAGAAAAGAATTTTTCTGAATCTGAAAAATTAGAAATTGAAGCTACAATTTCTTTAGCCACAGCAATACTACTTTCGATAATTGGAATTTCTACAGGTTCAGCAACTTCATGCTTATTACTTTTAACAACATCAACTTCGGCAGTTTCGATAATGGCGAAAGTTTGACCCACTTTAATTATAGCGTCTTTTGCAAATAATTGTTCAACTAAAACACCCGAAATCTCGCTAGGAACTTCACTATCAACTTTATCAGTAGCAATTTCAACAACAGCATCATCAACTTCAATAGTTTCACCAACCTGTTTCAACCAATTTGTAATGGTTGCTTCAGCAATACTTTCTCCCATTGTAGGAAGTTTTAATTCATATCTCGCCATAGTATTTCCTATAGAATAATGGTTTTATTGGGACAAAATTAGTGATTAATTTTAGTTTTAAACACGAATTATTCAAATTTACCTAAATTCAAAATTCTTAAATTTTGAGAATTTCGCCACGATCAAAAGAACTATTACTTCCAATGATAAAATCTGAAGTTTTTGAAGCTATTTTAAAGGTAAATTTTTTATTTTTATTCGATTCAAAATTAGCAATAATAGCCTTATAATCAATATATTTAGCGTCGAATATTACTTCTGTAGCCACTGACATTTTAATTTCATCAATAGATTTTTTGAGTGCTACTTCCTGATATAATTTTGCTTCAATTCTACTTTTAAGAACTTTATTATTTGAAATCAACAAATACTTTAGCGGTTTTGTTTGCAACTTAGTTTTTCCTTGAAACATTTTAAAAAACGAAAAAAATAGTATTCCAATTTTCATAAAGACTGAAAACAAAAAGGATCCCGAAGCGTCGGGAGTAAAATGCTTTTTATAGAAAAAATTCATCGCTTCACTAAAACGTTTCATATAAGCGCCATCTTTAATTGTGCTTTCACCTTTGTAGTGAATTATAGTTGTTTCAGGATAATAATAATTTGATTTTTCTTTTTTTAAAGCCATGTATGACAAATCAATATCGTCTGAATACATAAAACAGTTTTCATCAAAACCTCCAATTTCAATATAAAAATCGCGTCTCATAACCATAAAAGCACCTACTAAAATAGCCGCTTTTCCAGTTGTGTTTTCAGAAAGATCTTGAGCATAATACTGATTAAATAAACTTGCTTTAGGAAATATTTTATAAAGACCGAAAATTTTCGTAAAAGCTACCCAGGGTGTTGGAATACCGCGTTTACTTTCTGGAAGAAAATTTCCCGTTCCGTCAATAAGTTTTACCCCAACTATACCTAAATCTGATTGTTTTTTGGCGAAAGCCAATACCTTAATAAAGGTATCTTCAGCAACAACTGTATCAGGATTTAATATACAAATAAATTCACCTTTTGCTTTTGAAACCCCAATGTTATTCCCTTTTGGAAAACCTAGATTTTCTTTGTTTTCAATCAGAAAAACTTTAGGAAAAAGATGCTTAATCATGGCACAACTGCCATCTTGTGAATTATTATCGACTACAATAATTTCACCATCTATGTTTTCCAATGCTTTTTGAACACTACAAACACATTGCTCTAGAAAATAGCGAACGTTATAATTAAGAATGATGACTGATAGTTGCATTTTTCAAAGATATATTTTATGTATCAAAGATGCAAAGGTCGACAGTTCTAAAGTAGAAAAATTAAAAGATTGCTTCTTGCCTTGTAATGAATTACTTTTGCAAAAAAATACACTTGTGAATTACTTATCAGTCGAAAACATATCAAAATCTTTTGGAGAGCGTATTCTTTTCGAAAACATTTCATTTGGGATTAACAAAGACCAAAAAATTGCTTTCATTGCCAAAAATGGTTCCGGAAAAACCACTATAATGAACATTATCAATGGTTTTGATGAGCCCGATACGGGACAAGTAATTCTTAGAAAAAGTATTCGAATGTCGTTTTTGTCACAAGACAATAAGTTGCAAGACGAATTAACAATTGAAGAAAGTATTTTTGCCTCGGATAACGAGAGTTTAAAAGTAATTGAAGCCTACGAAAAAGCACTAGAAAATCCCGAAGATGAAGAAGCGTATCAAAAAGCTTTCGACGGAATGGATCAACACAATGCTTGGGATTTTGAAACCCAATACAAGCAAATTTTGTTCAAATTGAAGTTGGAAGACTTTAAATTGAAAGTAAAAAATCTCTCAGGTGGACAAAAAAAAAGATTGTCATTAGCTATTATTTTAATCAATCGTCCTGATTTACTAATTCTAGATGAACCTACGAATCACCTCGATTTAGAAATGATTGAATGGCTCGAAAGTTATTTTGCCAAAGAAAATATTACTTTATTTATGGTTACTCACGACCGTTTTTTCTTAGAACGTGTTTGTAACGAAATTATCGAACTCGACAACGGAAAAATCTACCAATACAAAGGCAATTATTCTTATTATTTAGAGAAAAAAGAAGAACGAATTGCTTCTGAAAATTCGAGTGTCGACAAAGCCCAAAACTTGTTTGTCAAAGAACTCGAATGGATGCGTCGCCAGCCCAAAGCCAGAACTTGCAAGAGCAAATCACGTCAGGATGATTTTTATGTAATCAAAGAAAAAGCCCAAAGTCGCCGTCGAGAAAACGTAGTCGAACTTGAAATTAATATGGAACGCATGGGGAGCAAGATTATTGAGCTTCACAAAGTGTCTAAAAAGTTTAAAGATCATGTTATTTTAGATAATTTCAGTTTCGATTTTCAACGAGGAGAACGCGTTGGGATTATTGGAAAAAACGGTACAGGTAAATCGACTTTTCTAAACCTAATTACAGGTACATTGCCACTCGATAGCGGAAAAGTAATTAAAGGAGACACCATAAAAGTGGGCTATTATACCCAAAGCGGTATCAACCCAAAACCGGGTCAAAAAGTAATAGATATTATCAAAGAATATGGCGAATACATTCCGCTAACGAAAGGGAAAATCATTTCGGCTGGGCAATTATTGGAACGATTTTTATTCGACAGAAAAAAACAACACGATTTCGTAGAAAAACTCAGTGGTGGCGAACTAAAACGCCTTTATTTATGTACTGTTTTAATTCAGAATCCTAATTTTTTGATTTTGGATGAACCTACTAATGATTTAGATATTGTAACCTTAAATGTACTCGAAAGTTTTTTATTAGATTATCCAGGTTGTTTACTGGTAGTTTCGCATGACCGTTATTTTATGGATAAAATTGTCGATAACTTATTTGTTTTTAGAGGGCAAGGCGAAGTTGAAAATTTTCCGGGCAATTACTCCGATTTTAGAGCGTATGAAGATTCGGTTGAACCCAAAAAACTAGATTCGGTAAATACCGAAAAAGTCGATTGGAAACAAAACAACCCAACTGGGAATTTGACTTTCAACGAGCAAAAAGAATTTCAAAAAATCGAACGAGAAATCAAAGATTTGGAGTTTGAAAAAGCCAAAATAGAGCAATTATTTTCGGATGGAAAAGTTGCCGAAAATGAGGTTTTGGCTAAAGCCAAAGAGCTAGAAATTATCATTTCTAAAATTGAAGCCAAAGAGGAACGCTGGTTTGAGCTGAGTGCGAAGATTGAGGGGTAAAATTTTCTATTTGTCTTTGCACTGAAATACTTTCACGAAGTTGTATCTTTAAACAAAAAAAAACTTTTGATACTATCAAATGATACTATCAGTGAAGTAACCCAACTCTTAGAAGTATAAAAAAGTGCTAACCGCAAAACAGAGTCGTGAACTACTCCGCAAAACTTTAATTAAAATCAACAAACTCAAAATCATTCATAGAAAAATCTAACACTTCCGATTTTGTGGCGTATTGCATAATTTCATTTATTCCTTTTTCGAGTAATAATGGTGTGGTATATTTTCGGCTGGTGGAAGTTAGTTCATCATTCAACATCATTTTGAAAAAATATTTTCCGTTTGCGGCTCTAGACTTAACATAAGTATATTTTTCGATGTTTGTCTTTATTTTTTCGATACTCTCCTCAGCCTCCATTTTGAGTTCGAAAGAAGGGCTAGTAAAAATAGTCTTTCCTTTTCGGGACGTGAATACAAATTTGTAGCGATCATCAAATCGTTTACTGATAACGAATGTTCCCATAGTTTAAATATAAAAATTCTATTCGTTCATTTCGTCATAACGCACCGGAACTTGTGGGTCGTAGAGCGGACATTTGAATTCTTCTAAAGTATCAGCGAGAAGATTCATCGTTTTACCTTCGGTGCCGTAGCAATCAATTTGTATGCTTTGAGGGGTTGTTTTAATATGAAACCCCCCTTTACCACTGGTGTTTTTCCAACTACTTTCATCTACTTTTTCCCAATTGGCGAACACCGAATTTATTCGGTTTAGTATCACTTGAACAGGAAGCGTTTCCAGACCTTCGACTTCTTGTTGTTCGACCAAAGCTTCGTAAACCAAATGATGGTTGAGATAAATTCCGTCTTGATATTGCCAAAAAAGGAGTTCGTACATTTAATAAAATTAAAAGATTGAAAAATTGAAAGATTAAATAATTCTATGATTCACCGATTAAACAATTCACCGATTAAACAAATGAACAATATTTAATACTCGAAAGTTCCGTATTCGCTGCTAATAGTCAATTTCTTAACATCGGCTGCTTCTACTCGACCCACAATTTGAGCATCAACATTAAATGATTTTGAAATAGCAATAATATCCTGAGCAACAGCTTCGGGAACATAAATTTCCATTCGATGCCCACAGTTGAATACTTGGTACATTTCTTTCCAATCCGTTTGTGACTGCTCTTGAATTAATTGGAACAATGGTGGAACTGGAAATAAATTGTCTTTTATGATGTGTAAATTATTTATAAAATGCAGAATTTTTGTTTGTGCTCCTCCACTGCAATGCACCATTCCATGAATTTCATTAGACGAATATTTATCTAATATTTTCTTAATGATTGGAGCATAGGTTCTGGTTGGAGAAAGCACTAATTGCCCCGCATCGATTGGGGAATTTTCGACAGCATCGGTCAATTTTACTTGACCAGAATAAATTAATTCTTCAGGAACGGCAGCATCATAACTTTCAGGATATTTGGTTGCTAAATACTTCCCGAAAACATCATGACGCGCTGAGGTTAGACCGTTGCTTCCCATACCGCCGTTATAACTTTTTTCGTAAGTGGCTTGACCAAAAGATTCTAAACCTACAATAACATCACCTGCTTTGATATTGGCATTATTAATTACTTTGGAGCGCTTCATTCGAGCTGTAACTGTCGAATCTACAATGATTGTTCTAACAATATCGCCTACATCGGCAGTTTCTCCACCAGTAGAATGAATGGTCACTCCAAAAGAATCGAGTTCCTTAATTAATTCCTCGGTTCCGTTGATGATTGCCGAAATCACTTCGGCAGTGATGAGGTTTTTATTTCTTCCAATGGTAGAAGAAAGTAAAATATTATCCGTTGCGCCCACGCACAATAAATCATCAATATTCATGATTAATGCATCTTGAGCAATCCCTTTCCATACTGAAATATCACCTGTTTCTTTCCAATACATATAAGCAAGAGATGATTTTGTTCCCGCTCCATCGGCATGCATAATGAGGCAATACTCGGCATCATTGGTTAAATAATCCGGAACAATTTTGCAAAAAGCTTGAGGAAATAATCCTTTGTCAATGTTTTTTATAGCGTTATGCACATCTTCTTTTGAAGCTGAAACACCTCGCTGCGCATATCTTTTACTTGAATCTGAACTCATTAATTGAACTATTGTTTTACTGCATTTAAGCAGATAGATTTTTGGCAAAGATACTAATTGGAATTTAGTTTTGGTTTTGTACGATATGAATTATTTTTAGAATTAAACAATACAGCTAATTATGTTAAAATTATTAAATTAACATATTCTTTTTATTGTCTTAAATAGAAATTATTGTTTTTTATGTACAAAAAATATTGTATTGGAAATTTAGCGCCCTTGAAAATAAGTTATTCATAAAAATGACATCATAAAACAGATTTTAGTTATCAATATTTTACCTAAATAAACTTTTAAATTATATTTGCATACATTTAAAAATCATTAAATTAATTTATATTGTTATGGCGAAAATTAAACTAGAGTACATTTGGTTAGATGGATACGAACCAACACAAAATCTAAGAAGTAAAACTAAAGTTGAAGAGCACGAAAATTTCAAAGGTACATTAGAAGAATTAGGAAACTGGTCTTTTGATGGTTCGTCTACAAGACAAGCCGAAGGAGGTTCTTCTGACTGTATGTTAGTACCTGTAGCTATCTACCCAGATCCAACACGTATCAATGGATATTTAGTAATGACTGAGGTTATGAATGCTGATGGAACGCCACATCCTTCAAATGGCAGAGCAACTATTGATGATGATGGTGATTTCTGGTTTGGTTTTGAACAAGAATATTTCATTATGGATACTCAAACTTTATTACCTTTAGGATTCCCTATTGGAGGATATCCTGCACCTCAAGGAATGTATTATTGCTCAGTAGGTGGTAAAAACACACACGGAAGAGATTTAGTCGAAGAGCATGCAGATTTATGTATCGAAGCGGGACTTAACTTTGAAGGAATCAACCAAGAAGTGGCTTGCGGACAATGGGAATTCCAATTATTTGCCAAAGGTGCTAAAAAAGCAGGTGACGAAATCTGGATTGCGAGATACTTATTAGATCGTTTGACTGAAAAATATGGTTATTACATCGAATACCATCCTAAACCACTAGGCGATACGGACTGGAATGGTTCAGGAATGCATGCTAACTTCTCGAACGAAATTTTAAGAACTTGTGGAGACAAAGAAGTTTACGCTAAAATTTGTGAAGCTTTCCGTCCGGTAACTGCAGAACACATTGCTGTTTATGGCGCTTACAATGACCAACGTTTGACAGGTAAACACGAAACAGCTTCTATCAATGATTTCTCTTGGGGAGTATCAGATAGAGGATGTTCAATCCGTATACCATTAATCGCTGTTCAAAAAGGATACAAAGGTTGGTTAGAAGATAGAAGACCAGCTTCAAACGGCGATCCATACAAAATTGCTGCAAGAATTATCAAAACTGTTAAATCAGCTGTATAATTCTAATTCCAATAAATTATTTAAAAGTGCTTTCAGAAATGAAAGCACTTTTTTTATATAAGTCATTTTTCTTGACTAAATTAAAATTTCAAAAAGTATCTTTGTATCAATATAAATTTTTCCATTTATGATTGTCTGGTACATATTCGTTTTCGCAATTTTAGGTTTTCTAATTCTTGATTTAGGTGTTTTTAACAAAACACCACATATCATTAGTACCAAAGAAGCTAGTAAATGGACAGTCTTTTTTGTCACTATTTCTTTTCTTTTTTCTGGAGTAATTTATTGGATATACAGCAATAATTATATTGCAAACCCAGACGAATTAAAGCCTGCAGCGGCTGCAATTAAATATCTTACAGGCTATTTAATTGAATTATCATTGAGTGTCGACAATATTTTTGTGATAGCTATTATTTTTAGTTCGTTCAAAATACCTCAAAAATACCAACATCGGGTTTTGTTTTGGGGAATTCTAGGCGCTATTATTTTTAGAGGATTGATGATTTATTTTGGGGTGTTAATTGTCAATAAATTTGCATGGACAACTTATGTTTTTGGAGCTTTCTTGATTTTTACCGCAGTTAAAATGTTACTTTCTGGCAAAGAAGAAGATTTTCAACCTAAAGATTCCTTCGTTTATAAAACAATTGGAAAAATTATCCCAATTACATCTGAAATGAATCATGAAAAATTTTTCATTACAACCAAAAAAGCTAAAAATACTGCCACTCCTTTATTTGTGGCATTAATCGTTATCGAGGTAATGGATGTGGTTTTTGCATTAGATAGCGTTCCTGCCATTTTAGCGATTACATCAGACCCGTTTTTAGTATTTAGTTCTAATATTTTTGCTATACTTGGACTTCGTTCTATGTACTTCTTTTTGGCTAATATGTTAGAGAAATTTGCGTATTTAGAATACAGTTTAATTGCCATTTTAACCTTCGTTGGACTAAAAATGTTACTTCATGATTTTATCGAATTAGCCGAATGGCTATCATTAACTTTTATTGCGCTTTCTTTATTGACAGGCATTTTAGTCTCCTTAAAAATGAATTCTGGAGAAATATAATTATCGCTTTAAATTGCATAAAAAAAGGAAATCGAGAGATTTCCTTTTTTTATGCAACCACTACTACTTATTTTAGAAATTAATGGTCTGAACTTGACTTTCTTTTAAGTTTAATGTATTCATAACTTCCGAATACTTATTTACATCAACAGCATATCGAAGTTCAGCTGGTATTACAACAAATCTAAAGGTTTGATTTAATCTATATACAGAATTAAGAGAACCTAAATTATTCCCTTCTAAATATACTTGAACATCATTTCTAGTGAAATCAAAATTATAACTAAAATTTCTAGTCCCATCTGAAAAATAATGCGTTTCTGGTAAAAATTCCCATAAATCATTACCATTTACAGTACCAGTCAATCGATAAACCAAAACCATATCCGAAGAATAAAGTGTATATGGTAAAGCAAAATTAATTTCATAACCATTGTTAACAGTAAAATTATAAGGAACGCTGTTTTCAAAAACGGTACTAATTGTATCATTATCGACTACTGGAGTTGTTTCGTTTACAGTGCAACTTTGGAAACTAAAAATTACAACTACAACTAAAAGGGTGATAAAATTTTTCATGATTATAAATTTTAATGATTGTTACTTTTGTGTACTATTCATGAACTGTGCCAAAGTTTGTTTTATCAAAAAATTAAACCCTTTATAAATTTTATATTTCGTTAAACATCTATAAGAAATTACACATTACAAACAATCATAAACAGAATTTTTCCTATATCAACAAACATCTGTTTTATTAATTAAAGTAATTTTTTTAGTGCAAAATATATATAATCGTGTATTTAATCGGATTTTTTAATCTTTTTATCGATTAAATAACAAGGTGTTTGTAAATTTGAAATGACTTAACCTACTAAGTTTAAATATTATGAAAAGATTAATAACAATTACCTTATTGGTAATCAGCAGCGTTTCATTTTCCCAAAACGGAAATTCATTATGGAAATTATCTACTTTAAAAAAGGATTCTAAAGAAATCCTTAAAAAGGAACTTACATTAAAACATTTGTTTGATTTAGATGTAAACTCTTTAAAAACCAAGTTAGCTTCCTCTCCAAAAAGGGATGCTAAAACCTCTTCGAAAACTATTATTTCGTTGCCAAACGGAGACGGGAACTTGGAAAATTTCATAGTTTATGAAAATTCCGTGATGGATCCGGTATTAGCAGAAAAATATCCCGAAATTAAATCTTACGTTGCCATAGGTATCGACAATCCAAGTGCTAGAGCATATTTTAGCAATTCCCCATTAGGGTTCAAATCTATGATTTTGTATGCTGATGAAGCCGCTGTGTTTATCGAGCCCATCTCAGCTGATTTAAAAACCTACACAGCTTATAAAAAATCAGAGAAAGAAGCTTCTTTAGACAGCTTTGAATGCAGTACAATTGATCAAGTTAACAACACCCAAAAAACTAATAAAAGCACTGTAGTTTCAAGATATGCAGCCGATGACGGCAAACTAAGAACGTTTAGACTGGCATTTTCGTGTACTGCTGAATATGCTAGTTATTTTGGAGGTACTAAATCTTTAGCCTTAGCTGGTATGAACAATACATTGACCAGAGTTAATGCCATTTTTGAAAGAGACTTTGGCGTAAAATTGATTCTTATTTCTAATAATGATACAATTATTTATACAAATGCATTAACAGATCCCTATTCTGATTATACTAGCAAATCAAACTGGAGATCTGAACTTAAAACAAATTTAAATTCCCAAATCGGGCTAGCCAATTATGATATAGGCCATTTATTAGGCGCTGCTCCTATTGGTGGTGGTGGTGATGCTGGATGTATCGGATGTGTTTGTAGTGATTTTAACAAAGGAGCTGGTTATACATGTGCTATACCAACAAATTACAGTGGTGATAGCTTCGATATTGAATATGTAGCCCATGAAATGGGACATCAATTGGGTGCTAATCATACTTTTACGTGTAATAACGAAGGTACTTTGGCACAGTTGGAACCGGGAAGTGGTTCTACCATTATGAGTTATGCAGGAGTTACTTCTAAAGACATACAGAAAAATTGTGATTCCTATTTTCACGCTATCAGTATTCAACAAGTTACTGACATTATCAAAACAAAAACCTGTGCTATTCTAATTTCTACTGGTAATGCAGTTCCTGTAATTAATGCAGGATTAGATTACACCATCCCAAAAGGCACCCCTTTCCTATTAACAGGATCTGCTACGGATGCTAATACAGATGATCTACTCACTTATTCATGGGAAGAAATGGATTTAGGAACTTCTGCCACTACTGTACCTAACAGCACAGCTACAACTGGACCTCTTTTTAGATCCTATTCACCAAGTTTCTCAGCGATTAGGCATTTTCCAAACATGACAACTATATTATCAGGTTTGACCGCAACATCAGGTTTAGAAATTCCAGTTGAAGTACTATCTGATGTTTCAAGAACTTTAAATTTTAGATTAACCGTTCGTGACAATCGAGCTGGTGGCTCGGCAAATAATACTGATGATATGGTTGTTAATGTTGATGGTAATTCTGGGCCATTTAAAGTTGACTCTCAAAATAGTATCGTTACCTACACAGTAGGAACAACACAAACTATCAACTGGAGTGTAGCTGGCACAAATTCAAACGGAGTAAACTGTGCTGGTGTAGATATTTTACTTTCTACCGATGGAGGGAAAACTTTTGCAATCACTTTGCTTTCGGAAACTCCAAATAATGGCTCTGCCAATATTACAATCCCAAACATACCTGGAAATCAAAATCGAATTATGGTTAAAGGGACTAATCAAATATTTTTTGATATAAACAATGTAAACTTCATCATAAGTGCTTTGAGTGCAACAGACACAATAGTTCCAACAACCTCGATTCTCTCTGCTTCAGGAACCAATTCTTCAGACACAAATTTATCATGGACTCCAGCTACTGATAATACAGGTGTTACAGGCTATAATGTATATCAAAATGGAGTGTTGAAGACAACCACTACAACTACTTCATTATTCGTATCTGGACTGTCTTCATCTACTAATTATAGCTTTTATATAATTGCTAAAGATGCTGTAGGTAATTTGTCAACAGCTAGTAACAGTATTACTATAACTACACTTACTCCAGCGGACATTACACCTCCAACTACATCTACTCTCTCTGCTTCAGGAACCACGACTTCAGACACTAATTTATCATGGACTCCAGCTACTGATAATATAGGTGTTACAGGCTATAATGTATATCAAAATGGAGTGTTGAAAACAACCACTACAACTACTTCATTATTCGTATCTGGGCTGTCTGCCTCTACTAATTACAGTTTCTATGTCATTGCTAAAGATGCATCCGGAAATTTATCGGCTTCTAGCAATATTATAAATATCGTAACTTTAGTAAATACAACTTTAGATAAATTTAATTTAGCTTACTGCACTTCATCTGGAATTTATACTGATAAAGAGTACATTAACAAAGTTGAAATTGGTTCAATTGTTAATACCTCGGGCAATAATAATGGTTACAAAAATTTCGTGACAATGTCAACTGATTTGGCTTTAGGAAGTACTAATACTATTGTAATCACACCAACTTGGATTCGCTCATCTTTTGCCGAGTCTTATAATGTTTGGATTGATTTTAATCAAGATGGTGACTTTGAAGATAGTGGAGAGCTTATATTTAGCAAATCGAAAACTAAAGCCAAGTTTGTAAGTGGTAGCCTTTTCATACCAACTAGCGCTTCTATTGGCACTACTCGTATGAGAGTTTCTATGAAAAATAATATTCTTCCAAATTCTTGCGAAATTTTCACATATGGAGAAGTAGAAGATTATACCGTAAACATTACTGGGACAACAGCAAAACCTGAAAATTATACTATTGAGGCTTCTGTAAGTGTAGCTGATAATTTTTCGGAAAATCCTAATTCAACATTAAAATTGTATCCAAATCCTGTTAAAGGAAATTTAATTACTATTTCAAATTCTGAAAATTACACTGATTTTATAATTTTTAATTTAATTGGACAAGAATTAGGAAGAAATCATTTAGAAAACAATGAAATCTATTTAGATTATTTGAAAAAAGGAGTTTATTTAATCCAATTCACAAATAATGCCTCAAAAATTACTAAACAATTTATTAAGGAATAGTGCTGTTAAGTATCTTCTTTCATAAGCATTTCTGTATTTTAAATCAACATTTTTTAAACGAGATATATCTAACAAAAAAAGCATCCGCCGTGGCGGATGCTTTTCTAATAAAAATTAAATTAAAAATTAATGTGTTACTGCTTTTGTAGTTGATCCAATATTCGTAATTACTTTTATATAGTAAATACCGTTTGCACCAAATAAATAAGGAAGAGGAACAACTTTACCTAAATAACTAGGAGTAGTATCTACATAAGTAGATAATAAAACTCCCAAATTGTTTCTTACCTCTATGGTTACATTGGAAACATAACTAAATTGATATATTACAGTAGCATAGTCAATGATAGGAACTGGACTAACATCAAAAGCTGCTCTATCTGCAATACAAGTAAGCGGTGTTTGGTTATAACCCATTGATATTCTACATTTGTCAAACACATTATTTATTAAATCTACAGCACTGGCAAGATTAGTGAAGGTTATACCAGCAGGAAGTGTTCCTCCTCCTAATGCAGTGTTTGCCATATCAAACAATCCTTGTACTGTTGGCGTTGGCAAAAGCCCTACAAGAGCTGGAATATTATAATATTTATACTCATTAATTGTTGGAGTGTAAATATCATAAGAACAACTTCTAACCATAGGAATAATTGAGCCACAACCTCCTTGAGGAGATGCTATTGCTAAGGTTCCTGATTGTAAAGCAAAAGTACCTAGAGTGTTATCAATACCTAAATTCAACCCTAAAGTAATTGTTTGGGCTAATAAGGTGTTGTTTATAACCCCTTTTTTCAAATAGGATGATGGTAATGCAGTGATTAGAAAGTCACCCACTGACAAAACTGCACTTGAACCTCCACCAGGCAAGAAATCAATTATCTTTTGAATATCTGTTGGATTATTACTAATTTTAATACTTCTGCCAAGCAAACCAATTGTCATAGTACCTAAAGGATAAGAAGATAACGCTTTCGCTATTAAACCTTTGGTAGAATACGAAACTCCGTTAGCACATGAAGTACCTCCTTCATTTCCATAGTACCCTTGAGTGTATGTACAATTTGCTCCACAAGGAGTTCCTTGTCCAAGATCAATTGGTTCACTGTTACTACATGGATCAGATTGACTATCATCTGTAACTGAATAACTGTATGCCCCTGAAAATAAATTTTCAAATGTTATAATATAAGGCTCTACAATACCTGTTTTACTATCTAAAGCAACTGGATTACCATCTTTAAACAAATTAACTGTATAAGGTAGAGTCCCGCCAGAAACAGTAACTGTAATTGAACCTGTACCAGTACCTTGACATTTTACATCTGTTTTAGTATAAGAACAAGTAGGTATACAAGCATTTGCTACAGTAAAAGTTGATGAACATGAATTTTTACAACCAGTTTCTTTATCGGTTAGAGTCCATGTAACTGTTACTTTTGTATTGGCTCCTGTTGCTGGATTTTTAGGTCCATCACCATTGTCAGATTTTACAGAACCCAAATCATAAGCATATACAATACCAACTGTATAAAGAGTAGTATTATATGTAAATGTATTTAACCAACTTAAAAATTCTGCATCAGTATTAGTTTGGGCTGCTTCTTTCGTTACGCCACAAAGAACAGTTGTAGATGCTGGATCTATACAAGTAATAGGAGGAAGTGGATTTTCAGTTACTGTCAACACTGTTTTCCATGCACAACCATTGGCATCGGTACGTGGAATATCATAAACTCCTGGGGCATATTCTGTGCCTTCGTAAGTATATTTAAATCCTGTACAAACTATTCCACTGGCGGTATTGTCTTGGG
>NZ_JBJXDQ010000004.1:0-20105 GCF_046155325.1 Flavobacterium sp.
GATAGCCAATTTCAGTCATAACTTCATTTTAAAAATCATTAATTTTACCTTTTAAGACTTCAGCTTTCTCGATTTGACCATTATTCAGGAATTATTGTCGATATTTTTTATGACCATTTTTTGGCAAAAAACTGGTCTAAATACGCTACTCAAGATTTGGAAGAATACTGTAATGTTTTTTATAAATCGTTAGAAACCAATTATGATTTACTTACTGAAAAAGTAAAAAAAATGCTGCCTTTTATCAAAGCGCAAAACTGGCTATTAAGTTATCAAACTATTGAAGGCATTGAAATCATTCTAGAAAAAATGGATAACCGTATGAAAAGAGATTCTATAATGAGACTTTCAGTTGCAGAGTTGAGAACTTTTTACTTTGAATTTGAATCTGAATTTACTGTTTTTTTTGATGAGTTAATTGTTTATTCAAATCTTAAAATACAATCTTTATAGTGAAGTGATTTTACTGAATTATTAGAAAAGTCTTTAAAGAAAATGGTTCTTCCTGAAATGTTGTGAAAATTCATTTTTTGAAAAATTAAGGAAGTTAAGTACAATTAAGTTAACTCCAAAACTTAATTACCTTATTTTTATTAATGGTTTAAATCTTTGTGTATTTTGCTTTAAATGTTTTAATTCTAATATAAAACCCAGTAGAACCGAAAGATATTATATTGATCGAAAAATTAATAACGACCAACTCTTGGTGGGATTGCGAAGATTCAATTGCAAAAAACATTTTAGGACAATATTTATTAAAACATCCTAACGAAATTTTCGATGTTATTGAACGATTTTCAAATTCAAATAGCATTTGGCTTAATCGAAGTGCAATTGTATTTCAATTGGGATATAAAAAAAATACAAATTTTGATTTACTCAAATCTGAATGTGAAAAGCATAAAACGTCGAAAAAGTTTTTTATACAAAAAGCCATTGGATGGGCGTTAAGAGAATATTTAAAAACAAATCCGGAACAAGTCAAAAACTATGTAAATAGTTCTAATTTAAAGCCTTTGAGGCAAAAAGAAGCTTTGAAAAACTTTTTTTAAATTTCAAAATTTGCTATTTTAGCAATCTAGTAAAAAGTATAATGCTCAAAAAACACCTCCACAAATTAGAAGAAACCATTGTTTGGTCACAAAGTAAACTTTCAACAAAACAGTTTATATTCTTATCTAGTATTTTAATTGGTGTTTCGGTAGCTTTTGCTGTGATTGTTTTAAAAACTTTTGCCCACTGGGTTTTTAAATTTGCCAGTTCAGTTAATAGTATTTTAAAACTGAGTTTTATTAATAGCCTTTTGCCAATTTTTGGCATACTTCTTACCGTATTTGTTATCAAACGTTTTTTGGGCGGAACTATTGAAAAAGGAACATCACAAATTTTATATACTGTGGCCAAAAAGGCAAGTATTATTCCAGCAAAACAAATGTATGCTCAAATTGTTACAAGTTCGTTAACTATTGGATTTGGAGGGTCTGCAGGATTAGAAAGCCCAATAGTAATCACAGGAGCTGCTTTTGGATCTAATTATGCTCAAAGATATCGTTTACCATATAAAGATAGAACACTATTGATTGGATGTGGCGTTGCAGCAGGTATTAGTGCCGCTTTTAACGCTCCAATTGCAGGTGTTTTGTTTGCAATCGAAGTATTGTTAGTCGATGTAAGTATTGCGGCATTCACCCCTATTATGATTGCTGCGGCAACTGGCGCTTTGGTTTCAAAAATTGCTCTAGATGAAACTATATTATTATCGATTAAACAACAGCAAATATTTAATTACCATAACATTCCGTATTACATTTTATTGGGGCTTTTAACTGGTCTCATTTCTGTATATTATTCCCGAAACTTTCAAAGAGTCGAACATATTTTTGCTCGAATGAAGTTTTCACCTTATAAAAAAGCACTTTTTGGGTCCACTTTATTAGCTTTAATGATTTTTATTTTTCCAACTCTTTTTGGCGAAGGTTATGAAAGCATTAAAATATTGTCAGAGAATGATCCAGGTCAATTGCTTGAAAATACTCTTTTTAGTGGTTTCAGGAATAACAGCTGGGTTTTATTGTTATTTATTGGATTCACAATGATGCTCAAAGTATTTGCAACAAGTATTACTTTAGGAAGTGGTGGAAATGGAGGTAATTTTGCACCCTCACTATTTTTAGGATCTTACCTAGGATTTTTCTTTTCTAAAGCTATAAATCTTATAGGTTTTGCCAAATTACCAGTGAGTAACTTTACCCTTGTTGGCATGTCAGGAATTCTTAGCGGTTTGTTTCATGCACCGCTTACCGCTATCTTTCTTATTGCAGAAATAACTGGTGGTTATGAACTTATGATTCCGTTGATGATCGTGACATCAATTAGTTTTGCCATTTCAAAACGTTTTGAAAAACACTCATTGGATGTCAAAAGTTTAGCCAAAAAAGGTCATGCTTTTACTAGTAACAAAGACAAAAATATACTTTCAACTTTAGATACAAATTCAATCATTCAAACTGATTATTTAACCCTTTCGCCAGATGAAAATTTAGAGAAATTAGTTGACTTAATTTCACATTCAAATCAGGTTATATTTGCTGTTGTCAACAATGAAAAATATTTACTTGGAATTGTACATTTTAATAATATTAGAGAAATAATTTTTAACCAATACCGTGTTAAATTCACTTTCGTAAAAGAAATAATGACAAAACCAACGGATGTAATTTACCCAACTGATAGCATGGAAATTGTTATGAATAAGTTCGAAAATTCAAAAGTTGTGTTTTTACCTGTTATCAAAAATGCAAAATATTATGGTTTCATCTCTAAGTCAATAGCTCTTGAAGCATATAGAACCAAGTTAAAATCAATGACAATTGAATAAAAACATAATTTATGCTCAGCCTTGAAACTATTTTCCAGCAACTAAATGATATAAAAGTAATTGACGATTCTATCCCGATTTCACAATATATTCCTATAGATTTGTCAAAATCAAATATAGAGTTATCAAAAATTGAAACCAACAACCCTATAATCCTAGAGAAATTTATTGAAAATTTTGTAAAAAAAAGAAAAGCTAAGTTGGCTTACGGAGGTTATAATGAGCTTCGAAATCTCTATCAATCGAGCATGCTTTTTAATAATTACAATGATGAAGAAAGAAACATTCACCTGGGTATTGATTTCTGGATTGAAGCAGGAACAAATGTTCTAGCGGCTTTAGATGGTAAAATTCATAGTTTTAATCATAATGATAAACCTGGAGATTATGGACCAACAATTGTACTAGAACATACCATAAAAAAATTTACTTTTTATACATTATACGGGCATTTATCATTAGAAAGTATTGCTAATCTTAAAGTGGGTAGTAGTATTACAAAAGGTCAAATACTTGCAAAATTAGGCGGTTATTCAATAAATGGTGGCTATGCCCCACACCTACATTTTCAAATAATTAAAGAAATTGGAACAAATTATGGCGATTATCCAGGTGTTTGCAATAATAAAGATTTAAATTTCTTTTTAGCAAATTGTCTAGATCCCAATTTATTATTAAAAATATAATACTATTCTTATCTATTAAATAAAAACAATTAATTAAGAATCTCTTTGTCGATAAAACATATAGTTTTGTTAAAAAATTATTATTTTTACTATTCACTAGATTTATCTTAATGAATACTAACGAAGTTTTACTAACCCATTTTTACACATCATTTGCCAAGGCTAACTCAAATGAAATGAGTAAATGTTATCATGATAAAGTTCAGTTTAGTGATCCTATCTTTGGATTATTAATAGGAAAAGATGTTATAAATATGTGGAAAATGCTTTTAGAAAAAAGTAATGGTAATTTAGTTATTGATTTTTCAGAAGTAAAAGCAAATGATTATTCTGGCTCAGTAAAATGGTTAGCTACCTATCGTTTTAGCAAAACCAATCGCAAAGTAGTTAATACCATTAATTCAAAATTTCAATTTCAAAATAATTTAATAGTCAAACAAACGGATGATTTTGATGTTTGGAAATGGGCTTCACAAGCCTTAGGACTTTCAGGCTTTCTTATAGGATGGACAGGTTATTTACAGAAGAAAATTCAGCAAAATGCGACAAATTCATTAAAAAATTTTAAAAATTCAGAGATTAATATTTAATTAATCACAACCAAAAGAATTAAAATCAAACTCCCATTTCACTTCAGCATTATATCTTAATTTTCCATTTTCAACGACTAATGGACTTTCAAAATTATTCGTAAATAAAGATCCAGTTCCTAACCCTTGGGGCATTAAATTTTGTTGTAAAAAAGTCCATTGAGCAATAGCATTCAATCCTACATTAGATTCTAATGCCGAAGTAATCCACCAACCAATATTATGTTTTTCAGCAAGAATAATCCACTCTTTCGTCCCTCGAAAACCACCAATAAAACTAGGTTTTAAAATAATGTATTGGGGTTTAATTTTTTGAAGCAAAACCTCTTTTTCTTCCTTAGAAAACACACCTATTAATTCCTCATCTAAAGCAATAGGAATTGGAGTGGTTTTACACAACTCTGCCATACTGTCAGTATTATTTTTTTTTATAGGCTGTTCTATGCTATGTATTTCAAATTCAGATAATTGAATTAATTTATTTAAAGCGATATTTAAATCAAAAGCGCCGTTAGCATCAACCCGAATCTCTATTTGTTTTGATGAAAAATTTTCTCGAATAAACCTTAACAATTGTAATTCCTTATCAAAATCAATAGCGCCAATTTTAAGTTTAACACATCGGAAACCTTTCGCTAATTTATCTTTAATTTGTTGCATCATAAAAGTTTCTTCTCCCATCCAAACCAACCCATTAATTAAAATACACTTTTCACCCTCGGTAAAAGCTGAAGGAAAAAGTAAAAAAGGATTTTCGCTTGATAATGATTGGAATGCTATTTCTACCCCAAATTGAATAGAAGGAAATTCGATCAAATTTTCCCAAAGCTCTTTTTCTCCTAGTAGAATATTATCGCATGTCCATTGCAATTTTTCTTCATAATCAGGTCTGTCGTCAATACTCAAACCTCGCAAAATTCCGCACTCACCAATTCCCTTTTTACCCTCATTATCTATAACAATAAACCAAGTTTCCTTCTCAGTCATCACCCCACGAGAAGTGCCAGAAGCTTGTTTGAAATTGAGAACGTATTTGTGGTAAGTTGCTTTCAAGGTTAAGTTTTAATTTAATTTTTAAACAATCTCAAAACCCTTTCAAAATCTGCAGTTGACAAACCTGCTTTTTTGAAATATTCAAAATCTATCTTTACTTTTTGTACCCATCCCAAACTATCCGTCACATTTTGGGTTTGGTATTTTTTATGAATAGTTTTAGCTGAGCTAAATTTATTATTCAATAAATATGCATGAGCTAAATCTAATTTAAGCAACAATTCAGTGTCATCTAGTCTTTCCCCTTCTTTCAGAAATTTAATCGCTTTATCGTATTGTTTTGTCATCAGATATGCCCTGCCAATTGCACTATAATCTTGAGCAGTGGCTTTTTTATCTGTAATTATAATTTGCAACTTGGTAATTGCACTTCCATAATTAGCTTGTTTAATAAATTCAGCGGCTTGGTTGCGTATTTCTGTATAAACTATTTTAGACGCTCCTGTTTCTTCATAACAAACATTTCCATGATCCTTAAAAACTTTTGATTTTTCGATTGTAAGTAACTTTTGAAATTCTTGAAATGAATAGTCTTTTTGGATTTTTTCTAGAATGCATACACAAAAATCATCTGAGTTTTCGATTTTATTGGCTAGTTGAGAAGTTTTACATTGATTAATTATCAATTTTCGATTATCTACTCCCCATCCTCTACTCAATTTAATATTAACCCAAGGCACAACCTCTAAAACAATTTTTTGTTTCAATATCCAATTCTTACTTTCAAACCCAAACCACATTACAGGAGAACTAACTGTAAAACAAGAAGATTTACCTAATGAAAGTCGTTTTGCATCTTTACTAATCGCCTCTTTTTGTACAAAGCAGGCGTTTATGACACTCCCCTTTTGAACATAATCACTTGCTAAAATTTCATTAGCAAAAACGACATATTTACACTTATCAACACCTGAAATCTTAGACATTAAGAATATTGCGCCTGCAGATCCTTGACTAATTCCTGTAGGATCTGGTATTGATTTTAAAACTGAAACTAAGCTAGTTGCTAATTGTTGATTTTCGTCCAATAACGTAATTCTATACACTACTTCAGTGGTTCCAACTGGTAATTCATCGCTTTTGATAATGATCCGATCTCTTGCAGAAACTACAATCTCTTTTTTGGTAGCTCGTTCCTTGTCCCAATACCCATCTTTTTGAGCATAACTGCCATTTGAAGAAATGCCAATTAATAGCGTCAAGATTATTTTTTTTATTTGCATATACATTTTATAATTTACTGTAGATTAATTCTTCGAATTCTAAATTTGTCAAGATTCATTTTCAGTTTTATCTTTCCATTTTTTTATCAAACAAATCGAAATTGAATTTAATAGTTATTGACCAACAAATCAGATAAAAAGAAAATCATACACAAAGCCATCAAAATTGAAAGGGCAAATGTACTCAGAGCTAGTTTTTTTAATTCTGAATCTAACTCGATGTTATTGCTGCAGTTATAGACGGTAATCAAATGTTTAATTAAAGGAAAATATGCCAATACAAAAAGATACTGATCAAAATGAAATTCATTGATTATCCCAAAAATAATCATTAATAACATAGCCGTAACAATCAAAAAATAGTGGTATTTCTTAGCGTTTTCCCCTCCTATTTTAACAACAATAGTGTTTTTATTTGACTTTTTATCCGAGGCTTCGTCTCTCATATTATTCAAGTTTAAAACACCAACACTTAATAATCCAATTGCTATAGAGGGAAGAAATAAATCAAAACTCAATTGCTTTGTAAATAAAAAATTAACTCCTAAAGTACTTACTAATCCAAAAAAGATAAATACAAAAATATCACCGAAACCGCTATACCCATAAGCGTTTTTACCTACCGTATAACGTATAGCCGAAGCAATAGCAACAATAGCTAAAGCTATATAAAACAGAGAATAGCCCAAATTAGTGTTCCTAAATGCAAAAAAAATCAATAAGGATGCGGAGATAAAAGTTAATATTGAAGTAAGTGCGATGGCTGACTTCATAGATTTTGGCGAAATCACACCCGTTTGTATTGCACGTTTAGGGCCTACTCTATCTTCATTATCTGTGCCTTTTATTCCGTCGCCATAATCATTAGCAAAATTGGACAAAATTTGTAAACCAAGCGTTGTTAGTATCGCTAATCCGAATATTTTCCAACTAAAAACTTCTGTTGGGGTAATTATTGTTCTTGTTGAATGAGATAAAGCGTGCATACTGCCGACAATTATACCCGAAACCGATAAGGGTAGTGTTCTTAGTCGGGCAGCTTGAATCCAGTGTTTCATTTGAGTTTAGAAGTTAAAAGTGGGAAGTGGGAAGTTTGTGGTTAAATTTTTTTGTTAGGTTTTGTCTGTTAATTAATATTCACTTTAAACTTGCCACTCCCAGCTTCATTTATGGCAACCATTTTTTTTCAAAATTGGGTTTTCTTTTTTCTAAGAAAGCATTTCTGCCTTCTTTTGCTTCATCGGTCATATAGGCCAGACGAGTAGCTTCACCAGCAAAAACCTGCTGACCCACCATGCCATCGTCGGTAAGATTCATTGCGAATTTTAACATTTTGATAGAAGTAGGTGATTTTTGCAAAATTTCTTGAGCCCATTCATAAGCCGTTTCTTCAAGTGCTGCATGAGGAATTACAGCATTTACCATTCCCATATCTAAAGCTTCTTGTGCAGAATAATTTCGACCTAAAAAGAAAATCTCACGCGCTTTTTTCTGCCCCACCATTTTTGCTAAATAAGCAGAACCATATCCACCATCAAAACTAGTGACATCGGCATCCGTTTGTTTAAAAATAGCGTGTTCTTTACTGGCTAAAGTCAAATCGCAAACTACATGCAAACTATGTCCACCACCAACGGCCCAACCCGGAACAACAGCAATCACAACCTTTGGCATAAAACGTATTAGCCGTTGCACTTCCAAAATATTCAAACGATGCTGACCATCATCACCCACATAACCCTGATGACCACGTGCATTCTGATCGCCACCGCTGCAAAAAGAATATACCCCATCTTTGCTAGATGGTCCTTCTGCCGAAAGCAAAACCACCCCTATTGAAGTGTCTTCTTGTGCATCATAAAAAGCCTGATATATCTCCGAAGTTGTTTTTGGACGAAAAGCATTTCGAACATCAGGTCGATTAAACGCTATTCGCGCTACTCCGTTACATTTCTTATAGGTTATATCTTCATATTCCTTGACGGTAATCCAATTCATATTATTATTTTTTGATTTTTACTACGTGTAAAATTAAACCATTTTTACAATTTTATGATACGTAAAAATTAATATTTAACTGCTTTGATTAAAATAAAAAAGAGAAAAACCGTAGCTTTCCTCTTTAATTAATTTCCAAACAATTAAAGACTACTCTTTAAATAAGTAAATTCCATCTTCTTTAATTTCAATTAATTTTTCTTTGTACAATGCTCCTATAGCTTTCTTAAATGTTTTTTTACTCATTTTTAGTACCGTTTTTATATCTTCAGGATGCGAGTTGTCTGTCAAACGCAAAAAACCCCTACTGGCTCTAAGCTCGTCTAGAATCATATCGGCATTGGGCTCAATACTTTGATAACCTTGAATTTGTAAAGAAACATCAATTTTATTATCCGGTCGAATCGTTTTGATGTAACCTCTCATTCTATCTCCTGTACGAATCGAATCGTCATAAACTTCATCTTTATATAACAAGCCTTTGTGTTGTTCGTTGATAATTACATTGATTCCCAATTCGGTGATGTGAGAAACAATCAAATCGACTTCTTCGCCTTTTTCGACTGAAATACTATCATTTTTTAGAAACTGATTGGTTTTGCTGGATGCTACCAAACGATTCGTTTTTTCGTCCATGTACAAATAAACCAAATAGCGTTTTCCTTTTTCCATTGGACGAGCCTGTTCTTTGAATGGAACCAAAATATCTTTTTCCATTCCCCAATCCATAAACGCTCCTATTTGATTAATATAATTAACTCTCAAAAGCGCAAATTCATTCAATAAAATATAAGGTTCTAATGTTGTAGCTACTGGTCGCTCCTCATGATCTAAATAAACAAAAACGATGATTTCTTCTCCAATTTCAAATTCATTAGGAACATATTTATTGGGCAAAAGAATATCGTGAATTCCTTCTGGATCCTTTGATGGATTACCCAAAAAAAGCCCCACTTTGGTATCTCTAAGTATCGTTAGTGTATTATACTTCCCTATTTCTATCATTGTTTTTTAGTATTATAGTACAAAGGTACAAATTTAGATATGTAATTATGAAATTTAAAAAAATACAGAATAATGCAAAAACATAACAATTATTTTATAAATTTGATTTTAATTTTAATTTAATTATATGGAAAATGCGCTTGATTTGTATACCATATCTTTCATTATTTTGCTTTGTCTTACAGTAGCAACATTAGTGTGCTTATTAATTTTAAGAATTTCTAAATTCTTTATCAAATCATACAAAAAAAATGCTAGAAGAGAAGCTAGGAGAAAAATGAGGAAGTTGAGAAACGATATGATTAAAAACAATATAGATAAAAACATTAGCTCAATGCTTTAAAATAATTAAATAAAATTGAATTGTTTTCTTTTGTTGGTGTGAACACTTCTAATATAGTTGCTTTTTCGTTTTGTGAATATAATTCTGTTAAAGATTTCAATAACGATTTTTCATCACTTGCTATTTTATATTCAAATCCATACATTTTTGCTAATTGTTCTGCTGTAAGACAATGCGAAGTTTCGAAAAATGTGTTAAAGACTTGGTTTTCTTCATGACCTGGTAAAATTCTAAAAATTCCACCACCACCATTATTAATTAGAATAATTTTAAAATTATTTGGGATATAATTATTCCACAACGCATTACTATCATATAAAAAGCCAATATCTCCTGTTATTAAAAAAGATTGTTTTTCAGAAACTACAGCAGCTCCAATAGCCGTAGAAGTGCTTCCGTCTATACCACTGGTGCCACGATTACAAAAAACTTCGACTGAAGTGTCAATACCAACTAATTGTGCATAACGTATTGGGGAACTATTACTTAAATGTAATGTGCAATTTTGTGGCAAAGAAGGTATAATAAGTTCAAAAGCTTTAAAATCTGAAAAAACTATATTCTTCAAATATTCTTTATGTTTGCTTTTTCTATATTTTGCTATTTCTGCAAAAACACTTTTATAGTCACTATCAATTGGACTAGTTAATGTCAAAAATTGATTAAAAAAAAGATTAGGTTCAAGTTTAAAATGTTTGGTTAAACAGCCATAAGTATCATATCCTCTTAATGAATCAATATGCCAATGATGTTTAGGATGGTGTGTTCTTAAACAGGCTTTAATCCTTTTTGAGACTACCATACCACCAAAAGTAATGAGGATATCTGGTCTGAAGTTTTGAAATTCTAGTGGAGTAAAAGGTGTAATTATAGCATCAATATGATTTAAAAATGAAGGATGGTACAAATTAGAAGTCGTTTCAGTCATTACAACAACTGAATTATCTTGAGCTAACATATTTAAAATTTCTTCATCGATTTTATTTGGGGTGTTTTCGCCCACAAGAATTAGTTTCTTTTTTGAAGAATTCCAAATAGCAGCATATTCATTGCTGTTTTTAATTATCGTTTTTGTTTTTGCTTCTTTGAGTTCTAAAATAGTTACATCTACATCAAGATTAGAAACAGTTTGATATAAAGGTTCTTCAAAAGGAGCATTGATATGAACGGGGCCTTTTTTTGATATTGCTTTATTAATAGCTTTATTAATTTTAATATCGTTAGCAACAGAGGCTTCTTCGGTTAAATTGGCATTATATAGTGAATGATTTTTATATACATTTTCTTGACGAATGGTTTGTCCATCTCCTATATCAATTTTACTTTGAGGTCTATCCGCCGAAATCACAATCAATGGAATTTGACTATAAAAAGCTTCAGAAAATGCTGGATAATAATTTAACAATGCAGATCCCGATGTACAAACAACAGCAACTGGCTTCTGAATTTGTTTTGCTATTCCAAGAGCAAAAAAAGCCGCGCAACGCTCATCAGCGATACTATAACAAGTGAACTCAGGATTATTAACAAAACCAATAGTCAAAGGCGCATTTCGAGAACCGGGAGAAATTACTATATTCTTTAATCCTTTAGCTTTACAAATTTCAATAATGCTTTGTGCTAAAGGTGTTTTTGGGTAAACCATTTTTTAAACTGGAAGTTAAACGTTAGAAGTTAGAAGTTTTAAACCCCGACTTGAGAAGCAAAGTTACAAACTTGCTGACCGAATTCATTCATTTCGAACAACTTTTTCATACTTTTGAAAAGAAATTTAAAATATGAAAGTTAACATTAGATCATACAAAACCGAGGATACTCAAGCTATTTTAGATATTATAAATCACTCCATTTTACATTCGACAGCATTGTATGACTATACTGTTAGAAGCTATGAGCAACAAAAATCAATTTTAGAAGAAAAAATAAACAAAAAATTTCCTGTGATTATAGCCGAATTTAAAGGTGAGGTTGTTGGTTTTGGAATGTATAGTGAATTTCGTTTCAGAGAAGCTTATCAATTTACAGTGGAACATTCTGTTTATCTTGATGAAAAATTTCAAGGAAAAGGAATTGGAAAGTTACTTTTAGCTAGATTGATAGAATTAGCTAAAAAACAAAAACTGCACACTATGATTGGGGTTATAGATTCAGAAAATCAAGACAGTATTGAATTTCATGAAAAATTTGGCTTCAAAACTGTTGGAATTATTAAGGAGTCTGGATATAAATTTGATCGCTGGTTAAATTCTGTATTCGTTCAACTTATTTTATAGCGATAATCAATACCTTTGTAACTATAGCTCGCTTTTAAAACAATTCCCTTTTTTAGGTAAAAATTCAAACAAACAATATCAAAATGCCAACGAATCAAAAACTTTTAGCAAAAGGAATCAAGCAATTGGCATGGGCTTTACCATTACTTTTTATTGGACCTTCTGTGATTTATAATGCTTTTATGAACAAAAACAATTCATGGCATTATTTAGTTTTAGGTATTGGTGTTTCAGTATGTTTATTAGCCGTTTATTTTTTATTTTATGGTTTAAAAACATTAATGCATAGTATTTTTAACGACTAATGGAAAACCTGCTTTATACCAATAAAACTTTTGAGAAAGAAGTCTTTACAAATACCCGAATCAATAATAAAGAATTTGAAGATTGTGTTTTTAAAAATTGTGATTTTTCGAATACTGATTTGTCCAATAACACCTTTATGGATTGTGAATTTATCGATTGTAATTTATCCATGACGCAATTAACTGGAACAAGTTTAAAAACAGTGCTTTTTAAAAACTGCAAATTGCTTGGCGTCCAATTTAACACCTGCCTTGATTTTTTATTTAATGTTGAATTTCAAGATACTATTTTAAATTATTCCTCTTTTGCCAATAAAAAGATGTCTAAAACAATTTTTAATTCCTGTTCTATGAAAGAAGTTTCTTTTATTGGTGCAAATATTACTAATTCCGTTTTTGAAAATTGCAATTTAGATAACGCTATTTTCAATAACACACTATTAGCTGGTACTGATTTTAGAACTGCCTACAATTACAAGATAGACCCTGAATTTAATCCCATGAAAAAAGCTAAATTTTCTACACAAGGAATTGTTGGTCTTTTAGACAAATATGATATAAAAATTGAATAATAATTATCCATAACAAGCATTCATAAAATGAAAAAAAAACTTTTATTACTTTTGTTAACCAGTACTCTACTTTTATCTTGTTACACTGCAGAGCATGATTATAAAAAATTTAAAACAGGAAAATTCAAATTCGAATATACCTTAAATGGAACCAAAAAAGTAACTTTTTTTGAACGTAATGATACTATTGAAATAGAAACATTCGAAGGAAAAACGGATACTTCAAGAATTAGATGGGTAAATGAAAGCGAATATATCTTACAAAAAATTAATCCAAAAAACAACCTCGAAAAGAAAGCAATAAATATGAAAATTTTGACTACTTCAAAAAATTCCTATATTTTTGAATTTGGAATAGTCGGTAGCGATGAAAAACAACGTGGTACTGTAGAAAAAATTTCAAATTAACACTAACGATTACTTATTAAAACAAATTAAATGGAAATATTTTTCAACCCCGATGCTTGGATTGCCTTGTTAACATTAACTTTTTTAGAAATTGTATTAGGAATTGATAATATCATTTTCATATCGATAGCAACAGGAAAATTACCTGAAGAAAGTCGTAAACGAGCAACCAAAATAGGGATGTTTCTCGCCATGTTTATGCGAATTGCATTGCTTTTTGGTATTACAGTATTAATAGCCATGAAAGAACCTTGGTTTACTATTAATTTTAGTTGGCTAAAAGCAGAGGTTTCAGGTCAAAGTATCATTCTTCTTCTTGGTGGATTATTCTTGATTTACAAAAGCACGAATGAAATTCACGAAAAAGTAGATTTAAAAGGCGAAGAAGAAAAAGAATTAAAACAGTCCGCAACAAAGTCATTTAGGAGTGTGATATTTCAAATTATTTTGATAGATTTAGTTTTCTCATTCGATAGTATTTTGACAGCTGTGGGAATGACAAACGGGGTTGCAGGTGCTTTGTATATTATGATTGCCGCTGTTATTATTTCTGTTTTAATCATGATGCAATTTGCAGTACCCGTTGGTAATTTTGTAAACAAACACCCTTCGATTCAAATACTTGGATTATCATTTTTAATCTTAATTGGGTTTATGCTTTTGACCGAAAGTGCTCATCTATCAAACGCTTTAATATTCGGAAATCATGTCACACCGGTGCCAAAAGGCTATCTTTATTTTGCGATTTCGTTTTCGCTTTTAGTAGAAGTTTTAAACATGAAAATCACAAAAAACAAAAAATAAAAAATCACAAAAAGCGCTTCAATTGGAGCGCTTTTTAGCATTTAAAATAATGTAATTTGACCGTCTTCGTTAGGCTGTATGTCTTCAATATCTTCATCAGAGATTTCAACTTCTGTTTCCCCTTCGACTTCTAATTCTTCTGGAATAACTTCAACAGGAGCTTCATAAACTAATGGCTCTAACAAATTCACTTGTTTTAACTTATCCGTTGTCAATTGATTACCTAATGCCTTGAATCCTTTGACAGCTATAAAACTTTCTATATCTACCGTTAGATTTTCTTTCTGAACACCTTTTAATTTATTAAAAACCAATTCGGCTACAGGGCGATAATCCGTCGAAACAATTTCTAATTGCGAGTTAGGATGTTCTGTAATAAAACTTTCCTCTTTGCCTTCAGTTTCCACCAAAAAACGCTTTACATAATAGCGCTCTTTTTCACCATCATAATAGATCACTGAAATTGGTTTGTTGGGTATCCATTTTTCCAAAACGACCATGTCTTCATCAAAATGAGTTGATAATTCTGGAATAATAACTTTCAATTTACCCGTTTGTGAAATCACAAGAATTTTATCACTAGGTCTAAATTCACCCAATAATTCACCTCTTGCATCCACATTTAATCTTTGTACGGTATCATCAAACCACACTTTTCTAGGCAATAAAGTTGATATTCCTTTTTCTTTTATTTCTATTTTCTTTATTGGATATTTAGAAACAATATTTCCTTTGGAAGTTCGCCCTTTTATAGCCATCGCAGCAAAATCCAAATCCCATTTTAGTTTTTTTATGCTTCCCACTTGGCGCAATAAAATGGTAATAACTTCGGCTTCACCATTTGGATTATGGGTGAAATATAAAACCTGAGAACCTTTGGTTTCATTGGTCAAATCGTATAGTTTATCCCGAGTAACTCCCGAGACATTGAAACGTTTAATATAGGCTGGTCCCGATTTTCCATCACGATAAATCATGTTGTAAATGGTACGCTTATCACTTTTGTCAAAAATAGCAATGTGGATAATGTCTTTACCAACGAACTTTTTATCATCGACTTTACATATCATCATATTTCCGTCGCGAAGAAAAACAATCACATCATCAATATCGGAACAATCGGTAACATATTCATCTTTTTTCAAACCTGTTCCTACGAAACCTTCTTCCCTATTGACGTATAATTTAGTATTCCGCAAGGCAACTTTTGTAGCTTCGATATTGTCGAAACTTCGTAGCTCCGTTTGACGATCGCGACCTTTTCCGTATTTCTCTTTTAACTTGGTAAAATAGGCAATCGCAAAATCGATTAGATGTTCTAAATCGTGTTTTACCTGTTCGATATCGCCTTCTAGAGCTTCAATTTTATCTTGTGCTTTATTGCTGTCGAATTTCGAAATACGCATAATTCGAATGTCCAACAAACGAAGAATATCGTCTTCAGTAACGGCACGTTTTAGTTTTTTTGTATATGGTTTTAATCCGTCATCTACTGCTTTTATAACATCTTCACGCGTAGTTTTGTCCTCGATGTCACGGTAGATTTTATTCTCAATAAAAATGCGTTCCAGCGAAAGAAAATGCCATTGTTCTTCCAATTCACGTAACTGAATTTCAAGTTCGCTTTTTAACAATTGCACCGTTCTTTCTGTGGAGATTTTCAGCATGTGCGAAACACCCACAAAAAGCGGTTTATTATCCTCAATCACACAACCTAAAGGCGCTACTGAAGTTTCACAAGCCGTGAACGCAAACAAAGCATCGATAGTTTTATCAGGAGAAACGCCAGGGAAAAGATGGATTAAAATCTCTACCTCAGCGGCAGTATTGTCCTCTATTTTTTTGATTTTGATTTTGCCTTTTTCATTGGCTTTCAAAATACTGTCAATCAAAGTGGTGGTATTGGTCGAAAACGGAATTTGGGTAATGACCAAGGTATTCTTATCCAATTGCGCAATTTTGGCACGAACTCTAACTCTTCCGCCACGCAAACCATCATTATAATTGGAAACATCTGCAATTCCCGCCGTTTGAAAATCGGGGAAAATAGTAAAGGATTTTCCTTTCAGAATTTTTATCGAAGCATCGATGAGTTCGTTAAAATTGTGGGGCAAGACTTTAGTAGAAAGTCCCACGGCAATTCCTTCGGCTCCAGAAGCTAATAGCAACGGGAATTTTACGGGAAGATTATTGGGTTCGGCACGACGACCGTCATAAGAAACGCCCCAATCGGTGATTTTTGGCGAATACAAAACCTCCAAAGCAAACTTAGATAAACGTGCTTCAATGTATCGAGAAGCCGCAGCGCTATCACCCGTTAGGATGTTCCCCCAGTTTCCTTGGCAATCAATCAACAATTCTTTCTGACCAATTTGCACCATGGCATCGCCAATACTGGCATCTCCGTGAGGATGATACTGCATGGTGTGCCCTACAACATTGGCTACTTTATTGTACCGACCATCATCCAACTCTTTTAACGAGTGCATGATTCGTCGTTGTACAGGCTTGAAACCGTCTTCAATAGCAGGAACGGCGCGTTCTAGAATTACATACGAAGCATAATCCAAAAACCAATCTTTGTACATTCCTGTAACTTTGGTAATGGTATCTTCAGCATTTTCATCATTCTCATAGAAATGATTTCCACCCGAAGAAACGATGTCTTCAAAGCCTTCGTCAGCAGTTGCATCGTTTAAGTCGTGGTTTGTTTCGTCTTCTGGAATGTTATCTTCGTCTTCGTTCATTTAATTATAAGAATCTTAAATTTTGTATTAACTCGCCTCAATCGTATCCAATTCCACTTTCAAGTTATTGATGATAAATATCTGACGATCAGGCGTGTTTTTTCCCATATAGAAAGATAACAATTGTTCAACAGAGGTATTTTTATCCATCATAACTGGATCCAATCGAATGGTTTCTCCAATAAAATTTTTGAATTCGTCGGGCGATATTTCTCCTAATCCCTTGAATCGTGTGATTTCAGGTTTTGGCTTTAATTTTTCTATTGCCGCTTTTCGTTCATCATCTGAATAACAATAGATGGTTTCTTTCTTGTTTCGAACTCTAAAAAGTGGTGTTTGCAAAATATACAAATGTCCTTCTTTGATTAACTCTGGAAAAAATTGCAAGAAAAAGGTAATCAATAATAACCGAATGTGCATTCCATCGACATCGGCATCGGTGGCAATAACTATATTATTATAACGCAACTTTTCTAATCCATCTTCGATATCTAGAGCGGATTGTAATAAATTGAATTCTTCGTTTTCATACACAATCTTTTTGCTCATTCCGTAAGAATTCAAAGGCTTTCCGCGCAAACTAAATACGGCTTGTGTATTGACATCTCGGGATTTGGTAATCGATCCAGATGCAGAATCTCCCTCGGTGATAAAAAGAGTACTTTCTAAATTTCTTGGGTTTTTAGTATCTGGTAAATGAGCACGACAATCTCGTAACTTTTTATTGTGTAAATTGGCCTTTTTGGCTCTATCGGTTGCTAACTTTCGAATACCTGATAATTCTTTTCGCTCGCGTTCTGCCTGAAGAATTTTACGCAACAAGGCATCGGCAGTTTGCGGGTTTTTATGCAGGTAATTATCTAATTTGTTTTTTACAAAATCGTTTACAAACGTTCTAACGGATGGCATTCCGGCTTCTGAACCCATATCAGTAGAACCCAATTTAGTTTTGGTTTGTGACTCAAAAACGGGCTCCATAACTTTGATGCTAATCGCAGTTACTATCGATTTTCGTACATCGGAAGCTTCAAAAGGTTTGTTGTAATATTCCCGAATGGTTTTTACAATGGCTTCGCGATAAGCAGCCAAATGCGTTCCGCCTTGTGTCGTGTTTTGTCCATTTACAAACGAGTGGTATTCTTCGGAATATTGTGTTTTACTGTGTGTTAAAGCAATTTCGATATCCTCGCCTTTCAAATGAATAATTGGATATTCGAGATCATCAGCATTAATTGTTTCTTCTAGTAAATCCTTTAATCCATTTTCGGAATAGTATTTTTCGCCATTGAATAAAATGGTCAAACCATTGTTTAGGTAACAATAGTTTTTGAGCATTTTGATTACATATTCATAACGGAATTTGTAATTTTTGAAGATGGCTTCATCTGGAATAAAAGTTACTTTAGTTCCTTTTCGTTTAGTCGTTTCAATAACATCTTCATCAAGTACTAAATTTCCAGCTGAGAATTCTGCGGCTTTTTGTTTATCATCACGAACAGATTCTACTCGGAAATAATTTGATAAAGCATTTACGGCTTTTGTTCCAACTCCATTCAATCCAACCGATTTTTTAAAAGCTAAGGAATCGTATTTTCCACCAGTATTCATTTTTGAAACCACATCAATGACTTTCCCTAAAGGAATTCCACGACCATAATCACGAACGGTAACTGTTTTGTCTTTGATGGTAACTTCAATGTTTTTTCCTGCACCCATCACAAATTCGTCGATGCAGTTGTCCATGACTTCTTTGAGCAAAATATAAATCCCATCGTCTGGCGAAGAACCATCACCGAGTTTCCCGATGTACATTCCGGGACGCATACGGATGTGTTCTTTCCAGTCTAGTGAGCGTATATTATCTTCGTCGTATTTCGTGGTTTGATCTGACATTATGGGTTTATCGAATTTGTGCTAATATAAGGAATGCCAGTCCATTTTTGAAGAAGAAGATTTCAAAGTTATTAAGAATGATATTGACAACGGATTTTAGAATTTAGATTGCAGATTTAGCATAACTATTTTGCAATAATTTTGTATATAACTAGTAACCTTCTATTAATAAATATTAGCAATGATTGATTACCTTTATTCTCAAGAGAAATAGCATAACTCGTTGGTTTTGAATTTAATTTAACGTATACTTTTTGAGAATCACTACTAAATTTATATTCTAAATTATCATTTTCAAAATCAAATTCATTAAATTTTATATCAAAAATTTCTTTATCTGAAAAAACACCTTTGTTAGGAAAGATTAGCTTAGATTCATTTTTTATAAAATCCGGAAAACATACCGGCAAATTAATATATTCCGTTTTTGATTTATTGTCAACTAATAACCATTTTTCGTCATCTGGAAAATGATTTAAAAAAAATAATTTTGGCTCAGTAAAAAAATAAATATCATTGAAATTAAAAACAAACTGATCTGTTTTTGACGATATATTTCCTGCCGCAAGTGTACAATCTATAAATTTCCATTGACCATTAATTTTAACAACATTCCATCCATGGTTTGTTTCTAAATTGATGCCTATTTGAGTAGGGTCGGATTTTAAGTTTCCTCTAATCAATTTACATTCCAATCCTAATTTATTTGCTATCTCACAATACAATGCTGAATATCCATGACATGTAGATGATTTTTCATTGAAAGTTAACAATGCTAAATTTGAATTGAATTTTTTTTCTTTTTCAATTAGTTCTTTCTCTGTTTTATATGAAAAAGCTTTAAGATTTTGAGATTCAATTTTTTTTGCGAATTCAACATCATAGCTAATGGTTTTAGAAATCCAATAAAAAATAGCTCTAGCTTTATCAGTATCATTAGTGAAATCTGAATTAATCCTTAAAACTAACTCATCAATCTTAAAAAAATTGTCCGGATATGAACTAACCAAAGTATCAATATTTTCAAAACTCTGAGAGTAGAAAAAACAAGAGAAAAATAAACACAAAAATATACTTAAGTTCTTAAAATTCATTGAAATATTCTCTATAGATTACCTCTTATAATACTTTCTCAATTTAAGATTTAATTCTTTTGGATTAAAAGGTTTGATAATGTATTCATCTATACCAATAAGCATGGCTTTTTCGAGATAGCCATAAGAAGCAGAAGCGGTTAGAGCAATTATCGGAATTGCTGTATCCTTGCCTCTGATGATAGAAGTAGCTTCGTATCCGTCCATAATTGGCATAGCCAAATCCATCAAGA
>NZ_JBJXDQ010000005.1:0-14512 GCF_046155325.1 Flavobacterium sp.
TTCCATTGTAGATGTTGCTCTACCAGATGATAGTGTTCTTAATGTTGTTACATAACCGAACATTTCTGATAATGGCACGTCTGCTTTGATGGTTTTTGCACCTGCTCTGTCACCCATATCATTTACTTGACCTCTACGACGGTTGATATCACCTACGATATCTCCCATGTTTTCTTCAGGTGTAATCACTTCCATTTTCATGATTGGCTCTAGAACAATTGCACCAGCAGCTTTTGCTACTTCTCTGTAACCCATTCTAGCAGCAAGTTCGAATGAAAGAGCGTCAGAATCGACAGGGTGAAAAGATCCGTCCAATAAAGTTACTTTCAAACTATCTACTTGGTATCCTGCTAAAGGACCTTGTTTCATAGCCTCACGGAAACCTTTTTCTACAGATGGGATATATTCTTTAGGAACGTTACCACCTTTAACTGCATTTACAAATTGTAATCCAACAGGAGCTTTACCATCAACCTCATCAGCTGGTTCTAATCTAAATACAATATCACCAAATTTACCACGACCACCTGATTGTTTTTTATACGTTTCTCTATGTTGAGCCACTTTTGTAAAAGCTTCTTTGTATTCTACTTGTGGCTCACCTTGATTTACCTCAACTTTGAATTCACGACGCATTCTATCAACGAGAATGTCCAAGTGCAATTCTCCCATTCCTGAGATAATTGTTTGCCCTGAAGCTTCATCAGTTCTAACTGTAAACGTTGGATCTTCTTCAGCTAATTTAGCTAAAGCCATACCCATTTTATCAACGTCAGCTTTTGTTTTAGGCTCAATTGCAATACCAATTACTGGCGCAGGGAATTTCATTGACTCCAAAATAATTGGGTGTTTTTCATCACACAAAGTATCTCCAGTTTTAATGTCTTTAAATCCTACAGCCGCTCCAATATCACCTGCTTCGATATAATCGATTGGGTTTTGTTTGTTTGCGTGCATTTGGTAGATACGTGAGATTCTTTCTTTGTTTCCTGAACGTGTGTTCAATACATAAGAACCAGCATCTAAACGACCCGAATACGCACGGAAGAAAGCTAAACGACCTACGAATGGGTCGGTAGCAATTTTGAACGCTAAAGCAGCGAATGGCTCTTTAACATCTGGCTTACGAATTATTTTAGTTTGATCTTCCTCTAGTAACTCAGCGTCATCAGGATGAATTCCTTCGATACCTGCTTTATCCATTGGAGATGGTAAGTATTTACATACTGCGTCTAACATGAATTGAACTCCTTTATTTTTAAAAGAAGAACCAGCAATCATAGGAATGATAGCCATATCCATAACAGCAGCTCTTAATGCAGTATTGATTTCTTCTTCTGTAATAGACTCTTCGTCTTCCATGAATTTCTCCAATAGATTTTCATCATAATCCGCTACTGCTTCAATAAGAATAGATCTGTATTCTTTTACTTCAGCAAGCATATCTTCAGGAATAGGTACAATTTCAAATGTTGCTCCCATTCCCTCATCATCCCAAACAATAGCTTGGTTTCTTACTAAATCTACAACACCTTTGAAATCATTTTCCTCACCTATTGGCAAAGTTATCGCAACTGCGTTAGATTTCAACATATCTCTAACTTGTTGACATACCATCAAAAAGTTAGAACCTTGACGGTCCATTTTATTAACAAATCCGATACGTGGTACATGGTACTGATCTGCCAATCTCCAGTTTGTTTCTGATTGTGGCTCTACACCATCAACAGCACTAAACAAGAAAACCAACCCATCAAGTACACGTAAAGAACGATTTACTTCAACAGTAAAATCAACGTGTCCTGGGGTATCAATAATATTAAAATGATATGGTAATGTTTCAGGTAAAACTTTACCTTGTGTAGTTGGAAAATTCCATTCACAAGTTGTAGCAGCAGATGTAATTGTGATACCTCTTTCTTGCTCTTGCGCCATCCAGTCCATTGTTGCAGCACCATCGTGCACTTCACCAATTTTATGTGACTTTCCGGTATAGAATAATATACGCTCTGTTGTTGTTGTTTTACCAGCATCAATATGAGCAGCAATTCCTATGTTTCTTGTATATTTTAAATCTCTAGCCATTTCTTCTTAATTAAAATCTAAAATGTGAGAATGCTTTATTTGCTTCAGCCATTTTATGAGTATCCATTCTCTTTTTAACAGCAGCACCTTCTTCTTTAGCCGCAGCTAAACATTCTGACGCTAGTCTTTGAGCCATAGATTTCTCATTTCTTCTTCTAGAATAAAGTATTAACCACTTCATTGCCATAGAAATTTTTCTATCTGGTCTAATTTGCATTGGAATTTGGAATGTAGCTCCACCTACTCTACGACTACGTACTTCTACGTGAGGCATAACGTTTGTTAAAGCATCTTTCCAGATGTCTAATGATGGTTTTTCTGCATCTTGCTTTTTTGTTTCTATAATGTCAATTGCATCATAAAAAACTTTAAAAGCTGTTGATTTCTTACCGTCCCACATTAAGTTGTTCACAAAACGGGTTACCAATTGGTCATTAAACCTTGGATCTGGTAAAAGTGGTCTTTTCTTTGCCGCTCTTTTTCTCATGTTTTCTTTTTAATTTTTTTATCCGTATTTGATATCAGAAAATATAATTTTCTGTTACAGACGCGATTAATCGCGACTCTACCGAAACATGAATAATTTTTAAATTACTTTTTTGCTTCTTTTGGGCGTTTAGCACCATATTTAGATCTTCTTTGCGTTCTTCCAGCTACACCTGATGTATCAAGCGCACCACGAACGATGTGGTATCTAACTCCTGGTAAATCTTTAACCCTTCCACCCCTAACTAATACTATCGAGTGCTCTTGGAGATTGTGTCCTTCTCCAGGGATGTATGCATTTACTTCATTACCATTTGTCAAACGTACACGCGCAACTTTACGCATGGCTGAGTTTGGTTTTTTTGGTGTAGTAGTGTAAACACGCGTACAAACCCCTCTTCTTTGAGGACAAGAATCTAAAGCAACCGATTTACTCTTCTTAGTTATCTGAGTTCTTCCTGTTCTTACTAATTGTTGAATTGTTGGCATAATTAATACTAAAAATTTCTTATATAATAAACTTCCCGCTTTTTACGGGGTTGCAAATGTAGAAAATATTTTTCACTAAACAAATCATAATTCATAAATTTTTTTTCTAAGTAAATATTTGTAATTTAACGAAATACATAAAAACATTTATTGCTAGCTCAGAATTAAAAAAAACAATACTTTTAGAACAATTCCGTTTTAAATATATCTTTATGGATAGTGCTCAAAATTTTGTTTTTTTGAACCACTTTATTAAAATTTAGCCTTTTGAAAACCATCTATTTTCTGTTTTTTTTGGTTACTTTCAACTCAAATAGCTTTGGGCAAAATTTTCAATTAAATATAATTGGAATGTCAAAATATGAAAATAAAGTACTGGATTCTTTACAATACCTTCCCTCCCACCAAAACATCAAATCTATAAACGATGAAATAAAAAATGTTGCTCAAACATTATCAAAAAAAGGCTATTTAGAATGTCAATTTATTGAAAACAAAAAAGTAAATGATGCTACTTATATTGCAAAGTTTGATTTAGGAGACCGAACAAATACTATACATATATATATAGGTAAAAACAAGGCGATACAAAATGAGTTTTTGAAACAACAAAATGAAATTGTCGGGCTTTTAGAATTAGCAAACGGAAAAGATACCCTAAAAATACCTATTGTTGAATTAGAATCTTTTTTAAACCAAGCAACACAAAAATTAGAACAACAAGGATTTGCGTTTGCAAAACTGAAACTGATCCATTTAAGAAGTCAAAATAAAGTTTTATATTCAGAATTACAATATGATTTAGGTAAAGCTCGAATACTAAATTCTATTATCGTAAAATACAACAATTCGGATAAAAAAAATAGTTTACCAAATGGACATCTAACTCAAATGAATCTAAAATATAAAAACAAGATTTTCAACAAAAAAGTAGTGAATACTATATATGAAGATTTTGAAAAATTTCGATTTGTAAGCCAAGTAAAATACCCTGAAATTTTATTTACTAAAGACACCACTAAAGTTTATATATACCTTGACAAAAGAAAATCGAATACTTTTGATGGCTTTATTGGTTTTGCAAACAACAACAATAATAAAATTAGATTTAATGGCTATTTAGATATCACGCTCGAAAATGCATTAAAATCGGGCGAGCAATTTTCATTTTATTGGAAAAGTAATGGGAATGACCAAAAGACATTTATATCCGGAATCGAAATACCCTATTTGTTTAAAAGTCCTTTGAGCTTAAAAGCAAAAATCAATATCTTTAAACAAGACAGCACGTTTCAAAACACAAAAACAGCTTTAGGTTTAGGGTATTATATTGATTATAATTCTAGAATTTACCTAGAATATCAAGAAACTGAATCTAGTGATATACAAAACACCAACAATACAACACTTAGTGATTATAAAAACTCATTTATTACATCAAATTTTGAGTATTTGAAATTCGATTTTAAAAATTCAAATTTTCCGGTGAAATCTAAACTTTCCATCAATTTTGGAATTGGAAAAAGAACAAACAATGATTTAAACACAGCTCCTATATCCATAAAACAATTTTACATCAATTTACAAGCTTCACATAATTTTTATTTAAACCCTAAAAATTGTATTAACATTAAATATCATAATTATTTCTTAAAGAGTGACACTTACATTATAAATGAACTTTTCCGCTTTGGCGGAATCAATGCTATTCGTGGTTTTACAGAAAACAACTTTCAAGCAAATTTTATGACAGCTATTCAATCAGAATATCGGTATGTTTTATCGCCGAGTTTGTACTTACATTCCATACTAGATTTTTGTTCTTTTGAAGACGATAGCTTGAACACTAAAAATGATTTAATAGGTATTGGACTAGGAATGGGTGTCAATACAAAATCAGGTTTACTCAAATTAGCTTTCGTCAATGGTATTACTAAAAACCAAGCTATTAAATCATACAATACTCTTTTTCACGTAAGTTACAATGTAGAATTTTAACAATAGCACCCAAAAAAAATATTTTTATAACAATATGAATTGATATTGATAAATGTTAATGTTAAAATAAGTTAAAAAAAGAATGAATATTATTTGGTAAATTAAGAAATTATTAAGAAATTTGGATAACTAATTCAAAATATACAAACAATGAAAGTAAAGTTTAAAGGATTCTTAGTACTCATAGTAGTGCTATTCGCGCAATTATCTTTTGCGCAAGAGAGAGTTGTTTCAGGTGTTGTTTCTGATAATGCGGGCATGCCTCTGCCAGGCGTGAGTGTGTTAGTAAAAGGAACGCAAACTGGAACACAAACTGATTTTGACGGAAAATATTCCATCAAAGCATCACCAAACCAGATCTTGATTTTTAGTTACATTGGAACTAAAACACAAGAACTAACCGCAAGTTCGGCTAAAGTTAATGTAAAGTTAACAAACGATTCTGTAGAGCTTGAAGGCGTAGTGGTTACTGCTTTTGGAATTAAAAAACAAAAACGAGCTTTAGGTTATGCAACTTCTAATATAAGCTCAAAAGAACTTACAGAGGTCACAAACACTAACCTGTTTGAATCGTTATCTGGAAAAGTTGCCGGTGTTGACATCACTGCACCTGCACAAGTTGGAGCATCCTCAAAAGTTGTAATAAGAGGATTCAATTCGTTTGGAGGCGCAAGCCCATTATATGTTGTTGATGGTACACCAATAACTAATGGAAGTTCTAGTGGAACTGGAAATACAAGAAGTTATGATGCTGGAAATGGTATTGGAGACATTGACCCTAATAACATTGAGAGTATGTCTATCTTGAAAGGAGCTGCTGCTTCTGCTTTGTATGGATCAAGAGCTTCAAATGGAGTAATATTGATTACAACTAAATCTGCAAAAAATAAGTCTAAATTATCAGTAGAGTTAATGTCTTCTGGTGATGTTTCTGAAGTTGCTAGAATTCCTCATCTTCAAAATGATTTTGGTCAAGGATGGAATGGAAAATCATGGTCTAGCTGGGCTAATAGTCCAAATACTGCAAGTAATGAAAATGGTTCTTGGGGACCTAAATTCAATGGCGAGACAAGATTATGGGGAGCTATAATCAACGACGCCCAACAAATTAAACCATATGTTGCTTTAGAAAATAACATCAGAGATTTTTTCGAACTTGGTAATACATTTACTAATAACGTAAGAATAAGTGGTGGTGGAGAAAAATCTAATTTCTCTATAAATTTTAATGATGTTAAATCAGATGGTATCATTCCAACTGGGGCAGATTCTTATAATAGAAAAACATTTGGTTTAAATGGAGGTGTTTCAGAAGGTAAAATGAGCATAAAAGGTACTATAACCTACGTTAAAAAAGATCAAAATGCTGTAAATACTGGCCAAGGTGCAGATGCTGGAGAAGGTAATACTTTAACTCAAGAATTACTTCAAATTCCGAGAGACGTAAGTGTAGTTGATTTAGAGGATTATACTAATAATCCATATAATTCAAATAGCTACTATTTTTCTCCTTACACAAACAATCCATATTGGTCTGTTAATGAGAATGCCACAATAATTGATGGTAATCGCTTTTTTGGAAATACAAATATATCATATGAAATCAACAAGAACTTTTCTGCAAGCTATCAAATTGGTGGTGATTACAGAACAGAAAAAGTTAAATCATATGGCGCAATAGTTAAATTCATTACAGGTTCTCCACAACAACTAGGAGGTGCAAATGAAGTTGTTGGTGGTGTTACAGAAACTTCGATAGAAAATATTGAATTTGATTCGAATTTTATTTTAAATTATACCGGCAACATTAATGAAGATTTTAGTGTAAATGCGCTTGTAGGTTTTAACTCCAATCAAAGAAAAAATTCTATTTTAACGGCCTCAATTACAAACTTAGATATTCCAAATTTTTATGAGTTATCCAACTCTTCAATAAAGCCTGTAGTTGGTCAAAGTAACTTAGAGAGAAAATCTTACAGCGTTTTTAGCTCTTTTGAAACATCATATAAAAATCGTGTTTTCTTAACTTTAACTGGACGAAATGACTGGACGTCAACATTGCCAATAGGGAATAATTCTTATTTTTATCCATCAGCAAGTATAAGTGGAATTGTAGTAGATAACCAAGATTATTTCGTAAAATTAAGAGCTGGTTATGCTCAACTAGGAAACGATACAAGCCCATATCAAACAGAATCATCTTTGATTCCTGGTAATGCAGGACTTGGTTTTGGAAATATTTTTCTTCCAATAGGAGGCGTTAACGGATATGAATCAGCAGGTAACTTAGGGAATGCAAATTTAAAACCAGAAAGAACTACAGAAATTGAATTTGGTTTTGAAACAAATTTATTCAAAAAAAGAGTGAACCTGGATTTAGCTGTATACGACAAAACAACTAAAGACGTTCTATTTCAAAGACCTTTAGCTACTTCTACAGGTTATGTATCTCAAACTGCAAATATTATCGATTTACAAAATAAAGGAATTGAGATTTCATTAAATTTAGTTCCTGTAAGAACAGCAAATTTCCAATGGGACTTCACCACTACTTTTACAAAAAATCTATCTGAAGTACTTGATATTGCAGGAGATACTAAAAAGCAATTACTTGCTAGTAATTACGCTGTAACTTTCAACGCTATTCAGGGAGAACCATTAGGTACTTTTTCATCATTTACTCCTCTAAAAAACGACCTAGGACAATACATAGTAAATGCAGCAACAGGTTATTATGAAGTTTCTACCGACGAACAAATTATTGGTACTTCTCAAAGAGATTTTGTAATGGGATTAAATAACAAAATGACTTTTAAAAATATCGTTTTTACATTTGGACTTGACTGGAAAGAAGGTGGTGAAATGTATTCTTATACTAAAAGATTGTCGCATTTTACAGGAAATGGAATCGAGACCATCTATAATGATAGAAACACATTTATTATTCCAAACTCTGTTGTTTTGAATGGAAACGGTACTTATTCGGAGAATACTACCCCAATCTCAACAGATGCTGTTACAGATTTCTGGAATTCTGCACAAAATCCTGGAGTAGAACAAACTCATATTATTGACAAAACATTTGTTAGACTTAGGTCAGTAGGTTTGACTTATAACTTTCCATCAGCCATTGTTAAAAAATTGGGATTACAAAATGCTGCGTTTAGTATTTACGGGAAAAATTTAGCTCTTTGGACTCCAGCAGGAAATCCTTATATTGATCCGGAATTATCTACATTCGGAGCTGGATTAGCAAGTGAGCAAGGAGAATTTGGAGCAAATCCAACGCAAAGAACTTATGGTGCTAGCATTAAACTAACATTTTAAAAAAGAAAAAAAATGAAAAAATTTATAATTAGTATATTAGTTTTATCGACTACTTTCATAGGATGTAGTGATTTAGATATAAATAGAGATCCAGATACATTAGATTCTAATGCCGCACCGCTTTCTGCACAATTACCAGCAGGTATTACAGGTGTAATTGGGTCAGAGGG
Source organism: Flavobacterium sp. (assembly GCF_046155325.1). Taxonomy (GTDB): domain Bacteria; phylum Bacteroidota; class Bacteroidia; order Flavobacteriales; family Flavobacteriaceae; genus Flavobacterium. The sequence continues at coordinate 8,556 of NZ_JBJXDQ010000005.1, forward strand.
AGCTTCTATTGCAATCATCGGAGGTATGTGGTCTCAATATTGGACTCAAAGTAATGCCGCAAATCAATATAAAGATATTGATAATTATTCTATAGGTACATCTGACTATAATTTTGCTTGGAACGGAATGTATGATGCTTTAGGAGACATCAGAAATGTGAAAAGAAGAGCATTAGCTGATGAGAATTGGAACTATTATTTAATAGCAACTACTCTAGAGGTTCAGGCCTCTCAAGTATTAACAGATTTATATGGTAGTATTCCATATAAAGAAGCTAACAATATTTCAATATTAGAGCCAAAATTCAATACTGGAGAAGAAGTTTATACCTATATGATTGAAGATCTAAACGATGCTCTTTCAAAGTCATTAGCTTCATCCAAAGGGCAATTACCAGCAAATGATGATTTGATTTATCAAGGCAATATGACTAACTGGACAAAATTCGCCAATACTTTAAAGTTAAAAATATTTATGCGTCAAACTTACAGCTCTAGAGCTGCAATTGCCAACGCGGGTATTGCTCAAATGGTAACTGCGGGTACGCAATTTTTAACTGTCGATGCTGGAATGAATCAATTTACAGATGCTATTAATCAAAGTAACCCTTTGTTTGAATACAATAATCGAAGATTGAATGTGGCAACTAACTTAAGAATGAGTACTACACTAGCTTCCTACTTTGATATTAATAGTGATACTAGAAAAGCAGCTTACTATTTAGCAGGAAATGCTCTAAACCAAGGAGATTATAATAATCCTGTTGGCGCAGGAACAATTGCTATAGTTAAGTTGAGTGCTACTACACCTGCTCTTTTAATGAGTAAAGAAGAGAGCTTGTTTTTACAAGCAGAAGCTATGGAGAGAGCTAATGGAGGAACAGGAGCAAAAGCATTATATGATGCCGCTGTTTTAGCTAATTTTACTAGACATGGATTAGTTGGCACAACATTTGTTTCAGGTGCTTATGCATACCCAGTCGGAACATTGGAACAAAAAGTTGAGGCAATAATCACCCAGAAATGGATTGCTAGTTTCCCTGGAAATGGTTTTGAAGCATTTTTTGAAAAAAACAGAACAAATTATCCAAAAACTTCTGCAGTAGCTCAATCTGCCGGAGGTTATATAGCTGGACAATTTGCATATTCAAAAACGGGAACTACTGCAGGATTATTACCTAGAAGAATGACATATCCTCTTTCAGAAAGAAATGCAAATACAAATGTTCCTGCACTAATACCAATAACAACCCCAGTTTGGTGGGATTAATTCTTAAAATTATGAAAAAGATAATCATAGCACTTTATATTACAGGCTCTTTTTTTACAGCTTGTACAACGGTTGATACAGCTGATGTATCTAGAATAACTTATTTTCCTATTTTTACAATTTCTGGAGCTAATCCATATTTTGTCCAACAAGGTACAACTTATGTAGATCCAGGAGCAGTAGCTAAGGCCGGAACAGTTGTTGTTCCTCATACAGTTGCGGCAGCTGGAAAATATAGAGGAGCAACAACTATGGATACTAACAAAGTAGATGAATATTTATTGAATTATACAGCAATCAATTCAGATGGATTTGCTGGAAAAGCGTCCAGAAAAGTTATTGTATATAAAAATGGAGATTTAGTTAATAGCATTGAAGGACTGTATACTTGTACTATAAGTAGAAATGGAGTTACTCCAAGTGCTGCTTATATAAATATTAAGTATATATATATCTGGAAAAACACAAACGGCACTTATGAAGTATCTGATGCTTTTGGTGGCTGGTATGAATATGGAAGAGCACTAGGTTTAGGTTATATAACTCCTAAAGGAACCATAAATGCTGTTGATATTTCTACAAATTCATTTACATTTCCAGGAAATCCATTAGCAAATACTGGTTTTGGTGGCGTAGCCAACATTACTGATTTAACAGTAAATGCTGCAACTAAAACATTAGTTCTTAAATGTGGTTGGGCTGCCCCAACTGTATATGCATTTGTTGCAACATTAACACAAGTACAACCTTAATAAAATAAAAAATGAAAACAATAAAAAACAATATTATAAAAGTACTTTTTGGTATTCTTATATTCGCTTCATTCTCATCCTGTGATGAGGCAGGTGACCCAAATCCTGGTGGAACAACCACTCAAGATTTTGCTGGTGATTGGTACATCACAATTACAAATGCAGCCGGAGCTGTTGAAGTTGATCATGCATTACATCATACATACAATACCTCTGCAAACGACAACACAATGTGGATAGATGATGATAAACATGGCTGGTATATAAAATGTAAAATAACTATTAACACTGCAGATGGAACTTTTACTGCTACAGCACAACCTAACATTATCGATAGCGGAACTGTTACTATTACAGAAGGAAAAATCGAAAAAGGGGCTGGTCTGTCAAAAGCTGGTCATGTTGTAGACAAAATTTCATTTAAAGCAGTATTCAGTTATGATACAGCTACTAAATTGACATTTGTTGGTCATAAAAGAACTGGATTCTTAGAAGACGAATACTAGGTTTTGATAATTCTAAAAACCACCACTTCATAAGTGGTGGTTTTTTTAAATCTTTTGCCTTATAGAAAAGTGCAAGACTTCTTGTTTAGAGGATATAAAAAATAGAAAAGTCTTCGATAAAGTATTTATACAAAAAGAAATACAGGTCAAAAATAATATTACAAAAGTTTTAAAATTCAAAAAACTGGACAAATATGGAATCTAATTACATATTTGTCCAGTTTTTTAAGAAAAATAAAATCTAAAAACCGGAATAAGAGCCATTATATAGGTAATACAAGCAGTTAAAAAATGATTATCATAAAAAGAAGAAATAGCCAAAAATTTTTAGAATCGAAAAAAGTATTAACTAATGCATAAGTTTTATATCTTTGATAAATAATTTGTTGTCACTAAGACAAAATAAAATGAGTACTACAGAAATAAAACTTTACGATTTTTTCAGAAAAGATTTAAAACTCGACGACAATAGAGCTAAAATTTTTACGGAAATTTTATATGAAAGCATAGAAAACAATACTATAAGAAGTAATACTCAATACAAAAGCTAATTGCAATCTGATTTACAAAAAATGGAAATGCAATTAAGAACAGAAATAAAAGCCACCAAAACCGACATGATAAAATGGTTTTTTGCTTTTTTTGTAACACTGGTAATAATGATTTTAGGACTGTATGCAACGATATTGTTAAAATAAATCTCAAAGAATAGTAAGAAACCGCTCCCAAATAGAGCGGTTTTTTTATACAATAATTTTCTTATTTTGACTATTTACTATCAATAGTCAAAAAAAAAATAAAGTTAAATCGTTCTCTTTTCCTTACCTTCGCACCATGGAAAAAGAACATTTAATATTCGGTATACGAGCCATTATCGAGGCAATACAATCAGGCAAAGAAGTTGATAAAGTCTTCATTCAAAAAGAAATATCCGGCGAATTGATGAAAGACTTAATGAAAGTCATGAAACGTGCCAACGTAAATTTTTCTTATGTGCCTGTCGAAAAATTGAATCGTTTAACTCCTAACAACCACCAAGGTGCAGTAGCTTCTATTTCACCAATAGGCTTCATAGATTTGGAACATTTAGTAGAAGCTACGATTGAATCAGGAAAAGTACCTTTGTTTTTAATATTAGATCAAATATCCGATGCACGTAATTTTGGAGCTATCATCAGAACTGCGGAATGTACAGGCGTAAACGGAATTATTGTTCAAAAGGCGGGTTCAGCCCCAGTAAATGGCGATACCGTAAAAACATCGGCGGGTGCAGTGTTTAATGTACCCATTTGTAAAGTAGAACACATCAAAGATGCTATTTTTTACCTGCAGGGTTCAGGAATAAAAACAGTAGCTGCCACAGAAAAAACAGATCAAAATATATATGATGTCGATTTAAAAGAAGGCGTTGCTATTATTATGGGTTCTGAAGATAGAGGAATAAACCCTTCCGTACTGAAAATTGTGGATGAAAAAGCTAAATTACCCATGTTTGGAACCATTGGTTCGCTGAACGTTTCCGTGGCTTGCGGTGCGTTTTTATACGAAGTAGTGAGACAGAGAAATTAGGTTGCAGATTGCAGGTTTCAGATTGCAGGTGGCAGATTGCAGGTTGCAGGTTGCAGATAGCAGTTTTAAAATATCATAAATGAATCAAGACTCCGGTTTTGATTCATTTTTTTCGTTTGAAACGATGGTGTAATCTACAAGGGAGTTTGATGAAAAATAGGGAGGGAATTCGTCTTCCGGCTCCACTAATGGTATATTCACAAAATTGCCGTCTTCGTCAAATCGTTGCATGAATTTGTCTTCTATCGGATTAAAATCAGGATGTTCCCAATCGTATTTGATTATTTTCCTATATTCAGGGGTTTTATAAAGTATAGAAAGTACGAATCCTGTAATTAATCCTGCCAAATGTCCTTCCCAGGAAATTTTTTCATCTACTTTCGGGAAAATATACCAAACCATACCTCCATATACAATTACTACGGCGAGTGATAAAGCTACCAATCGATAATACTTGGTTTGAACTCCTTTAAAAAAAATAAAACTAACCAAAACATAGATTAAACCGCTGGCGCCAATGTGGTAATTATCCCTACCTATAATCCAAGTAATTAATCCCGAAAGTAAAATTCCATAACCTAAAATTGCCATGGATTGTCTAGTATAAAAATACCGCAAAGCTGCCAACAAGACCAAGAGCGGAATAGAATTGTTATACAAATGCTCAATATTGGCATGGATGAAAGGACTAAAAATAACACCTTGCAAACCTAAAAATGTTCGGGGTAAAATTCCGTTTTCAGTAAAATCAAAATCAAATCTGATTTCCAACCAATAAACAAACCACAAGATCAACACAAAAAAAAGTGGAAGTGCTATGACAGAATTAGAATATTTGAAATGATTATCGTTCATTAGAAAGTTTAATTGAAGGAGTTGAGCTATATAAAAAATACAAATCAAAAATTTGTCCAAAAGCAAGTTAGTGCTATTTTGTCATATTTCAGAAAAATGAGAAAAGAAATAGATGATAGATGATAGAGAAATAGCTTCAAAAAAAAGCAGTATTTTTACCAAAGTTATTTTTGATTTCAGATTGAAGATTAACGAATTCAGATTTCAGATATAAAAACAAATGAAAGCACCACTTGCAGAACGCATACGTCCTCAAAAACTGGAAGACTACATAAGCCAATCCCATTTGGTTGGGCCCAGCGGTTCGTTAACGCAACAAATCGCGAAAGGGATTATTCCATCGTTGATTTTTTGGGGACCGCCGGGAACGGGGAAAACGACTTTGGCACAAATCATTGCGCAGGAATCGAAACGCCCTTTTTATATTTTGAGTGCCATCAATTCGGGGGTAAAAGACATTCGCGAAGTAATTGAAAAAGCCAAACAAAGTGGCGGACTTTTCACTGCAAAAAATCCAATTCTTTTTATTGATGAAATTCATCGTTTTAGCAAATCGCAACAAGATTCGTTGCTTGCCGCAGTGGAAAAAGGTTGGATCACACTCATTGGTGCCACAACTGAAAATCCAAGTTTTGAGGTAATTCCCGCCTTGTTGTCCCGATGTCAAGTGTATGTTTTGAATGCTTTTACCAAAGACGATTTGGAAACATTATTGCACCGCGCCTTGACCACCGACGCTTTTTTGGCAACAAAAAATATTAAATTAACCGAAACAGAGGCGCTGTTAAGACTTTCAGGAGGTGATGGACGCAAACTATTGAATATTTTTGAACTGATCGTAAACGCATCCGATGAAGACGAAATTTTCATCACTAACCAAAGGGTTTTTGAACTTGTACAACAAAATACAGTTTTGTATGATAAAAGTGGGGAACAACATTACGATATTGTTTCAGCTTTCATAAAATCGATACGAGGAAGCGATCCAAACGGTGCCGTTTATTG
>NZ_JBJXDQ010000006.1:0-3444 GCF_046155325.1 Flavobacterium sp.
AAAAAGTCTGGATGCTCTTGAAGTTTTCCATATAAAGATTTACGAACAGAAAATAAAAGAAGTCTGGCAGCAACATATTGATAGTTTGGATTTTCCAAATCAATCAAATCTGATGCAGAACGAATTAGAATTTCTTGTATTTCGGCAGTCGTAATACCATCATAAAATTGAATACCAGATTGCATTTCTACCTGTGAAGCAGAAACTCCAGAAAGATCCTTACAAGCTTCCTCAACCATGATGTGAAGTTTATCCAAATCTAACCTTTCGGCAGTTCCACTTCTTTTAATAACCTTTGTTCCATTACTCATACTCGTTTCCATTCGTTGAATTTTACTTTTGCCTCTAACCCAGAATATGTATTTGACTTTAATATACTCATAATATCAAATCCGGCAAGAAATAAATCATTAATATCTTTTTGAAGAATTGATCTTTCCCAGATTACAATTTTATTTCCGTTTTCAATTATCCTATTCATTCTATCACAAATTTCTTTATTTCTTGTTTCATTATCAAAAACATAAACAATATCCTTAAAATTTAAAGATGATATATCAACATCGGCACCACACATGGCAATTCCATTTTTAACAAATTCAGAATCAAAGGGACCTTCGACAATATAAACCGTTTCATTTGGATTGACTGTATTTAATCCATAAAGTTTTGGAATCGAATCATCTAGGATAATAGTAATGTATTTAATACTATTACTATTTAATGCTCTTCCCTGAAATCCATACATTTCTCCCTTAAAGGTATATAAAGGTATAATGATACGACTTTCATCTTTTATAATGTTATTGAATGTTTGTTTTTGTGTATTAACCCATTCTTGAAACTTTTCGGCAAAATAAAATCTTTCAGGATTAAGTTTTCTGTTTTCAAGATATTCCTTTGCAACCTTATTTGAAGATGCTTTTGGAAGATTAATTTTTTTTATAAAATTTGGTTTGGAAAACTCAAATGTTGGAGTCTCAACCACAAAGTTCTTTCCGGTATAACCTTCCTTAAACTTTTCCAAAGAATATTGTTTATGAAGAGTCGAGTCTATATCTTTAAGAAAATTGTTAAAAGATAGACTTGCTCCACAATTATGACACTTAAAGTTTGTATTGTTCTTTACAGAATATAAGTATCCTCTTGCCTTGTTTTTATTTTTCTGAGAGTCTCCACAAATCGGGCATCTAAAATTATAAAGATCAGTTTTAACTCTTTTAAATTTTTGAAGACGTGATGAGATTAGTCCAATATATTTGGAATCAATCAAGTCCATTCTGAAATAATTATCTGGGTTTCTCTATTCTAACATTGTCCGTGTCTGGTGTCAATATATCAACAACCATAGATGATTGAGAAAAAATAAACGAAATAATCATAACACCACCCAATATTAACCAACGAAATTTTGTGACTTCATCAACTTTTTTGTCAAGAATTTCAATACGGTCATTTATTTTACTATCTATGAATTCAAATCTTTCAATTACTCGATGATGCTCTTCTGTATTTTTACTTTCCATCGTTTTAATTCTATCGATAATCAATTCATCATTTTTATGAGTATTATCTAACTTTTCTTCATGAACCGCCAACATTTTTGAAATTGTTTGACTGGTTTTACCCATAATTTGAATTGCTTCGTCTATTTTTTTAATCATAATTTCGTAAGAAGTTAGACGTTCTTCTAAAACGGCGATTTTTGTTTCGTTGGATGATTTACTAAACATTTTTTTGCTCCGTGAATATTAAATTATCCAAAACAAAAAAATCAAATTTAGTTACACTATTATTTATTTGTTCTTTTTTTTCTTTCTTTTTCTTAAACCTTTTCGGTATAGTGGTGGGAGTCTTTTCAGCATCCTAGAACGCCCATCAAGAGGCATATCATATCCTGCAGTAGGTCCTGGATCAAAACCCTGAGCACTACCCCCAAATCCGGCAGAACCGGCAGTGCTGCCTGTACTCATGGTAGGAACATCTTCTTTTAAAGAACGAATTATGGAAATAATCTTATCGATATTCATTAGATCAATTGTAGTTGTGATAGGCAATTAAAATCTTCGACAATATCATGTATCTTACTTATCGGATATTCTGGTAGACGATTTAAGAATATTAAAAAACTTTTAATCAAAGGCCATAAATCTTCTTCAAAATTATAAAATAATAAAGGAACTGCAGCATCATCAAAAACATTAAATAAAATAATAAGATGATTGAGAATTAAATGTGTTTTTAGTTCTCCACCATTTTTATATTTTTTAAGTAATCTTTTGACATATCTAATTCGTTTCAAATCAGATTGAAAATCCTCCATCGTAACTGATTGGGGATTATTATAAAATTTTATGGCAAATAATAGATAATTATTTTCATTCAACTCATCAAACTTCATATTATGCAGTTACTGTTAATGTTGTGGTTCCAATACCAACTGAACTTGTAGATCCGGCACCTCCAATATTACGAATAATGTCCGAAGTGAATGAACTAGTAACACCTACACCACCGGAAACATCAGTAATCACTCCAATAAATCCTCTTGATATATCAATTGATAGTTTGGTAGCATTCGTGCGAGTGCTGAATGTTGCAGCAATACCGGCAGTAATCGTTGATGCAATTGTAGATGCTGTTCCGATCTGAACAGTAGTGGTTCCAACAGAAACAACCGGAACATTTGTAAGCTTTCCAGTAATAGAAAGAGAACTTCCTACAGAAACATTTGATACAGAATTAACAAAGATTACAGTTGCTCCGATTGCAACAGTTTGTCCGGTAGTAGTTGCAGTCGTTAAAAAGTTTACATTTGCAGCAAGAACCGTAGAAGGTGCGGTGAATGCAAATGAAGGACGATTTGTAATCTGCCCGTTGTAACTTGTATTAGCAACAAATCCAGTATTATTAATATAATTGAAAACAGTAGATCCGTTTGCAAATGATCCTGCTGTTGCGACAATAGCAGTTGTTTCGTTTGCATTATTTGCATCAAAGGCACGAAGACGAATTGTTGCACCTGCAGAAACATATACCAGTTCATTAAACACTAAATGAACATTTCCAATTGAACCAGTCGTAATTCCAGTAGTTCCACCAGCACCGATAGAAATTGGAGAAGCAAGATTTTCATCTTCGAAGAATACAGCAACAGGAGTTGCCAATCCAAGACCTGTTGTGCTTGCTCCACTGCCAACAGTATTCAGTCCTGCAACAGGAACAATTACCTCATCATAATATGAGGTAGAAAGACCAGACTGTTCAGTTTTTCCATATCTACGATAAACCCATCCACGAACATCCGCAAAGCAGTTGTGTGGAGTATTATTTCTATCAGTATCAAGAAAAAACTTGGGAATATTATAATTATTACCAGATGTTTCCGAAGTCGTGGAAATTCCCCAGAGTGCCATTCTTTTTACCTATAATTCGTTAATCTAA
>NZ_JBJXDQ010000007.1:0-35681 GCF_046155325.1 Flavobacterium sp.
TTCGGTTACCTGTTGTCTTGCCCAATAAACATCAGTATCATCATCAAAAACAATAGTTACCACTGATAATCCAAAACGAGAGAAACTACGAATTTCTTTCAGTCCAGGAATATTACTATTGGCTTGTTCGATTGGAAAGGTAATTAGCCGTTCAATATCGGTTGAGCCCAAAGATGGTGCGGAAGTGATTACCTGTACTTGGTTGTCCGTAATATCAGGAACGGCATCAATTGGTAAATTGGTAAATTGAAAAATTCCGTAACCAATAAGTGCAAGAGTAAATAAACCAACAATAAGTTTATTTTTTATAGAAAATTCTATGATTTTATTCAGCATAAATTTGAAATTAATGAAATTGATAAAAGTACCATTCGCTAAAATATGTAGCAAATAGCATTTTAATATTTAATTTGTACTTCAATAAAAGTAGCATTTAAATATACTAAAAAATCATTAACACAATTTGGGCGGAAGCCAAATACAGTCAAAAACATCGGAAGTGTAAAATTCTCTGTGGTAAGGAACAGTATTATTTATAGCAATACTGATTGGTTTTCTGAATGAAATGGTTGGTTGGTTTTCAAAAGCAATAACCGTATTTACGTTTGTATTTATTGTTTTGAAAGGTAAGTTTTGATGCTCGTCGTGTTTGTTGGTATCAGAATGTTTGTGATTATCATTGTAGTGACTTTTTACAAAATCAAAGAATGAAATATTGTGTTCGTCCTCGTGGTCGTGGTGTTCTGTGAAATGGACTATTAAATTGGGTAATTTCAATAACTGTCCTACTTCTGTGTTGGCACACAAGAATAAAAATAGGAATGATATTGCAATTATTTTTTTCACGGTTGTAAAAATAGGATTTTATTTTTATGATTTTCAAAAAAACCGGCTGTGCCAACTGTCCATAGCGGGAACTTCCCAAGATTCGTTGTATTCTTCGATATTGTTAACGAGATTATTGAAAACGATGGTATTTTCTGTAACGGCTTTTTCTTTTGCCATTTTCTTGAAATCAATCAATGTTTTGTGTGCAATATGTTCGCCATTTTTGAAAGTGACGTTCATTTTGTCCAACAAATCGACATTGTATTTTTGTTCTAAACTTTGAATAAATGCCACCGAAGAATCAATAGAACAGCCAGTTGCAGCTTGCACTTCCTGATTCACGGCAATAATAATGAATCGATTGTATTTTAATTGATACGATGATTCTAGTGCAACACTGTGTGCTTCCCATTTTTCAAGAAAAGATTGCAAAGCGATTTCTATTTGAGAAAATTCTTCATCTGAAAATTTTCTGTTGGATTGATAAATCCAGATTTTTGATTCTTCGGGTAAATTTTCGAAAGGAACTAACATTTGATTTTAGATTTAAGTCCCGAAGTTTCGGGAGCAGGTTGCAGGTTTCAGGTTGCAGGTTTTTAATTAATTTACAAATCTTGAGCATTAGCGATTAATTCGGCTATGTCCATTACTTTAACTTGACCTTCTTTTTCTTTGTTTTTGATACCGTCAGTCATCATAGTGTTGCAAAAAGGACAACCTGCGGCAATGATATCCGGTTGTGTTTCTAATGCATCTTCGGTTCTTTCGATATTGATTTCTTTATTTCCTAGTTCAGCATCTTTAAACATTTGTGCACCACCAGCACCACAACACAAACCGTTAGCACGGGAACGTTTCATTTCGACCAATTCAGCATCGAGTTTTTGAATTAAATCTCTTGGTGCTTCATACACATTATTGGCTCTGCCAAGATAACAAGGATCGTGAAATGTAATTCGCTTTCCTTTGAATTGTCCTCCTTCGATGGTTAATCTTCCGTCGTCTAATAATGATTTTAGAAACTCTGTGTGGTGAACTACTTCGTATTTCCCACCTAATTCTGGATATTCATTTTTCAAGGTATTGAAACAATGCGGACAAGCGGTTACAATTTTTTTTGCTTCATACGCATTGAGAACTTCTATGTTCATCATAGCTTGCATTTGAAACAAAAACTCATTCCCTGCACGTTTTGCTGGATCTCCAGTACAACTTTCTTCTGTTCCAAGAACTGCAAAAGGAACATTGGCACGATTTAGAATTCGTACAAATGCTTTTGTAATTTTTTTTGCTCTATCGTCAAAACTCCCAGCACAACCTACCCAAAATAAGACTTCGGGTTGTTTTCCTTGAGCAAGCATTTCGGCCATTGTGGGTACTATTAATACTTCTGACATATAAAAAAGTTTAAAGGTTTAAGGGTTTAAAGTTTTGAAAAACTGAAATCTGAAACCGTTTTGTATTATTAATTTATACTTCTCTGCGTGAGAGATAGTAGTGGAGCTCTTTTTTGTGAGGCTTTTTTGCCGAAAAAAAAAAGCGGGAACGTATAGCTCGACCCGAAGTTTTTACGAAGGGTCACGCCAAAATTATTCTACTCGTTTTTCCAATTTAGACGATCTTGCTGATTGTATTGCCATGGCGCTCCATTATTTTCGATATTGGTCATCATGGCGTTTATCGGTGTTGGCGCAGCACTTTGTTCCATCACCAAGTAGCGTCGCATATCCATAATAATCGAAAGTGGGCTAATATTTACAGGACATTCTTCAACACATGCATTGCATGATGTACAAGCCCAAAGCTCTTCGGGTGTGATATAATCGTTCAATAAAGCTTTGTTATCTGGAATAAAAACCCCTTTATTAGCATCGATATTTTTACCTACTTCTTCTATCCTATCTCTGGTGTCCATCATGATTTTTCGAGGAGATAGTTTTTTACCGGTTTGACTTGCAGGACATGCTGATGTACAACGACCACATTCTGTACAGGTGTAAGCATTTAATAATTGTACCCAATTTAAGTCTTGAATATCGCTTGCGCCAAATTTACTCGGTACATCCGAAGTTGGAGCTGCAGCATAAGGATCAGCGTTTGGATCCATCATGAGTTTCACTTCGTTTGTAACCGATTCTAAATTATCAAATTGTCCCTTTGGATTCAAATCAGCAAAATAAGTGTTTGGGAAAGCTAAAATAATGTGTAAGTGTTTTGAAAAATATAAGTAATTCAGAAAAACTAAAATTATTGATATGTGTAACCACCAAAAAGTTCTTTCTAGAATAAAAACAGACGTACTACTCATTCCGTCAAAAATCGGTGCTATGATTTGAGATATAGGGAAACTTCCCGCTTGAATATAATGACCAAAACCCCCTGGAACATATTGTAAGTAATAATCAGCAGCATTCATTAATAAAAATAAAGACATCAAAACAACTTCAAAATAAAGTATATAATCGGCGTCATTTTTAGGTTTTCCTTTTAAATCAGAACTAGCAAATCGTTTCAATTTTAGAATATTTCTTCTTGTCCAAAAAACAAATACTGCCACCAGAACTAATAATGCCAAAATTTCGAATGAGGCAATTAATATATTATAAGCAGTTCCTAAAAAAGCAAAAATTCTATGCGTTCCAAATAAACCATCGATTACAATTTCTAATAACTCAATATTGATGATTACAAATCCTACATAAACTATTATATGAAGTACACCAGCAATGGGTCTTTTAATCATTTTAGATTGACCAAGAGCAATCATAGCCATGTTTTTCCATCTGGCTTTGGCATTATCATTGCGATTGACTGCTTTCCCTAAATTTATGTTTCGGGTGATTTTTTTCACATTAGAATAAAAATATCCAAAACCTATAATTAAGAGTACGGCAAAAAGTATATTGTCTAAATAGCTCATAAAATGCTAGTTTTTATTTTTTGAAATGGTATCATTTACAGGCGCAACATAGGGCTTGTTTTTCTTTCCAAATAGTGAAACATTAACATAACGAGTTGGGTACAGTCGGACATCTTGCAATAACAACTCAAGTTCTTTTGATGTTTTTGCTAAATTGTTATACAGAGCTTCGTCGTTCATCATTTTGCCGATAGTTCCTTTTCCTGAATAAATTCCTGCCATTAACTTATCAACAGTTGCAAGAGTTTTTTCGAGATTTTTAGCAGTTTTTCCCAAATCTGCTTTGTTTAATGAATCTGATATTTTAGAAAAATCGCTTGATATTTTATTAAAATTAGTCACAACTCCATTTATTTGAGCTTTATTATCTTCTAAAAGAGAATTGACACTTGCCGAAGCTTTGTGAAATTCAACCATCGTTTTACTTAATTCTGATAAACTAATTTTTAAATCTTCTTGAGTTTTTTTATCTAAAACATTGTTTATTCCGGATATTAAAACATCAGCATTTGACATTAATTTCTCTAGTTTAACTTGTATTGGAACTAGTTTTTCGCTTATGGATGAAGTCAGGCCTAACTTAACATTCCCTTGCAATGTATCTCCATCTAACGCAAGAGTTTTGTCCTCATAATTAGGATAAATGGCAATTTGTTTCCCGCCTATAAAACCAGGTTCATAAATAGTAGCAACACTTGATTTAGAAATAGGGAAATCTGTTTTTAATTGTAATTCTACAATAAGTTTTCCTGTAGCTGAATCTATAACAATGCTATTTACTTTACCAATATTAAGACCGTTAAGTGTTACTGGAGCAGATGCATTTAATCCTTCAACATTTTCATATTCTACATAAAAAGTTTTGTAGTTTGTAAAAATGTCTTTGCCTTTTAAAAAACTATAACCCCAAATAAATAAGAGTATCGATGATATTACTAATATTGTAGTTTTAATTTCTCGTGTTAATTTCAAAATCAATAAGTTTATTCAAATTTAATATAAAATAATCAAATTTGATATTAATATTATCTAAGTGCTTCTTTAATACTTATACTTTTGCCTTCTTTAAATGCAATTAAATAGGCTGATTTATACCCTTTTGATTTTGCTTCTTTCAAAAGAATTTTAGCTTTTTCATAATCTGATGTTTCTCCATACATATATTTATACAAACTATTTGTTTGAGAAATTGAAACCTCATCCAACCCTTTAAAATTCTTAGGTGTCAATTCCAACTTTTTAACACTTGCTGAAAGTTGTACTTTAAATATAATACCTTTTAGTTCTTCTTTAAGAATTGGTTCTTTTTTAATAACTTGAGTATCTATTGTTTTTAAACTGTTATTAGAAGTGTCCTTTGAGGGTTTATCAATTATTCTCTGTGAAGGTTTATCATTAATAGGTTCTTCATTACCATTACCAAAGTATTCTTTTTTATAACTAATTATAGCATCAGCTACAGCTTTGGCAATATCGTTTTGTCCTTCTTCTGAGTCTAAAATAGCTCCTTCAATAGGATTCGAAATAAAACCAGTTTCGATTAAAATTCTAGGCATATAAGCTTTATGAAGAACCATATATGGGGCTTGCTTAACTCCTCCTCCTCTAATTTTCTTACCTAATGATTCAAAAGCTTCTTCGACTTTACTAGCTAACGATATACTATTGTCTAAATATTCCTCCTGCATCAAAGTCATCCCTATCATTGTTTCAGGTGAATTGGGATCAAAACCTTCATATTTTTGCTTATAATCTTTTTCTAGTGTAATAACAGCATTCTCTTTTTTGGCAGCTTCAAGATTAGAAGCTACTTTAGTCATACCCATCACATAAGTTTCTGTTCCGTCTGCAACAGTATTTCTGTTAGCATTACAATGAATTGATACAAAAATATTGGCATCAGCCCTATTTGCAATATTTGCTCTTTCAATTAAATCAATAAAAACATCGGTTTTTCTCGTATAAATAACATCAATTTTAGAATTTTCTTCTAAAATTTTACCCACTTTAAGAACAATAGCCAAAGCAATATTCTTTTCAACATGACCATTGTAAACTGCCCCAAAATCATGGTCACCATGGCCTGCATCTAAAGCTACTTTAAAAGTATTTGTTTGACAATAACTTATAGATGCAAAAAAAATTAAATTAAAAAGTAATATTAGTTTAGTTTGTTTAAATATGTACATAAATCTAAAAGTTAATTTTAATAAAAGAGGATGTTCATAAATTTAATAATTGACTATTTTTGACAAATATTTATATGTAAGTTTGAAACTTCAAAAAACAAGCCATAATTTTACAAAAATAGCATTAATCCCTTTGAATACAAACTTATTTAATATCGTTTTATTATCATTTTTCCTAACAATTGGTTTTGGCGAACTATATTCTCAGGATGTGAAAAGAAAACCAATGACAATACCTTCAACATTAAAAAACAAAAAACCTGAAACTAAGGTTGATAGTTCAAAAACCTACATTTCTTCAGCAATAATAGAAAAAGATAGTATAAAAATTGATACTTCTAAATCCAAAAAAGTTTTCCTAGATGGAAAAGTAAAATACAAAGCTGAAAAATATGCCAAAATAGAGCAAAAGAAAAAAAGAATTACATTATATAACAAAGCCGAACTTTATTACCAAGATATAGAATTAAAATCAGGAATAATTGTTATGGATTATGAAAAAAATGAAGTTTATGCAGGACGCATTAAAGACTCCACTGGCTCATTTACACAATATCCTAGTTTCAAACAAGGTGCTAATATTATCGAACCTGATTCTATAAGATTTAATTTTAAAACTAAAAAAGCTTTAATCTGGAATTCAAGAACAGAGCAAGGTGAATTTAAAGTAAAAGCAGCAATAACAAAAAAAGAAAATGATTCAGTTTATTTCTTAAAAGGCGCAAGATTTACTACCTCTAGAGATGTTGATCATCCCGAATATTATTTTCAAACAACTAAAGTAAAGTTTATACCAGGAAAAAAAGTAGTTGCTGGCTTAACAAATTTGGTAATTGCGGATGTACCTACTCCGTTAGCTTTGCCATATGCATTTATACCAATGAGCAAAGAAACTAGTATTTCAGGCATCATACTTCCAAGTTATAATGATTCTAATAGTCGTGGGTTTTCATTGCAAAATGGAGGCTATTATTTTGCACTTACCGATAATTATGATTTAACAGTTACTGGAGATTATTATACTAACGGAAGTTATGGAATGCGTTTTGAATCATCTTATGCCAAGAGATATTATTACAGGGGCAATTTGAATTTTCGATTTGAAAATTTAATTACAAGTGAAAGAGGCTATCCAGATTATTTCAAACAAAAAATATACAATATTCAATGGTCACATTCTAGAGACACGAAAGCAAATCCTAATTCAAGTTTTTCCGCATCAGTTAATCTTGGAAGCAGTAAGTATTTTCAACAATCTATAAATCAGGTTAATATTGGGTCTAATCTAAATAACACTTTAAGTTCTTCTGTTTCATATTCTAAAACTTTTAATTCAATTCCGCAAGTTAGAATGTCACTTACTGCAACACATTCACAAAACACGCAAACTCAACAAATTGATATGACGCTACCAACACTGCAAGCTAGTGTAGATAGAATATTTCCTTTTGCAAATAATGGTGGAGAAAAAAAAGGTTTTTTTAAGAACATCAATTTACAATATAATTTAAATGCAAGAAATAGTTTTACAACAACCGATGTTTTATTTTTCAAATCTGAAATGTTTAAAAACGCTAAAGTTGGTATGGAGCATTCGATTCCAATAAATACTAATTTTAAAATATTTAAGTATTTTAGCGCAACCACTTCTGCAAATTATAAAGAAGTTTGGTATTTAAAAACAACAAAAAAAGGTTATGATTCTAATCAAAGTAAGGTTGTCGATGCAGAAATAAATAGATTTGATGCTTATAGAACTTATTCTTTTTCTTCTAGTTTAGGAACAACAATTTATGGGACTTTTAATTTTGGAGAAAACAAAAAGATTAAATCTATTCGACATGTAATGCGACCTTCTATTTCACATAGCTATACTCCAAGTTTTAATAAATATTTTGATACTTATGCAACAGATGCTAGTGGCGAAAATATAAAGGAATATACTCGTTTTGAAAATGGCATTTATGGAGGACCTAATAATAATTACTCTAATAGCATTGGATTTGATTTAAGTAACACATTCGAGGCTAAAGTAACAGATAGAGATAGTACTAAAACCGAAGCTAAAAAAATAATGCTTTTAAATAACCTAAACCTTTCAACAGGATATGATTTAAATGCTGATGGTAAAACGAATCTTGCATGGTCTGCAGTAAGATTGAGTGGTGGCACACAGTTTTTTAAAGAAAAAATGGTAGTGAATTTTGCAACTACTCTCGATCCATATGCTATTGACAATTCTGGAAGTAGAATAAATGTTTTTAATATAGATAATGGCGGAAGTTTGTTTAGAATGACGAGTGCCAATATGACCATAAATTATTCGTTATCAAGCAGTGATGGTGATGAAAATAAAAATGACAACAATCAAGGCAAAAGAAATGGTGGTCGTGAGGATGACTTATTTGGAGCCAATACTGACATAGGAAGTAACAGAAGAAGCCTTTTTGATGATGACAAAAAGAATATAGTATCGGAGTTTTTTAGGTCAAAACTGCCTTGGGATATGACTTTCGCTTATTCAATTACTTATGGCAATAATAATAGAGAGAAAAGTATTACTGGTAATTCCATAATGATTTCAGCCAACGCTGATTTAACTCCTAAATGGAAAACTGGGATTTCGACTGGTTATGATTTTGTTCAAAAAGGTGTCACTTTTACACAACTCCGTTTTGAGAGGGATTTATTGAGCTGGAGAATGGATTTTAATTGGCAACCCTTTGGAGATTTTGCAAATTGGAGTTTTTTTATAGGTATAAAATCAGGAATGTTGAGTGACATAAAATGGGATAAACGAAGCACATCAAATAGATAATATTTAAAATTAATCTTTTAGTCTAATTGCTATATGAAAAAAATAATTTATTCCGAAAATGCACCTGCCCCTATTGGCCCTTATAATCAAGCTGTTTTAAAAGGTAATACTCTTTATACTTCTGGTCAAATTGCAATACATCCAATAAGCGGAGAATTAATAACAACCACTATTGAAGAAGAAACAAAACAAGTAATGGAAAACATGAAGGCTGTACTAGAAACGGCTGGAATGACTTTTGAAAACGTAGTGAAATCAACAATTTTCATTAAGAATATGAACGATTTTGGAGCTATAAACACTATTTACGGATCATATTTTAACGAAATAACCGCTCCAGCTCGAGAAACGGTTCAAGTATCCGGTTTACCTAAAAATGTAAATATAGAAATTTCTATGATTGCTATTCTTTAAACCTTTAGATGAAAAATAATTATTTATTTGCGACATGATAATCAATAAGACCGTCGATAGGCCTTCTTAAAACATTTCCTAATTGTAAATTATATTTATCAAAGGTTACTTGCAATTCATCTTTTAGATAGAAAGCTATAGAACCTATAAAATGAATTGGCACTTCTTTATGATTTTCATATTGCATGATGTAATTTTTTACAAAAGACTTCATGCCTTTATAAATAATTTTTTTACAAAATTTGGTGTCTTTATTCTGAATTAAAAACTTAGCAAATGTTGCTAAATAAGCATTAGGATTTGGTTCTTTGTATAATTTATTTTTAATAAAATCAGGGTCTAAATCATACATTTTTTCAAATTCTATAGCTAATTCATTTGGCATTTTATTAAAATAATACTTTCGTATTAATTCCTTACCTAAAACATTACCACTACAATCATCCATTACTATGTAGCCTAGTGATTGTACTTTTTGATGCAACTCTTCTCCATCAAAATAACTACAGTTAGAACCAGTACCCAAAATACAAACAATTGCTTTTTCTCCTATTGGAGTGGTTGCATAAACCGCTGCATAGGTGTCTTCTTGAATAACAATAATGGCTTTAGTAAAATAGTTTTGAAAAACTTTTTTTAATGAAATTTTCATATTATCAGTTCCACATCCTGCACCATAAAAGAATAGGTGTGTTGCAATGTCTTTATTTTGTAATAAATCAAATCGACTATTAATACGTTCAATAATTTCTTCTCCGTCAAGTATTTCAGGATTTAAACCCAGAGTTTGAGTAGTAAATAATACTTTACCATCATCATCAATTGCAATCCAGTCGGCTTTTGTTGAGCCACTATCAACTAATAATCTCATTATATTTAATTTAGATTTACGAAAAGGGTTTTTAAGGATATAAAAATCCCGTTAAATAAATTTAACGGGATAGTCTTTTCTTTATATAATTATTTTAAACCCGCAATATGAACTGACAAATCAATTAATTTACTTGAATAACCATATTCGTTATCGTACCAAGAAACCAACTTAAAGAAAGTTGAATTTAAACCAATTCCGGCAGTAGCGTCAATAATAGAAGTTCTTTTATCTGAGATAAAATCCTGAGATACAACAGCATCTTCAGTATATCCCATAATTCCTTTCATTGTAGTTTCAGAAGCTAATTTTAAAGCAGCCATAATTTCTTCATAAGAAGTTTCTTTAGCAACTTTTACTGTTAAATCTACCGTAGAGACATCAGCAGTAGGAACACGGAAAGCCATACCGGTTAATTTTCCATTCAATTCTGGAATAACCTTCCCAACAGCTTTTGCAGCACCTGTCGATGAAGGTATAATGTTTATGCTTGCTGCACGACCACCTCTCCAGTCTTTTCTTGAAGGACCATCAGCAGTCATTTGAGTTGAAGTTGTAGCATGAACGGTTGTCATTAAAGCTTCAACAATTCCAAAATTATCATTAATAACTTTAGCCAATGGAGCTAAACAATTTGTAGTACAAGATGCGTTAGATACTACCAAATCAGAAGCTTTTGCTGTTTCATGGTTTACACCCATTACAAACATTGGAGCGTCAGCAGATGGAGCAGAAATAATTACTTTTTTGGCACCACCTTTAATGTGCTCATTAGCAGTATCTATAGTAGTAAAAATACCTGTGCATTCTGCAACTACATCAACATTAACTTCGTTCCATTTCAAGTCAGCTGGATTTCTCTCGGCAGTAATACGGATATTTCTTCCGTTTACATATAACTTCCCTTCTTTTACTTCAACTGTACCATCAAAACGTCCATGAACTGAATCATATTTTAATAGATATGCTAAATGATCTACATCTAACAAATCATTTATTGCTACTACCTCAACATTATCTCTGTTGAAAGATTCTCTGAAAACAATTCTTCCTATTCTACCAAATCCGTTTATTCCTAATTTTACTTTTGACATTCTTTTTTTAATTAATCGTTAATTTATTTTATTATGTTGACATTATTTCTGAAACTCTTAATAATTCTCTATCAATTTCTGTATTTCCTTTGATAGCTTTTAATAAAGGTGTAAGTGCAATTTTATTATTTAATAACCCAACCATATAATTTGATTTTCCTTCTAACAAGGACTCTACAGCTTTTACACCAAATCTACTAGCAAGTACTCTATCAAAACAAGATGGTGATCCGCCTCTTTGCATGTGACCTAAAACAGAAACTCGAATTTCATATTCAGGTAAATTAGCCTCTACATAATCTTTTAATTCGAAAACACTTTTGCCAATTTTATCCCCTTCAGCAATAACTACAATACTAGAAGACTTTCCTGAAGCTTTACTTTTGCGAAGCGATTCAATCAACCTTTCTAGTCCCATGTCTTCTTCTGGAATCAAAATCTCTTGAGCACCAGCACCTATTCCTGCATTTAACGCTATATGACCGGCATCTCGACCCATCACTTCAACAAAAAACAATCTATTGTGTGAATTGGCGGTGTCTCGAATTTTATCTATACATTCTATAACCGTATTTAAGGCGGTATCATAACCTAAAGTATGACTTGTGCCAAAAATATCATTATCAATTGTACCTGGAATTCCCATTACTGGAAACTTATACTCTTTATTGAAAATTTCTGCACCTGTAAAGCTACCATCTCCGCCAATTACTACAAAAGCATCAATTTCTGCTTTGATGATTTCATCATATGCTTTCTTTCGTCCTTCTGCTGTTCTAAATTCTTTTGAACGCGCTGATTTAAGTATTGTTCCGCCTTTATTTATTGTATTATGTACACTTCTAGCTGTCATAATTTCAAAGTCTCCTTCAATCATACCTTGATATCCTCTGAATATACCAACACATTCTATATTATGAAAAGCACATGTTCTAACTACTGATCTAATTGCTGCATTCATTCCTGGTGAATCGCCTCCTGAGGTAAGCACACCAATTTTTTTTATTATTTCTGGCATTAAAAATATATTTATTTGTAAAATTAATAAACATTCAACAATATCAGAGTCACTTTCCAATTAATTACCAATTTACCATTAAATTCAAACGTTTTAGTTAATAAGTTGACAATTAATATTTCAAAAAATATTCAATTTAATCTTTTATTTTAGGGTGATTTAAAATTATTCTTCGGGAATAATTCCTTCTTTATTTAGTATTGGTAATATTATTTTGGGTTTTGACGATTTTGAATTTAAATTTTCGAAATTAATGTCATTTAAACCTTTATCTTTTAATCCTGATTTAATTTTAGTATCAGATTTAATTTTATTGAATACCTTATTTACTAAATCATTTAAATTATCAAAATCTATTTCATAAGAAAGACCTAAACCCTGAGTATAAACTATACCCTGACCTATATAATTAATATCATTTTCTCGATTAAACATTTTTAAATTTAAAGTTCCATCTTGATTTACCCTATATTGAATTTCAACGTCACCTATGATTCCTGTTTCGTTAATTCCGCCAAAAGGAACTCCAACTTTACCGTTAAAAGTAATTCTTTCATTAATTCTTGAAGAAATATTAGCAACAAATCTTCCATCAGATTCTTTACCAATTCTTCTATCAGCAGAAATAACATTAAAATCTACCTTGAACTTGTCATTATTCGTTTTAATTATTCCACCTAACAATCCTGTTGCAGTTTCAAAAATACTTCTTGAAAAATCGGATTGCGTCACACCTTCTGAACTTAGAAACCCTCCTGCAGACAATAAATATAGTGCCTGTGTTTGTCTAACATCTTTGTCATTCAATTTATATTGAATTTCTGATTTTAAAACACTGCTGATGGTTGGAAATTCAAAATTAAAGTCGGGCTCTGGACTCGCTAAGTCTCCTCTTACGCCAATAATCAATTCAACTGGAACTTTTTTATTTAAAGATGAATTTTCTAATAACAATGCTGGGTTAGCACTTGTTTTATATACTGCCTCTAAATTGAGTCTAGCTTTCAAAGGATCACCTTCCCATGATATGTACCCCCCTTTTTTAACGTCAAATTTCCTATCTATAATCCCACCATATTTAAAATTATAGGAACCTTCGTATGCCTGAAAATCACCCCACATATTAAATTTACCTAGAGTGTTAATTTTAAATAATAAAGTTCCACTACCTCTCCCTTTCATTCCGTGTCCAGATACTCTGTCTAAAATTACCTCTACTTCAGCATTAGGTGTAATATCAAGATCAAATTCAAGTTCGAGTCCCATGT
Organism: Flavobacterium sp.; assembly: GCF_046155325.1. GTDB lineage: Bacteria > Bacteroidota > Bacteroidia > Flavobacteriales > Flavobacteriaceae > Flavobacterium. The sequence continues at coordinate 13,421 of NZ_JBJXDQ010000007.1, forward strand.
AATTGTTGTTTTTTTCGACTATCCCTTTTTTTAAATTATACTTTTCTTTAGGACTTAAAAAATGAATAAAATTGTTTTCACTAATATTTTCAACATCATTTATAGGAATTTTCAATGAAGATCCTTTTTCTGATTTGGCATCAACTTTTATAAATAACTCATTTGTTGGCCCCTTAATAGTAGCATTTCCGTCTATAAAAGCCGTTCCATAATAAGCAGCATCTTCATGATCAATAGTGTTTAAAACTAGTAATCGCTTTGAACTAATATTTAAATCTAATTTCCAATCAGAAAAAACATTATGCTGAATATTACCATTAAGAACTCCTATAGTGACATACTTTGAATCAGTAAGTATATTTTTTCTAAATATAAATTTTTCACTAGTTATATCCACAATTGATTTATCTTTTAACTCATAATCAACATTCAAATATGGGATGGTTAAGCCTCCTTTTTCTAAATAAAGTCGTCCATTAATATCAGGTTTATTTATATTTCCACCGATTGAAGCATTTCCAGATACAAAGCCTCTTATGTTTGAAATCACATCACCTCCTAGTGAACTAAGAACGCCTAAATTAAAATTGTCTAATTTTAAATTTAAATCCAAAACAGTACTGTTATTAACAATTTCAAAATTTCCAGTAGCGTTTAAAGGTTTTAAATTATCATTTTTTATAGTAGCATTTAGACTGAATTTCTTAAAACTTTCATCACCAAAAATATCAAAATTTAAATCCCCTAGTGGTGTTTTATTAATATCTAAATGATCAATTAAAATCGATGCAGTAGGTCGAAAAACAGCACCATCTTGTTTGAAATTTACAAGTGCGTTTATATTACCATTAAAAACAAATTTAGGATTAGTAGGTGTTATTTGATTTAAATCAACGTTTTTAAGACTTACTTTTAAATCTTTAAATTTTGGTCCTTTAACATCACCTTTAAAAATAATTTCTTGATTATTATGTGTTAAAATGATGTCATTAAAATTAAAATTTTGCAGGGATTTATCAAAAACAATTTGATTTTTTTGATTTTCATTTTCATTTAAAAACCATAAGTAATCTTTAAACTTCACTTCAGATTTACTAATACCAATTACGTTTTTATTTTCTTTATTTATGGTATGAAATAAATTTAGATTATAATAATCCTGTCCTTTTTTGCCACCTTTGAACTCAGACCTAAAAAACAAAGTGTCTTTCATAGTAACATTAATTAAGCTAAAGTCTCTAATTTTATAATACTTGGTTTTAATACTATCCATTTCAACATAAGCATTGTAAAGCGGGTTTTTATTATCGATTTTAACTTTAATATTATCAAAAACGTTTGCAAAAGCAGTAATTTGAGGAGAATTAAAATCGAGCTTAAATTCTTGAATATTTGAATTAATATTACCCTTAACCATCGTATTTGAACCAATATTAATTTCAGGAAAAAACAATTCAATTATCTTGTTGTAAATAACAAAGTCAAATTTTAAAAATTGGTCTTTATTTACCTTCAAAGGCTTATAATTTGCATACAAACTACCTAGTGAATTGGTAACCAATTTTTTTAATTCACTAAATTTATATTTACCAATAATAATTCCCTCAACTACATCTGGAGAATTAACGTTAATTGATCTTACTTGATTTTGATCAAAACTAGAATTAATGTTTAAATCATCAAAAATATAAGTTCTTTTTTGGTTTTGGTAAACCGTATTATTAATATAAACTTTCCCAACAATGTTCTCTATTGAATTTCCCGAAGCTTGAACTACAATATCACCTTTTAAAATAGATGTTGAATCTTTTATAAATTTTAATTTATTTAAATCCGCATTTTTAACATTTACATGAAAATCATATTTGTTTTCTTTGGCACTCAAGTCAATTAAGCCCTCAAAATCTAAATTCAAATTTGGGTCATTTATAGAAATTTGACCTTTATAAAGTGGTAATTTAAAATCACCATTTAACTTAATATTTGAATAATTATAATCGTTATAGTTGATTTGATTTATATTTCCTGCAATAGATGTATTCAAATATTTTTTTGAAAATCCTACACCATCAATATCAATGTCCACCGTTGCTTTTTTCACATCTGTTCTTTCAAAAAAAGCACCTAAATCAAAATTATCTAAAATCAAATTACCTTTATAAGAAGCTTTATCTATAAAGTCAATACCTTTAATATCTAATTTAGATTTAATATTACCTAAATCAGTTTTAATATTCAAATTGGCAATAATGGTGTTTGCTGTTGTTTGTGAATCACCAAAAAGGTCAAAAACACCAAGTTTTTTAATGTTTTGGGGTAGTTTTTTGCCTAAAACATTTGGAAGTAAAGTGACCAAATTTTGATAGCTAGAAGAGAACTTATCAAATTTAATATTCATGTAAAACCTTTGATCTGCTTTGCCAAAACTATTTTTCAAATTGATTCTACCTTTTAAATAAGTGTTTTTTGAATCAGTTAACTTTAAATTTGAAAAAGTCAAATCATTTAATGTTCCTTTAAGAATGGCTTGAGTAATAAATGTAAGATGTTTACCTATTCCTTTGTAAAAACAATGTATATCATTTGAACTAATTGTAGACGAATGTAGTTGAATATCAAAATTTACTTTATCATTAAAATTCTTAAAATCTTCAATTTTATAATTCAAAACAACTTCAGCGCTAATCTTTGAATCAATTGTTTTCAAATTGAGTTTGTCAAGGCGTATTTGTTTTTTTGTATAACTAAACTCAGAACTTAAATTTTCAACAAAAATTCCTCGATGATCCTTAAAAGACATTTTTTCAATAACTGTATTTACATCAGGTCCATAAATCATAAATTTGCTTAAAGAAATACTAAGCTTAGTAAAATCGACATCTTTAGGTATTATTCTGTTTTGGTCGGTCAAAATAAAATGTCCATTACTAATGGTTGCTTTATTTGCCGTCATCAAAAAATGTTTTGTAGTTGGTTTTCCAGAATCGAATGAATTTATCAAAACGTCAAGATTGGTATGCTGTTCTTTTCTGTAGGTTTTTAAATTAAAATACAAACCATCTAAAAAAATTTTTCCAAAAATCAAATCTCCATCAAGCAATTTTTTGGCGTCTAAAACATTAGTTTTAATTCTATTTGCATAAATCAAAGTGTCCTTATGATGATCTAAAATCAATACTTTTTTTAGTTTAACTCCCCCAAAAACAGTCAAAGAAACTTCATCAATAGCTATATTAACTCCAAAATCTTCATTGATACTTTTTACAAATTTTTCAGCAATTTTAGTTTGTATTGTAGGTAATGTTAATGCTATTCCAAGCGCCAATATTAGTAGTGAAAGTACTAGAATGGAATAGAATATTATTTTTTTGATTTTTTTGATATTAAAAAATTGTTGTTAATTATAAATCCATTTGAATCAATCAACTCGTTTTTTATAGCTAAAAATTATCTAATTTTGGCCTCGATAATTGATGTTCATTTAAGATTGTCAAATATAATTCAAAAATTACGCCTTTTTATGCAAAATTCCGAGGTTTTTATTCTTGCAATTGAAAGTTCTTGTGACGATACTGCTGCTGCAGTATTGCATAACGACAAAGTCTTGTCAAATATTGTTGCAAACCAATTGATTCATCAACAATATGGCGGTGTAGTTCCAGAATTAGCTTCACGTGCACATCAACAAAATATAATACCAGTAGTCGATGCTGCTCTAAAAAAAGCAAATATTCATAAAAAACAATTATCAGCTATAGCATTTACTCAAGGTCCTGGTTTAATGGGCTCGCTTTTAGTGGGAAGTTCGTTTGCCAAATCATTGTCGATAGCCTTGCAAATTCCTTTAATTGCCGTAAATCATATGCAAGCCCATATATTGGCGCATTTCATAACCGAGGAAGGATTTGACAAACCAACATTTCCGTTTCTAGCCTTAACCATTTCTGGTGGACATACACAAATCGTGAAAGTAAATGATTTCTTTGATATGAAAATTATAGGAGAAACAACCGATGATGCTGTTGGTGAAGCTTTTGATAAAAGTGCCAAAATATTAGGACTGCCCTACCCTGGAGGTCCATTAGTTGACAAATATGCCCAACTTGGAAATCAAAAAGCCTTTGCTTTTACAAAACCAAAAGTTCCTGGATTAGACTTTAGTTTTTCAGGTTTGAAAACAGCTATTTTATATTTTATTCAAAAGAAAAAGTTAGAAAACCCAAATTTTATTGATGAAAATTTAAACGATATTTGTGCATCAATTCAAGCAACTATAATTGAGATTTTAATGGATAAATTAAAACTAGCCGTCAAAGAAACTGGAATTAATCAAATAGCAATTGGCGGAGGGGTATCAGCTAATTCTGGAATTCGTAAAACCTTATTTGAAGCTGAACAAAAATACGGATGGAAAACCTATATTCCAAAATTTGAATACACAACAGATAATGCTGCGATGATAGGAATTGTAGGTTATCAAAAGTTTTTATCCCGAAATTTAGAAACTTCTGCTGTAGTTTCAAAAGCACGAATTCAATTCTAAACCATGCAATTATTTTATAATCCAAACATAAACGAAGCTACAGAATCTTTTTCTTTTGATAAAGAAGAAAGCAAACATATAATTAAAGTATTACGTAAAAAAGATACTGATATTTTATATGTAACCAATGGATTAGGAAATTTATTTAAAACTGAAATTACCTTAGCTTCAGACAATAAATGTGCTGTAAAAATTCTTTCGGTTGAAAAATCAAAAACACCAAAATCTCATTTGCATTTGGCTGTTGCTCCCACAAAAATGAACGACAGATATGAGTGGTTTTTAGAAAAAGCCACTGAAATTGGTATTCATGAGATCACACCTATTATCTGTGATCGATCTGAACGTAAAGTAGTTAATCAAGAACGATTTGAAAAAATTTTATTGACAGCTATGAAGCAATCCAATGTGTTATTTTTACCTAAATTAAACAACGCAATTAGTTTTAAAGAATTTATTCAAAACAATAATGATGATCTACTTTTGATTGCTCACTGTGAAGAAGACGATAAAAAATCATTGAAGTCAATTTTAAAATCTAATACAAACACCACCATTCTTATTGGACCTGAAGGAGATTTTTCAGATAAAGAAATAACATTTGCTTTAGAAAACAACTTCATCCCAGTATCCATAGGAGCAACCAGGTTACGAACTGAAACTGCTGCAATAGTTGCATGCCATAGTGTGGTTTTTATAAATGAAGATTAATCAACATGAAAAAGATATATGTGCTTTTGCTTTTTATAAGCTATTCTTCATTTTCACAAGAAGTTGCCATATTAAAATATAATGGTGGTGGAGATTGGTATGCAAACCCAACTTCTCTGCCTAATTTGATAAAATATTGCAACGCAAACATCAATACCAAAATAAAAGCCAAACCTGCAACTGTAGAACCTAACAGTCCAGATTTGTTTTCCTATCCCTTTGTTCATATGACCGGACACGGCAACGTGGTTTTTAGCGATGCTGATGTCAGTAATCTAAAGAATTATTTGACTTCGGGAGGTTTTCTTCACATTGATGACAATTACGGAATGGATCAATATATTAGAAAGGAAATCAAAAAACTTTTTCCAAATAATGAATTAATTGAAATACCATCGAGCCATCCCATTTTTCAAAAGCCATTTGTATTTGCTAACGGATTGCCAAAAATTCATCAACATGATGGAAAAAGGCCTCAGGCTTTTGGAGTTTTTATTGATAATCAAATTGTTTTACTTTATACTTTCGAATGTGATTTAGGAGACGGTTGGGAAGATGCTGAAGTGCACAATGACCCATTAGAAATTCGAGAAAAAGCATTAAAAATGGGAGCTAATATTATTAATTATATTTTTAATAATTAACCAAAAGTTAAATTTCATTGATTAAATCATTAATATTAAAGAAATTTATATTTAATTTATTTATATTTGGTTATTAAAATTTAAAAAAAATATGAAAAAGATATTATTATTTCCAGTTTTAACCTTAATTATGTTTTCTTGTCAAAATGATTTATCAGAAACAGAATCTAAATCAATCGAAACAATTACAAAACGTAATTGTGCATCACAGGATGTACTTAATGAGCAAATGATAGCTGACCCAACGTTAGCTATACGAATGAATGAAATTGAAGCATTTACTCAAAAAAATCAATTCTCAATTAGTAGTAGTAGATTAGTTGCTGGGAAAATTGTAATTCCACTAGTTGTAAATGTACTTTATCGAACTACTGCTGAAAATATATCTGATGCTCAAATTCAAACACAAATTGATGTATTAAACAAAGATTTTACTGCGCAAAATACAGATATTAGTTCCGTTCCTTCTATTTTCACAGGAGTAACTGCTGGATCATCAGTTAATGGAATTGATATTACTTTTGAGCTTGTTAAAATTAATAGAAAATCAACTACCAAAACGTCTTGGGGAACAAGAGATGCAATGAAAAAAACAAAGCAAGGAGGCTTAGATCCTACATCTCCAACCTCAAATCTAAACCTTTGGATTTGTACCATTGGCGGAGGAATTTTAGGATATGCACAATTTCCAGGTGGTTCTTCTTCAACTGATGGAGTTGTTTGTGATTCAAAATATTTTGGGGTTACTAGCAATACATCTGTTGCTTATCCGTATAATCTTGGAAGAACAGCAACACATGAAGTAGGACATTGGATGAATTTACGTCATATATGGGGTGATACAACTTGTGGTAGCGATTTAGTTTCTGATACGCCAACACATAATGCTTCAAATTTTGGAGTTCCAGTTTATCCACACTTAAGCACTTGTACAGGTACTCCAATAGAAATGACTATGAACTATATGGATTATACTGACGATAGAGGAATGTATATGTTTACTTTAGGTCAAAAAACAAGAATGGCTGCATTATTTGTTTCTGGTGGAATAAGATCTGGATTCAGAAATTAAATCAATCTAAATATATTATAGTAAACTCGCTACATTCTAGCGAGTTTTTTTTATCTTTATACTTTAAAAAAAATAAAAATGATAACATCAAAAATCATAGCCAATGGAATTTTAAAAGCAATAGTTTTTTTGATTTTAGCTGGTTTAATACTTTATTTTTTATATCTAATCCAGTCGGTTATAATCTATCTTGTTGTGGCCCTGATTCTTACTTTAATAGGAAGTCCAATACTTGATTTCTTTAGAAAAAGACTAAAATTCAAACATACGTTAGCAACAATTGCGACACTTTTCATTTTCATCCTTTTTATTGCTGGTTTTGTCTTGATGTTCATCCCATTAATTTCTTCTCAAGGAGAGAATTTATCTCTTCTAAATACATCTGAAATTGAAAAAGATATAAATCAGTTGATAAACCAAACTTCTGCTTTTTTAGAAAGTCATAATATTGACTCCGAGCAAATGTTGAAAGAAGCTAATATTTCGTCTAAAATAAATTTTAATTTTATTCCGAATTTCTTAAATATGTTATTGGGAACTATTAGTAGTTTCGGAATTGGATTGGCTTCGGTATTATTTATTACTTTTTTCTTCCTTAAAGACCGACTACTTTTTATCGCTGGAGCCAAAAAAATGATTCCAAGCGGTCAAGAGGATAAAACTATACATTCGATACACAAAATAAATCATCTTCTTTCCCGCTATTTTATTGGGTTACTGCTTCAATTATTTATTGTATTCGTTTTATATGCAATTGTCTTATTAATTTTTGGTATTCCAAATCTGATAATAATTGCTTTTTTATGTGCCATTTTGAATATTGTGCCTTACATAGGACCATTAATTGCTTCGGTTTTAGCAGCAATTTTAACGATGTTAAGCAACTTAGGAAATGATTTTCAATCCGAAATTTTGCCCACCACTATCTATGTTTTGATAGGGTTTTGGATTGTACAAGTACTTGATAACAACATTTCGTCACCCATCATTTTTTCTAAAAGTGTCAGTTCGCACCCATTGGAAATATTTCTAGTTATCTTGATTGCAGGGTTTCTTTCCGGAATTTTAGGAATGATTATTGCCGTTCCTCTATATACTATTTTTAAAGTAATAGGGAAAGAATTTTTTCCTGAAAATGCGGTAATCAAACTGCTTACTAAAGACATTTAATTTTGGATTTAAACCTATTAAATCTTAAAATACAAGGTTTTATCAATGATAACATTGACAAAAACACAGCGAAATTAGCTTTGCAAAAAAATCCTTTTCCTGAAGTCGAGTGGATTTCAATCTTGAATCAAATAGAGGCCAAAACCAAATCAAAGTCAAAATTACCCAATTGGTTTTTAACCAAAAACATTATTTACCCAAGTAAAATATCTATCGAACAAACCTCTTCCGAAAAAACAGCTTTTTATAAAGCTGGAATTGTTTCGTGCGAAAATCTCATTGATTTAACTGGAGGTTTTGGGGTTGATGATTACTATTTTGCAAAAAAAATAAAATCAGTAACACATTGCGAAATAAACCCAGAACTATCCAACATTGTGAAACATAATTTTCAACAATTGGATGTAAAAAACATCTCGTGTCATATTGGAGACAGTATAGAAACTTTGACTACTCTAAACACAAAATGGAGTTGGATTTATATTGACCCTTCCAGAAGAAACGATGCTAAAGGCAAAGTTTTTATGCTTCAAGATTGTTTGCCCAATGTTCCTGAACATCTTGATTTGTTGTATAAATATTCGGATTCCATTCTTATAAAAACAGCGCCATTACTTGATATCTCGGCAGGATTATCCGAATTGAAAAACGTCAAATTCATTCATATAGTTGCAGTTGAAAACGAAGTGAAAGAATTGTTGTGGGAAATCCATAAGGGGTATACCGGAAAAATAAATATAAAAACCGTCAATATTTTAAAGGAAACAATGGATTTTTTTGAATTTGTTTTGGACGATTTTACTGGAATTCCAAAGTTTAGTTTACCCCAAAAGTATTTGTACGAACCCAACAGCGCCATAATGAAATCGGGAGGTTTTGATGAAGTGGGAACTTTTTACAACCTAAATAAACTGCATAAACATTCACATTTATACACCAATGCAACGCCAGTGACTTTTCCGGGAAGGATTTTTGAAATTGAAAATACATTTCCTTATCATAAAAATGGAATGAAAGCGCATCTGGAAAATCAGCAGCTAAACATTACCACAAGAAATTTTCCAGACACGGTTGCAAGTATTCGAAAAAAATGGAAAATAAAAGAAGGCGGAAATCGATATTGTTTTTTCACAACCGTTGAAAATAACAATAGAATTGTTTTAATTTGCAAAAAAATATAAAAACAAATGAAAAAAATCATATACCTCTCTTTATTGATATTAACTACATGTATTTATTCCCAAAAACCATGTGAGTTTACTTCTAATGTTAAAGATTCTATTGGTACCTATAAATCAACAACTGATTATTTAGTTTATGAGAGTAATTTTGCTGACAAATCAAACTATATTTTTTTAGTATTAGAATCAACTAATGGTTCTCCAACTTTAAATTTCAATTTCATTCGAAAAAGTAAGGAATTTGTTAATGCCAAATGTTTTGATAAAAATTCAAAATTATTTTTTCAATTAAATAATGGTAAAATAATAACTTTACTAGCTTTAGATAAAGAAAGTTGCGGAAACTTGATTCGTGATGATAAAGGGTATGATAATAGAGTATTAATTGGAACTTTTATGTTTATCAAAGGAACATTCGAAGAATTGAAAAGTTCGGGGGTAAACATGATGAGGGTAAGATATATTAGTGAAACGGAAGACTATATAATAAAAAAAGAAATACTATCTGAATTAAATGGTAATCAATACCAACCAGAATCCTTCTTTATGAATTATTTACATTGTATCGAATAATTTAGTCACATTTCCATTTAGTGTTTGAAATATTATCGTTTAAGGCTGGTTTGAAATTATAATGCCACCATTCTGATTCAAAATAATTAAATCCATTTTTTACCATAATTTTTTTTAATAATTTTCTGTTACTTTTAATTTCTTCAGATAAATTTTTAAAATTATGACTGGCTTCAATACCAAAATAATCAAAATTTGTCCCCATGTCAATATTTTTTCCTGTTGTGTCAATTAAAGTAATATCTACTGCTCCTCCTCTATTGTGAATAGAGCCTTTTCTTGGATCCGCAACATAGGATGGATTTGGAACAATTTCCCACATTTTTTTTTGAATATCTAAAGGCCTGTAACAATCGAAAATCTTTATTTTATATCCTTTTTTTATAAAATCTTTATTAGCCAAAATCAGGGCTTTTACGGTTTTTAATCTTAAAAAGCAGGCCTGACAATCATATACTTTTGCTTTTAAAAAATTATCTGTAGTTGCATATTTCATATCATAGATAAAATCTTTGCTGTAATTTTTAAGATCTACAAAGCTTGTATCGTTTACATTTTTAAGATTTTTTGAAACGGACATTCTATCCTGAGATTTACAAGAAAGGGTGTGAAATAGAATACTGATACAGAATAATAGCCTAAAAATAATCATACAATTGAAAAATTAAAATTTAGCATTTACAATTTAATTCCTTTTACGAGTGTATTATGATCTTCTGAAATTATTTTTGCAAAATAAATTCCTGATGGTAAAAAATTAACATCAATGGCAACTTGTTTACTATCCGAATTTGTTTTAAGAACAGATTGACCTAATACATTAAATAGTTCAATAGAAGTGATTTTATTTGAATATTCAACTATAAAAGAATTATTAAAAGGATTTGGAAACAATTTTATTTCAGGTGTTTTGTATTCATTAAAACCAAGGCTATCCGTTACGGTTACAGCAAGTGGAGAAATACTAAAACACCCATTTACAAATTGCATAGCATAATAAGTATTGCCAAGTATTAACTGGCTTGAAGAATTCAAAACATTGGAATTTGTCAATGCGTTAGATATTGTAGAATACCATTTAATATTAGATCCTGTGACATTTAAATTACTAACTAATACTGGAAAATTAAAATTAAATATTTGAATTGAGTCTCCTATTGGTGTAGGTGTTGAATTTACAACAATATCCATTGTAATAGATGATGCACAAGTATTTGAAGAAGGTTTAAACGTATATGTTTTTGTTTCTAAGTTATTAATAACGGGAGACCAATTTCCAATAATATAATTGATTGATGTTGTTGGTAAATTAGATAATATAGCACCATTACAAATTGGAGCAATTTGATTAAAAACGGGAATTATATTAGTATTAACAGAGGCTTGAAAAACAGGACTATAGGAAACAGAACATTTTCCGCTTGTATTTTTCACTCTAAACCATGTGTTTTGAATTAAATTATATGCAGTAAAAATTAAACTGTTTTCTCCTTCAATATCTATAAAACCATCGATACTTGATGTGGTCGAATATTGCCATTGTATATCACCTACAGAACCTGTGCCATAAGTAAGTATTTCGTTATCCCCAAAACAAATAGTCGATGCTCCTGAAATAGTTTTAGAAACTGGTAATAAATTGACAAAAATAGCAACTGGTTCTGTAATTTGGGATAAGCAAATTCCATTTGATAAAACTGCTCTAAAATAAGTTGTTGTATTCAAAACTGAAGCAGTGTAGGAAGCCAAAGTAGCAGATGTTATATTAGAATAAGTCCCCGTTAAAGATGAAGCTTTTTGCCATTGAATTGTACCAACATAATCATTCAAACTCAAAATTGTTGAGTTAGTAGTTATACATACATTTACGTTCCCGCCCGAAATATAACCAGTAATAGGAATTGGATTTACTATAACTTCAACAGCTTGACTAAATACAAAAGAACATTTTCCGCTTGTATTTTTCACTCTAAACCATGTGTTTTGAATTAAATTATATGCAGTAAAAATTAAACTGTTTTCTCCTTCAATATCTATAAAACCATCGATACTTGATGTAGTCGAATATTGCCATTGTATATCACCTACAGAACCTATGCCATAAGTAAGTATTTCGTTATCCCCAAAACAAATAGTCGATGCTCCTGAAATAGTTTTAGAAACTGGTAATAAATTGACAAAAATAGCAACTGGTTCTGTAATTTGGGGTAAGCAAATTCCATTTGATAAAACTGCTCTAAAATAAGTTGTTGTATTCAAAACTGAAGCAGTGTAGGAATCCAAAGTAGCAGATGTTATATTAGAATAAGTCCCCGTTAAAGATGAAGCTTTTTGCCACTGTATAGCTCCTGAGTAATTATTTAAACTTAATATTGTTGAGTTAGTTGATTTACAAACATTCACATTACCCCCTGTTATATACCCCGAAACTGGCTGTAAAACTACAACAACTTGAATTACAGGGCTATAAACATCGGGGCATACCCCATTAGAATTCATAACTCTGTACCATGTGTTTTGAATTAAATTATTTGCTGAATATGTTAATCCATTTTCTTCATCAATATCAATAAAATTTTCTTGATTAGATACCGTTGAATACTGCCATTGTATGAAGCCAACTGAATTTGATCCATAAGTCAAAATTTTACTGCCATCAGAACAAATTGTAGATGCACCTGTAATTAATTTAGAAACAGGAACCGAATCAACAGTTAATGCAACTTCATTTGAAGTGAATTCACCCAATATTCCATAGTTTGCTACTACTCGATACAATGTTTCTGAAGCTGGTAAAGTCGCAGTTTTTTTTATTTCCAATATAGGTGAATTATAATTCAAATAAATTGTAGAAGCGTTTAAAGTTGTAATTTCTGTCCAATCGCCATTAGGTATTTTAAATAACCACCTGTAAGTTGCATCTGTGTTTGGTTTAAAAACATATATATTTGCAGTTGATCCTAAAACATTACAAATAGAGGTGTTTTCAATTATTGGATAATTAGAATTATCCCCACCATTGTATGAATAATTTTTGATTGGAAAATTACGAAAACATATTAATTCTAAATCAGAAGAATTTGTAATTGTATATCCAATATTAGAATTATATCCAACAAATGAAATATTAGCTATAGGCCCTGGATCTCCAGAGAGTGTGAAAAGAATTTTGTTTTCTACTAAATTAACATTTGTTATTACTACACTTTGAGAATTTTTAAGTTCAAAATCCTGTTTTAGACGAGTAAGCATTATTGCTTGATCTGTTGATGAAAACTTAAGTTGTTTAGCATCGGTTTCCAAAACTAAAACATTTGGCTGAATAAACTCAGCACTTTTAATCATTGGAGATTTAATTTCTTCTGTAAATGACTTATCATATAAATCTTGTAATACTAATTTATATAATCTTTTGGCAAATTCTTCATATCCATTAAAAAATGGAAAATGACAACTATCGCTGTGAAGTAAAAGCGATGTTGTCGAAATAATATCAATTTTATCACTTTCAGATGCCAATTGTCTTTGGGCCTCTTTTACATTCATTTTTCCCTCATATGTTTTACCATTACAAATCATATCCTTAGTTTGAAAAATATAAAATTTTTCAATATTAGGATAATCCTTTAAATAAGAATCCTGAATTGACTTGAATGCTGATTTGTAATTCTGTATAGAAATATAGTTAGTTCCAGAATTTGCCTCTCCTTGAGACCAAAAAAATGCCCTAACACTATTTTCAAGACCTGTTTTTTTTAGCCTATAATATAATCTTCCATAATTTGAATTTTGTGAAGTCTTATAGTCTTGTGGCGCTTTAAAAAATGTAATTACTTGTGCTCCATTTGCACCATTAAAAATTGCAATTGGAATCCCTAAGTTATCCACTAATAATCTAGCTAATTTTAAACCCCATTGTCCAGAATTTCCATTTGAAGTTGTAACAACATCTCCATCAGCAATATACCAAGCATCATTAGCTAAAAGCGAATTCACATATGGTGTTCCATTAGCATAAACACGTATGAAGTCACTTTTATAAGCATTTGCACTACCAAACATTTTTGAGGCTACTGCATTAGATTGTCCTTGAATGATATATGTATCACCTGCAACAACATTGGAAATAGTTTTATCTAATACGTATAAATTATTTGAAGATTTATAACCATAAATTTTAAAAGAGAAATTCGCTAATTCTGCTTTAATTGAAATATTAAATGCAAACAAAGCTTTTGAATCAATATAGGTCAATGATTGAACTACTGTATTGAATAATACATCATTCCTATAAATTTCAGTTTTTAAAGATTCATATTCAGTTGATAAGTTAACTTCTCCTTCTATATTTACATTACCTAAATTTGTCGTTTTATCTCTAGCAACTAATTGTAAATCTAATGGTATTTTAGTATAGGTAATTTGTCCAAAAAAAAAGAAATAAAAATGCAATAAGAATATTGTAAAAAGATATTTCATTTGATTTTTAGCACTAATTTGAGTGGTTTTTTTAAAGCATACAAATATATGTTATTCAAATTAATTTTTAATTATTTTGAGAAATTTCTCTTGTTGACCTTGTTTAATTGTAACAGAATAAACTCCTGGTGAAAAACTTGACCCAATTTTTTTTGTGTTAATTTCTGTAGATTTAATTTCTTGGATTTCAATTGTTCTTCCTAATAAGTCATAGATTTTTAATTCAATAGGATCAGCATTAAACGTACTTAAATTAATGTTGAATTCTTTATTAAAAGGATTTGGAAACAGATTTACTTTAAAATCAGTATTAACATTAACTATTACAGGTTCCGAAACTACTTTAGTACATTCATTCGAAACTATTACTCTAAAATATGAAGAATCTGTTAATCCAGCAACTCGATATGTATAGGACGATGAGTCAGGTATATCTATAAATGTATCTGTTAATAAATTTGCTTTCTGCCATTGTATATAACCTCTATAATTTTTCAAAGTCAATTGGGTAGAACTTGAATTTTTTGAAACTATAGTATTACCTCCTTCTATAAATCCTGAAACTGGAGGAAGATTAATATCAACTCTAACGACAGGACTAGGCTTAGGATCACATACTCCATTAGTATTTAAAACCCTATACCATGTAGTTTCTTGAATATCTTCAGTAAGATAAATTTCTGGTATATTTCCATTATCATAAACGTCTTCAAAACCAGTGGTACCAGAAGTTGTTGATGACTGCCACTGTATATCTCCTATAGAACCTGAGCCGTAAACTAAAACTTTACTTCCTCCAATACAAGTTGGGGTAGCTCCAGAAATAGATTTAACTACTGGTAAAGCATCTACTGAAATTTTAACATAATCTGTACTTACACTTGGACATACACCACTAGTCAATACCGATTTAAAATAAGTAGTCTCAGTTAATGATGATGCAGTATAACTACTTTTTATAGCAGAAGTTATATTTGAAAATGTTCCTGGTGAGCCGGAAGCATCAACTGCTTTTTGCCATTGAATATTTCCAACAGAATTATATAAAATTAAAGGTGTAGAATTTGAAGAAAAACATACATTATCAACCACCCCATCTATATAACCAGCTTCTGATATTTCATTTACAGTTACCTGAACAGGTGTACTGAAGCTAGGACTACAATCACCACTTGTATTCATAACTCTAAACCAAGTTGTTTCTTCTAATTTTTTTTCGGAATAAATTAAAAAACTAGTTGGATCACTGTCTACATCTATAAAATCATCCGCAGTACTTGAAGTTGTTGAAGATTGCCATTGAATTATTCCTACTGAACCTGTTCCGTAATTGAGAGTAATATCACTACCTGTACATAAAGTCTTAGCCCCTAATATACTTTTTGAAACAGAAGTTGGATCAACATTAATATAAACGGGTATTGACGCTACCGAAGGACAAACACCATTCTTAACTATCGTTCTAAAGTAAGTATTAGCTGCTAAAGCGTTTGCTCTATAAATATCTGAAGTCGAATAATTTATTGAAGTATAAAGTCCATCAATAGTTGTTGAACTTTGCCAAGCTACACTACCTTCGTAATTATACAAAGTTAATTCTGAAGAATTTAATGTTTTACATACAGTAATATTTCCGCCATCAATATCGCCCGCGACAGGTAAAGTATTGGCAGTTACTTCGACGGCTGGACTATAAACTGAATTACACCCTCTACTTGTATTCATCACTCTAAACCAAGTTGTTTCCTGAATATTTTTTGAATTGAGGGTAGTTCCATTTTCAAAATCTATATCATTAAAATTTAAAGTAGATGATGTTGTAGATGATTGCCATTGAATAACTCCTATTGAACCTGAGCCATATGTTAATGTTTTATCACCTCCTATGCAAACGGGAGAGGCTCCAGATATTGTTTTTGCAATGGATAATGGATTTACAATCAAGACAGATTCGTTTGAAGTAAGAGGAGTTGAACTAATTGTAGCAATCACACGATATTTTGTCAATGTAGCTGGAAATCCATTTGATCTTGTTATACTTAAAACTGAAGTAGAAAATCCTTCATATATAGAACCAGCATTTGTATTTGTAATTGTAGTCCATACTACATTGGTTGGAGCCATAAACTGCCATATATATGTAGCCGTTGTCTGTGGATTATTTACGCTAATACTTTGATTAAGTGTACTCCCTGTGCAAAAATTAACATCTTCAATTATAGGGGCTTGAGAAAAACAATTTATAGTAAAAATAAAAAACACAAAAAACATTAATTTTATTGATTTCATAGAGGATAACTTATATAATACTAAATCTTAACACTTATATTTTTCAATCTTTAATGAATCGAACAGAAAATCCATAATTCTTATCATCATAACTACGACAGGCGTAAGGTGAATTATAGCCTAGACTTCTGTTCCATGCGGTCAATACATTAATTGAAGTAGAAGTCCACCAGTAACCAAACTCACCAGCAAAATAAAAACCACCTTTTTTAATACACATTCCACCAGGAAGACCTGTAAAAAGACTACTGTTTGTAACATCAGTATCAGTATCAATCCAATAATTTGTTCCACTTTCTTTCATTTTACTTCCCGCATTAGAACCCAAACTATTAATCATTGTTGTCCACTCAGCATCTGTTGGTATATGATTACCAACAGGAGCTAATTTTTTTCTAATTGACATATCGGTTAATGAAGCAGTATCAAAAATACCTGCTACTGCATACCAATTATATAATTTTCCTATTTTTTTTCCATTACTAGAATCATAATCTAAATAAGACCAAGCACCTGTGGTTAATGTTGACCATTCTGATGGGTCACTCACTTCAGGAATGATTGTTCCATCGCTATATTTTGAAACATTAAGATTTTCTTTATACCATGTTTGTTTACCAATAGTTATTGAAGTATAAACATTACCATCAACATCTTTCAAAGAATCCTCTGAAGAACCTTCTTTTGAACAACCAACAATTAAAACTAATATTATTCCTAAAAATACTTTTTTCATAGTTACATTAAAAAAATTTATCAAAAATAAGAATATAAATTGATTATTTTATAAAATTTAAAAATGATTTTTTTTTATAAATAATTCATTTACAATCTCTTTAAAATTAATTTAAAACAAAATTTAAACAAAACAAAATTTCAAAATATATAGCTCCTATAAAAACTTTGTATATTTGTCAATTAGAAATAAAACTATGCGAATTGATATAATAACTGTCCTCCCAGAATTATTAAAAAGTCCATTTGAGGCTTCAATGATGAAACGTGCTATCGATAAAGGAATTGTCGAAGTGCATTTTCACAACCTGAGGAATTTTACCACAAACAAACAGAAAAGTGTAGACGATTACCCTTTTGGTGGTGGTGCTGGTATGGTAATGAATATACAACCTATTGATGACTGTATATCTCATCTAAAAAAAGAAAGAACCTATGATGAAATTATTTATATGTCACCTGATGGGGAAACTTTGAACCAAAAAATGGCAAACACGATGTCGATGTATGAAAACATCATCATTTTGTGTGGACATTATAAAGGAGTCGATCAACGGGTTCGGGATCATTTTATAACTAAGGAAATATCTATTGGTGATTATGTGTTAAGCGGAGGCGAATTAGGTGCGTTAGTTTTATGTGATTCTTTAATCCGATTAATACCAGGTGTTTTGAGTGATGAAACTTCAGCATTAACAGATAGTTTTCAAGACGGTTTATTATCAGGTCCTATTTATACAAGACCTGCTGACTATAAAGGATGGAAAGTTCCAGAAGTTTTGACTAGCGGGAATTTTGCCAAAATCGACAAATGGCGAGAGGATATGGCGTTCGAACATACTAAAAATAGACGACCGGATCTTTTAGAATAAAAAAAGTTGTCTCTGGTCAGGTTTTAGTGTTCAAATTGTTGGGCGAAATAAGTTTAGTTCTTAATTATTATTTTAATATGGTGAATTAACTGAATGCTAAAAAACTGAATGCTGAACACTTGAAAATAAAGTTTGTAAATTACCGAAAAAGATGTAAATTTGCGCCCATATTAGACCAACCTCTGGCGAAATCCGTGAATGTTGCTCTTTTTTTTAACCATAATTAAAGAAATATTATGTCCGATTTAATGAAATTCGTTCAGAACGAATTAGTTGCAAAAAAAGATTTCCCAGAATTTGGAGCCGGAGACACTATTACTGTTTTCTACGAGATTAAAGAGGGTGAAAAAACAAGAACTCAGTTTTTTAAAGGAGTTGTTATTCAAAGAAGAGGTTCTGGAAACACAGAAACTTTTACTATCCGTAAAATGTCAGGTGCAATTGGAGTAGAGCGTATCTTTCCTGTAAACTTACCAGCTTTACAAAAAGTAGAAATTAACAAGAAAGGTGCTGTTCGTAGAGCTAGAATTTTCTACTTCAGAGAACTTACTGGTAAAAAAGCTAAAATTAAAGATAAACGAAGATAGTCAAACTGTCTCTTTACAATCAAGTCCCGATATTTTTCGGGACTTTTTTTTGCTGTATTTTTTAAGAATAAAAAACTGTAAGCTCCAAAAATGAAACGATTATTTTTAATTCTATAAAAAAAGAACGTTATTTTAAATATTCCCTTTTTAGGTATTTAAATACTAATAATTTCACAATTGTTTAATCAAAAAACAAACTTAATTATGAAGTATTCCTATTTACGAAATCGTTTTTATTACATTTGTACCCCAAAATAAATTTCAAAATAATTTTTATAAAATGTCAAATAAATCGAAGATTTTTTACACGCTAACTGACGAAGCTCCATTATTAGCAACTTATTCTTTTTTGCCAATTGTTCAGGCATTTACATCAACTTCGGATATCGAAATTGAGACTAGAGATATTTCACTAACAGCAAGAATTTTAGCTAACTTCCCTTCTTATTTAAAGGAAGAGCAAAAAGTTGGTGATGCATTATTAGAACTTGGAAAATTAGCTACAACACCAGAAGCAAATATTATTAAACTACCTAATGTTTCTGCATCAGTACCACAATTAAAAGCAGCAATTACAGAATTACAAGCACATGGATATGCAGTTCCTAATTTTCCAGAAGAAGCTTCAAATGAAGAAGAAAAATTAATAAAAATACAATATTCAAAAATATTAGGTTCCGCAGTAAATCCTGTTTTACGTGAAGGCAATTCTGACCGAAGAGCTCCAAAAGCTGTCAAAAATTATGCAAAAGCAAATCCACATTCAATGGGTGCATGGTCTTCTGATTCAAAAACAAAAGTAGCTTCAATGGAAAGTGGTGACTTTTACGGAAGTGAAAAATCTTTGACTATAACCGAAGCAACTGATGTTAAAATCGAATTTGTAGCAAATGACGGATCATCTATTGTATTAAAAGCTAGTACTCAATTAAAAGTAGGTGAAATTATCGACAGCTCAGTATTGAATATTAGAGCATTAAAAATTTTTGTTGCTAACACCATTAAAGAAGCAAGAGAAAAAAACGTATTACTTTCGGTTCATTTGAAAGCGACTATGATGAAAGTTTCTGATCCCATTATTTTTGGAGCTATTGTAGAAGTTTACTTTGCAAGTGTTTTCGAAAAATACGCCTCTTTATTTGAAGAATTAAATGTTGATACTCGAAATGGTTTAGGCGATGTTTATGCAAAAATTGCTGGTCATCCTTTAGAAGCAGAAATAATTGAAGCATTAAATCAAACCATAGAAAACGGACCAGCACTAGCTATGGTAAATTCTGAAAAAGGAATTACTAATTTACAAGTTCCCTCAGATGTCATTGTGGACGCATCGATGCCTGCAATGATTCGTACTTCGGGTCAGATGTACAATAAACTAGGAAAATTACAAGATACTTTTGCTGTAATTCCAGACAGATGCTATGCTGGAGTTTATACGGCCACTATTGATTTCTGCAAAAAACATGGAGCCTTTGACCCAAAAACTATGGGAAGTGTTCCAAACGTTGGATTAATGGCGCAAAAAGCAGAAGAATACGGTTCTCACGATAAAACTTTTCAGATGAAAGCAGCTGGAAAAGTTAAAGTTGTTGATGCTAATGGAACAGTTTTGATGGAACAAATTGTTGAAGCAAAAGATATATTCAGAATGTGTCAGGCCAAAGACGCTCCAATTCAAGACTGGGTAAAACTAGCTGTAAACAGAGCGCGTTTATCGAATACTCCTGCTGTATTTTGGCTGGATGATAAAAGAGCACATGATAGAGAATTAATTAAAAAAGTAACTACTTATTTAAAAGAGTATGACACATCTGCTTTAGATATTCAAATTCTTTCACCTATTGAAGCTACTAACTTTACATTAGATAGGATTATACAAGGTCTTGATACGATATCGGTTACTGGTAATGTTTTAAGAGATTATCTTACCGATTTATTTCCGATATTAGAAGTAGGAACATCTGCAAAAATGTTATCTATTGTTCCATTGATGAATGGAGGAGGATTGTTTGAAACTGGCGCAGGTGGATCGGCTCCAAAACACGTAGAGCAATTTTCGAGAGAAGGTTATTTGCGTTGGGATTCCTTAGGAGAATTTTTAGCTCTAGGTGCTTCTTTAGAGCATTTAGGACAAACTTTAAAAAATTCGAAAGCATTAATTTTGGCGGAGACACTTGATGTGGCAACTGAGAAATTCTTAGCTAATGATAAATCTCCAGCACGTAAATTGGGAGAAATTGACAATCGTGGTTCTCATTTTTATTTGGCGATGTACTGGGCAGAAGCTCTGGCAGCTCAAACGAAAGATGCCACTTTAAAAACAATATTTTCTCCTATTGCTTTAGAACTCAATCAAAATATTGCAAAAATCAATTCTGAATTAATTGGAGCACAAGGTAATCCACAAAAAATTGGGGGACACTACCATCCAATTCCTGAATTAACAAGTGCAGCAATGCGTCCTAGTGAAACATTCAATACCATATTAGCTAAAATCGCATAATTTATTTTTTTTTATTTTTTTATTAAAGACAACTGGAAACGGTTGTCTTTTTTATTTTTTAACCAAACGTTAACAGTCGTTATGTAACAATTCCATCAGAATTTCGTCTACTTTGCAAAATTAAAATATTTTTATGAAATCAAAATCAATACTTTTTTATACTTCATTTTTATTGCTAGTTTTTAATGTGATTATCGCTCAAAAAACGGTCTCTAATGAGCAATTAAAACAAAAATTTACCTTAAGTGGCACTATTTCTGACTCAAAAACAAATGAAAGCTTAATAGGAGTTAATATTTTTATTCCAGAATTAAAAGCTGGAATAACAACAAACGAATATGGTTTTTATTCGATTACAATTCCTAAAGGAAATTATACAATACAAATTAGTTATGTAGGTTATCAAAACATTACCGAAAAGCTACTATTAGACAAGTCCAAAAAAATTGACTTTTCACTAACTCAAGATGGTCAACAATTAGAAGAAGTTATTGTTACCAGCGATAAAAAGGCTACTAATATTAGAAAGCCAGAAATGAGTGTAAATAGACTTTCAGGGTCTGCTATCAAAAAGATTCCTGTTGTTTTGGGAGAAGTAGATGTGCTGAAAGCACTACTTACTTTACCCGGAGTTACCAATGCAGGTGAAGGTCAATCGGGTTTTAATGTTCGTGGCGGTGGTGCCGATCAAAATTTAATTCTTCTTGACGAGGCTACCATTTTTAACTCTTCGCATGTTTTTGGTTTTTTCTCTGTTTTCAACCCTGATGTAGTCAAAGATTTAAAATTGTATAAAGGCGGAATTCCGGCGCGTTTTGGTGGAAGAGCTTCTTCGGTTTTAGATATTTATCAAAAAGATGGTAATAGTAATAAATTTGGAGTTAGTGGCGGTATAGGTTTAG
>NZ_JBJXDQ010000008.1:0-10362 GCF_046155325.1 Flavobacterium sp.
ATAGAATTAGCCTATAAAACAACTTGGGAAACTGGTAGTTTATATAACGCCATTTATCACCGAATATCAGATGGTACAATTACGAGAATATCAAGTACTACACCACCAAGTAATTTGATTTATGCAACTTTTCAAAACGTGAACAAGAGTTATAATTCAGGTGTAGAAATTATTTACGCTCAAGAAGTTTCAAAAAAGTATAAGTTCAGTATTAACCTAAATGGATACAAAAATCAAATAGATGCATTTTCGGTTGAAAATAAATATCCAACAACACATCTTTTTTCGGCAGCAAAGCAAGAAATATTTTCTGGTAATTTAAAACTAAATAATACCTTTCATTTTGCTAAAAATATAGACGCACAACTTGCGGCTATTTATTTAGCACCAGATATTATACCACAAGGAAAAATAAATTCTAGGTTTTCTTTAGACGTCGGTATTAAAAAATTAATCCAAAAAAGTAAAGGAGAATTATTTTTTAATGCCACTGATTTATTAAACACCATGATTACTAAAAAAGAAATTAAGGGGCAGGGCTTTATCTATACAAGTAACGACTATTATGAAACGCAGGTAATAAGGGTTGGCTATAGTTATAAATTTTAATTATATCCATTCATATCTCAATACCACTGCGTGAGGAAAACACCGCCTGAATTCGACTGAAATCGGTCGTTTTCCGTTTCCCAAAAACATAAATACCTACAAATCAACGCTTTAATTTTCTCAAAAAATCTTCATAACCCTGAGGTCCCGGGTTCAAATCCCGGTCTCGCTACATGTAAATCAAGGACTTACGTTAAATCGTGGGTCCTTTGTTGTGTCATGAAAACACCATTCTAAAACGCATAATTTTAAGTAACTTTATAGTCAATTCTGAATATGAATATCGCACCAGTTTTACATAAAGGGCCATTAAAATCATTTGACGAAAAAATAAATGATTTGAACTATTGGTTAGCTCAACCTTTGATAAAAAGGCTTGAAGCGGTGACATTTTTAATATCTCAAACTGTAGATTTAAAAACTACTAGGATGGATAAGTCACATGTAGAAAGAAGAAAACTGAAATAATGACATTAGCCCAAGATTTTGAAGACTTTGTAAAGCTCCTTAATAAACACCAGGTTGATTATATGGTGGTTGGTGGTTACGCATTAGCATTTCATGGCAAACCAAGACATACCGGAGATTTAGATATTTGGATCAATAGTTCAGAAACTAATGCAGAAAAATTAGTTATTGCAATTAAAGAATTTGGTTTATCAAGTTTAGGTTTAACTAAGTCTGATTTTATGCAAGCCGGTTATGTTACACAAATAGGATACCCGCCTTTGAGAATTGATATTTTGAATACGATTGATGGTGTAAAATTTGAAGATGCTTTTCCAAATAAATTACTTGTGGATGTGAATGGGATTGAAGTAAAGTTTATTGGACTTAAAGAATTTATAGTTAACAAAACTGCTTCAGGCAGAAGTCAGGACATTGCTGATTTGAAAGAGATAAAGAAAATAAATTTCACCTAAAGAAATCGTTAATTATGAAGACTAAAGTTAGAATAGAAAAGACCTTTGATACGGTTAAGGTTTTCAGGGCTATCAAAGAAAAAATTGCTAAAGAAACTGAAAAGATGAACTATGAGCAGTTCAAGGCTTATTTGAAAAAGAATCAAATAGAGCAGGTTACAAAATCATAGTTTTCTTTGGTATAAAATAGCGGGATTTTTGTTTTTATTTCTTGATTCTTTCAGCCATAATTTATTTTACGCTCTGTGTGAGGAAAACACCCCATGAATTCGACTGAAATTGGCTGATTTCAATTTTGTGAAATCATAACTAACTTTTAATCAACACTTTATGAATTTATCAATCAACTAAAAGTACTTTATAGCTCATTTTATGTATTTTTTGATTGATAAATCATATTTTTATGATTGATAAATAACTATGCCAAAGAAATCTGAAAATAGAGAAACCGAAATAATTGAGTTTATTAAGAACCATCCCAAATGTACTTCTCAGGAAATACTTGATGGATTGAACTTGGATATTAGTGTCGCGACATTAAGAAGAAAGCTCCAAGAATTAGTAGCAGAGGATTTAATTAATGCCATTGGTGAATTAAAGAGTAGAAAATACGAAATCAGTAACGGGTATAATATTATTCGACCAATAGATGTTGAACAGTATTTTGAAAAAGAAATTGATGAGAGGATAATTCAAGATAAATTCAATAGCGATTTAATCAGCCGAACACTTCATAATATCTCCATCTTTACAAATACCGAATTAGATCAATTAAACAACTTACAAGAAAAGTTTAAATCTAATTCATCTAAGTTATCAAAGAGTGAATATAAGAATGAGTTGGAGCGTCTTGCCATTGATTTAATTTGGAAATCTTCACAGATAGAGGGCAATACCTATTCATTACTTGAGACAGAAAGGTTGTTAAAAGATAAGGAAACTGCAGCTGGTAAGACAAAGGATGAAGCCACTATGCTGTTAAATCACAAAGATGCTTTGGATTTTATCATCAAAAATCCTAATTATATCGATCCATTAACGGTTTCGAGTATAGAGGATATTCATAGTATTTTAGTTAAAGAGTTAGATATTTCAAGAAATATTAGAAGTGGAAGAGTAGGGATCTCGGGAACAAATTATAAGCCTTTAGATAATGAGTTTCAAATTAAGGAAGCAGTTGAGTCTATGTGTACATTAATCAATTCAAAGAAAAATGTATTTGATAAGGCTTTGTTGTCTCTTGTTCTCATCTCTTATATCCAACCATTTTCAGATGGTAACAAAAGAACTGCAAGGATTATAAGTAATGCAATATTGATCAATAATCACTTCTGTCCAATTTCATTTAGAACCATTGATTCTATTGAATATAAAAAGGCCATGCTGGTATTTTACGAGCAAACAAACATCAGCCCATTCAAAAAAGTATTTATAGGTCAGTTTGAGTTCGCAGTGAATACTTATTTTTAAATATGTACCTCTACGTGCCGAAAATACCCCCTGAAATCCCGGTCTCGCTACAAAGGGGGATAAATCAGTTTCAGATTTGCTTACCCCCTTTTTATTTTCTCATAACTGTTTAATATTCATTGATTTAATGGTTAATTCGACGAAAATGTAGGGGTTCTTTAATTTAATTGTAAATTTGCTTTTACAATGAACAAGATACAATACAATACAAAACAAGACCTAATGAGCGCTATCTCTGAAAACAGAGATATGATTAAATCATTTGGGGTAAATGGTTTGGGTATTTTTGGATCCTTTTCTAAAGGAACTGCTGTTGAAACAAGTGATGTTGATTTATTAGTTGATTTTATTCCAGAAAAAAAGAGCTTTGATAACTTTATGGATTTGTCATTCTTTTTGGAAGGCTTGTTTGGCAGGAAGGTTGAACTAGTTACTCGACAATCATTAAGTAAACATATTGGACCACATATTTTAAATGAGGTAATTAATGTCAGCCTCTAATCTTGAGTTGGTTCGTCATATTTTGACTGAAACAGCTTTTATTATCCAACATACTGATAAAAAAACTAAAGAGCAAGTTATTGAAGATGAAGTGCTTTGTCGAGCTGTTGTTAGAAGCATTGAAATTATTGGGGAAGCATCAAAGAAAATTGATGAAGAATTTAAAGCCACACATATTCATATTGAATGGAAGAAAATGGCTGGTGCAAGGGATAAGTTAATTCATGATTACTTCGGAATAGATTATGATATTGTATGGGACATCATTCAAAATAAAATCCCAGATTTGGATCATTTTTTAAACGAGTTATTATAACTGGTTTGTAGTAATTAAATTTCCTTATAAACTATCACTTTCTTTTTATTCAGATCTTCTTTAAAATAAGGGTTCTTGATTGCCTGCTCCTCCAATAAGTCTACTGGACGATTGAGTATTTCTTGTAAGGAGAACTTAAAATCAAAGTAGTTATCTGCATAGTCCTTCACATCTATTTCCTTAAAATCAACGATTAAGTCAACGTCGCTTTTGCTATTAAAGTTGGGAGTTAAGACCGACCCAAATGCATATAAGGTTCTTACCTTGTGGTTAGCACAAAGTGCATTAATCTCTTTTTTGTATGCATATAGTGTGTTCATATTTCTATTAGGGGACAAATTTACTTTTAATTTCTTTACCTCTTCTTTTTGATGGATTTACCCTTCAACCATTTTACTTGTTTCCTGGCTTCCTCTATTGTAACTGGAGGCTGTTTCGATAAGATTATGCTGCACAACTTAGCTCTTTTTACAAATGATATATTGAAATTCATCTTATAAAATTAATGTTTTCTGCGTGCCGAAAATACCCCCTGAAATCGGTCCAAATCGGTTGATTTCGGTTTTATCAAAATGTAACACATCAAAAATCAAGGACTTACGTTAAATCGTGGGTCCTTTGCTACCTGAGGTTTGCGTGAGTTTTTGAAAACATAACGGGGCCTTAATAGTTGGGAAGGTTTATAATTGGAAACATTATCCTATTTTCAACCATAAAACATTAATATGGAAGTACATCACCCAAACCACCCAACGCATAAAAAGAAATGGTCTGAATACATTATTGAATTTTTGATGTTATTTGCTGCTGTAACTCTTGGATTTTTTGCTGAAAATGTAAGAGAACACAAAATCATGATTGAACGTAAAGATCAAAACCTATTTTCTATTTTACAAGATTTGAAACAAGATTCAATTTTTATTGAGAGTACAATTAAGTATTCAGATGATGGCATACGATATTTTAAAAAGTTAAAAGCTAAATTATATGAATTTCATGATAATAAATTAAGTGAAAATGAATTCATTAAATTTACTAAGGACAATATTGATAGTTCATTTGTTAACCAAACCGTTTTTCTGAATAGCTCTTCTTATAAAAATATGATTGCTACCGGTAATTTAACTTATGTTGAATCTAAAGATTTAAAGTGGAAGCTATCTAATTATTATGAAACATGGAATAAAAGAATTGAGGTTAACGGGGATGAAATAGATAATGTAAATAATTATTTATATAGAGAACATCTTCCAATAAGGAAAACTTATTTTAATAATATTTTAGAAAGCAGCAATACGGATATACCAAAAGCTAATTATAAAAGATTTTATTTTGATGTGAAATTAATTCGAGAAAAATTGATTAATGAGAATTTGATTATTCAAACAAATGTAATGTTAAACAAAGTTGAAGACTATAATAAAAAAATTAAAATTTTCAAAGATTTTAATAATGAACTCATAGAGATATTATCCAAAAAAGATACGCACTAATTGTATTAAATTTTAAACAAATGAAACATCTAATCATCGCATTGCTATTTCTCCCAATGATTTCTTTTGGACAAAATCCCAAAATAAAGGATTTTAAAATCACTATACTTTCCACAATGCTTTCTGATTTCCATACAGGTGAATGGGGATTTTCAGCAATGATTGAAGTTGATGGGGAAAGAATTTTATTTGATGCCGGTTCAAGAGAAAATACAGTTGTTCAGAATGCAAAAGAATTAAGCATTAATCTTGATAATATTGATAATATTTTTTTAAGTCACAATCATAAAGACCATACCGGGGGTCTTATAACCTTAAAAAAGGAATATCCTAACTCCTTTAAAAAAGCGCATGTAGGGGAGGGAATTTTTTATTCAAGACCTAATGCAGAAGGAGATGATAATTATATTTTAAGTAATAAGAATACTCTTGAAAATTTAGGAATTAAATTTATTAGTCATAAAAATCCAACACAACTAATACCTGGTTTGTGGACAACTGGGCAAGTTCCAAGAAAATACGATGAAAAAAATTGGAGTGGCGTAAGCAAAATGATTGACAGTAAAGGAAATATAGTAGAGGATATTATACCCGAAGACCAATCCTTATTTTTTGATACTGAAAATGGCATTGTTTTAATAAGTGGATGTGGCCATGCAGGACTTGCTAATACACTTGATTATGTACAAAAGATTATTCCAGGCAGACCAATCTATAAAATAATTGGTGGTTTTCATTTGTTAAAACTTAATAATGATAAGTTAGAATGGACAGCGAAAAAAATGCGAGAAGCAGGAGTTAATTACTTTGTGGGAGCTCATTGTACCGGATTAAACTCAACATATTCAATACGCAATTTTTTAGGCCTTACGTCAGAAAGCGCTTTGGTTGGTTCAGTAGGCACGGTTATAACAGCAAAAGGAATATTTCCCGGTTATATGGAATAATTAACGCTTAAATTTACTGTGCGAGGAAAACACCCCCTGAAATCTTTTAAAATCGGTCGATTTCGGTTTTGTTAAAACATAACTAACTATAAATCAATCCCTGTCTAGCTATATTGAAAATCAAGGACTTACGTTAAATCGTGGGTCCTTTGTTGTTTTTGCGTGAAGTTTGCGTGAGGTTTTGCGTGAGGGTTTTGTCATTTCTTACCAAAACGAAGTATGATCAACCATAACTTTCACGTTTAATGAATAGTGAACATTGTATTAATTTAATTACATTCAAACAACGAAACACTCTACTAACAAAAGGCTACATTGGTTTGACGACGGACAATTTTAATTATTTAGACAATTGAAGCCAAAAGCCCCAAGCCTTTCATAAATTTGTAACATCATTTTTTATTATGAACAAGAAAATATTACTTTCTGTTTTCGTTCTACTGCTGTTAGCAGCAACTTCAATTTGTATTTATATTTTTGATGATTATTCGCATAGAAATAATATTATTTTTTATGGAGGAACAATTCTTACAATGGACGATAAAACGCCAACTGTTGAAGCCATTTTTATAAAGGATGGTAAAATTGAAGCGCTCGGAAATCAAGATCAAATTTTTAAATTAAAAACTTCAAAAACAGAATTAATAAATCTTGACGGCAAAACATTAATGCCTGGATTTTTTGATGCACACGGTCATAATGACTTGTCTTCTTTTCTATATGGAATGACCGATATTAGTGGCTTTAATCATAAAACACCAGCTGCTGTATGGAAAGTCGCCGCCGAAAAAGTAAAGGTTACACCTTCGGGAGAATGGATTATTTGCAAAGGTTTTGATCCAATCTTAACAAAAGGATTACACTCTCCTACTATTCAATTTTTAGATTCACTTTCTCCAAAAAACCCATTGCTGCTGATTTCACAAAGCTTACATTCTTTTTATGGAAATTCTTTAGCATTTAAAAAAGTAGGGATCACGAATAAAACCAAAGACCCCACCGTATCTAGTTATTTTGAAAAAGATAAAGACGGAAACCTGACTGGATTAATTGCAGAGCAAGAAGCATTTGAACCTTTTAGAGTCGAAATATTAGAAGTATTCAAAAAATCGTTGGCGGAAAATGCAACTAATGTAATGTTTGAAAATGCAAAAGCTGGCGTAACCAGTATTTCTACATTAGGGTTATCCGCTGCTAATAAAAATATTTTGATGCTTTACGAACATCTTTCAGCCGGCACCTCTAAACCTCTTTATAAATTTTTAGAACTAATTGGAAAACTTCCAGAAAGGAAACCTAATGTGCGTCACTTTATTTATTTACGTTATGATGCTCCAAAAATTTTAATTCCTGAAAGCGTTAACAATGGCGATGATTTTTATAAAATTCTCGGATTTAAATATTGGTACGATGGCTCGCCCTATATTGGTTCTATGTATTTGAAAGAACCCTATTTGCAATCCGAACTTACTGAAAAGGGGTTTCATCTTCCTGAATTTCATCGCGGAGAATCACTTATTAAACAAGAAGATTTACTGTCAAGTTTTGATTTCATGCAATCAAAAGGTTTTCAAATTGCTATCCATGCCCAAGGCGATAATGCAATTCAAGAAGTGGTTTCCGTTTTTGAAAAATTAAATAAAAAATATCCGATTGAAAAATATAGAAATCGCTTGGAGCATTGTTTGCTTTTACCAAGAGAGTTGATGCCCCAAATGAAAAAACTCAATCTTACATCAAGCTTTCATATTAATCATATTTTGTATTATGGCGATGCGCTGAAAAATGATATTTTAGGAGAATCGCGTAGCGAAAAAATTCTACCCATCAACTCTTTTGTTCAACAGCAACAACCATTCTCACTGCATTCAGATCAGCCAATGTATCAATGTATCCCGTTGCTTTTGTTAAACACAGCTGTTAATCGGACTTCTGAAAGTGGAACTGTATTGGGAAAAGAAGAAAAAATTTCTGTGCAAGAAGGATTAAAAGCGCTTACTATTTATGCGGCCTGGCAGTTTCATTGCGAAGACAAGCTGGGAAGTTTTGTAAAAAATAAATACGCCGATATGGTTTTGTTGGATAAAAATCCGTTGCTCGTAAACCCTGATGAAATTAAAAACATTAATGTGTTGCAAACATTTGTTGCAGGAAAAAGTATTTTTTTGAAAAAATAGAACTTTATTAATCGACCACACTAATCGGTCCAAATCGGTTGATTTCGGTTTTGTGAAAAAATAAACTATTATAAATCAAGGACTTACGTTAAATCGTGGGCCTTTTGTTGTTTTTGCGTGAGGTTTTTGAAAAAAAGAGACCCCTATTGCTAGAGGTCTCTTTTTTTCAAACCTAAAGTCTATTTTTTTGGTGCAGCCAGAATGGATAAGTCTCATGTTGTAAGAAGAAAACTCAAATAGAAACATTGTTGATTTAGAAGAAATAAAGAAATTAAATTAAATTAAATTAAATATTTATTTCATAAGTAGTAGATCTACCTACTCCCTTAATTACAAACACATTCATTTCCGCTAATTCCTGCAAGTCTCTTGTTGCTGTTGCTTTTGAAGTCTCTGTTATACTTATATATTTTCTTACATTCATACCACCCTTGAAGCCATTGAAACCTTCTTCTAGTATTCTATTAATAACCTTTCTTTGACGATCATTAAATTTTTTATCATACTTGTCAAAGAATTTCATTTTTTTGATAGTAAACTGTATTGTTTTTTCAGCATCATCCTGTGCAAAAATTATAATTGAAGTAAACCATTCTATCCACTTTGTAATTTCTAATCTTTGTTGTGCATGCTGTAATGCTTTATAATAGGCTGATCTATTTTCCTCAATAGATTTTGAAATACTAAACATAATAGGATTATCAAATCCTTGTGAAAGCGCTTTTTCTGCGATGGCTCTTCCAATTCTTCCATTTCCATCTTCAAAAGGGTGTATGGATTCAAAATAAAGATGTGCCACTGCAGCTTTAATAATGGGGGAACTAATTTCACTTTTATTAAACCATTCTATAAATCGCTTCATATCTTTTGGTACACCTTTAGAAGGGGGCGCTTCAAAATGAACTTTGGGGTCAGATGCTGAACCTGAAATTATTTGCATTGGTGCAATACCTTTTCTCCATTGGCCTGCATTAATGCGTTTGTTATTCCCCATTAGAAGTTTATGCCATTCCAGTATCTTGCTTTCAGTGAGTGCTTTTTTATATGTATTTCTTACATCAATTAGTAGTTGACTTAATCCAATAGCATTTTTATCTTTTGGTTCTTGTGAGATATTTAATCCAAGGTTTTTTCTAATAGAAGACATTACATCTATTCTGTTTATTATCTCGCCTTCGATTTCAGATGTTTTAATTGCTTCAGAGACCATTATCTGTATAATCGTTTCTGTACTTATGGCTTCTGGTAATGCAGAGATGATGCCTTTTAATTCTCCAGCTTTTAACATGAACTTCATCAATTCATTATCTAGTGATGAACTATCAAATTTAAATTCAGGCCAATTTTTGTGTTGCCAGTTATACATAATGAGCCGGTTAGGTTACTTTATCGGCTCAAATATACGAATAAAATGAGCCGAATAGCATTAATATGCGGCGCAATGTTGTATAAACATCTTTTTTACGCACTGCGTGCCGAAAACACCCCCTGAAATTGATTGAAATCAGTTTATTCTCGTTTCATTAAAACATAACTAATAATAAATCAAGGACTTACGTTAAATCCTGGGCCCTTTGCTACCTGAGGTTTTCGTGAACCCTTCTACAACAACAATTTTCATAATCAATCTTTATAATTCTGCTAATCGAATATTTCGATATTTAATTGACATTTCATTTCCAGGATGTAACTGAAGACCAATAGGGCCAGACGCAGGAATATCTTTTGAAGTATATGTCATTACTTCTTTGCCATTTAACCAAACAGTGTACGTTTTATCTACCATTTTTATTTTCATGGTATTCCAATCTGTTGGTTTTAAAATATCTTTTACATTGGCTTCTACCGGATATTTTAATTTAGGCAAATATGGAGAAGCCGTTAAGTCTCGTTTTAAAGATCCTGAAATGCCAATTTGAATTTGGT
>NZ_JBJXDQ010000009.1:0-20455 GCF_046155325.1 Flavobacterium sp.
CTTTGGATTGTTATGCCAGAAGCAACAACAACTGCCGAAAAACTTGAAATGACCGGCGAGCCTGTTAACATAGCCAATATTGAAAAAAAAGTTAGAGAAGAATTTGAAAATGTTTCAAATAAATTAAAAAAAGTAGATTATGATAAATTTGGCAACGAAGTAAAGTCAGTAGCCAATAAAGCTGGAAGTTCATTTGGTAATTTTATTATAGCTGTTTTAAGAGCTTTTTCAAAATTTCTTGGAGTAATGTTAATAATCACAGGTCTATCTATATTAGTAGCCTTGTTTATAGGGGTTTTTACATTAGGCTCTTCTTCTATGATTGATTTGCCTTGGCAAGAATTTATTGAAGCTGGAAATTTTACAAATTATCCTGTTTGGACTTTTGGATTGTTAATGTTTTTTGCTGTTGGTATCCCCTTTTTCTTTTTGACAGTTTTAGGATTTAAACTACTGTCGCCTAACATGAAGTCTATCGGAAATATTGCAAAATATACCTTGTTAGCCATTTGGATAATTGCAGTTACTATAGCTATTTTAATTGGGGCAAATCAAGCTTCAGCATTTTCAGCAGAAGGAAGAACAATCAAAAAGGAAGTCCTAAATTTAAAACCCACAGACACACTTTGTGTTAAGTTTAAAATCAATGAAAATTATTCGAAAGACAGTGACGAATATACTAATTTTAAGGTAATTCAAGATTCAACAGGGCTAGATTTTATTTATTCAAATAACGTTCATTTCAAAATTATGGACACTGATGAAAAATTAGCTTATATTCAAATTGAAAAAGAATCAAAAGGAAAATCGTTTGCCGAGGCAAAAAAAAGAGCAGAAAAAATTCAATACGACTACATAATTCAGGGAAATAATTTAATTTTGAACAACTATTTATTGACGGAACTCAAAGATAAATTTCGAGACCAAGAAATAGAAATTACTTTGTTTTTACCTAAAGGAGTTGTGTTTAAATTACATTCAAATGTAGAAAACTATGATGTTTCTGACGACTCTTTTTTTGAGATAAATGATAGTAGAGGTGACAATATTTACAAAGTAGGAAATAAAAAAGTTCTTTGTGTTACTTGCCCAATGTCTGAAAACGAGGACTTAGATTCAGAGGACATTTCAGAAAACCAAAGTGACTCGAAAAATGTAACTATAAATGGCACAGGGATTACTATAAATAAAAATGAAATACAAATTAAAACAAACTAAACATGATTAAAGTTTTTATTATCATCGCAAAGTATATCATTATTACTGTTACAAACTTATTATTTTAATCTGTTACCAACAGAATAAATAGAGTTTGTATTATTAAATACTTCTTATATTTAGCATAAGCTTTATATCTAAAATGCTATTTACTTGTTTTCAATTAAAAACACAAAAATCAATCATCAAAAGTGATTGATTTTTTTATATTTGTATGTCACTAAAAAAAATGAAAATGAAAAGAAGAATTGCTTTAATACTACTTTTATTAACCTCACTAACTTGGGCACAAAAAGGAGAAAAGATAAAAGGTTCAAAAATAGTTACAATAGAAAAAAAAGAAATAGATAATTTTGAATCAATAGAGGTTGGTGATAATATTGAAGTTTTTTTAGAAAAAGGAGACAAAACTGAATTAAAAATCGAAGCAGATGACAACCTTCAAAGCGTTATTAAAATTGATTTAAGCGACAATATTCTTAGATTAAACACTAACAAAACAGTAGTGAATTACAAAAAATTAATTGTTAGAATCACTTATACCAATGATTTAAAAATGGTAATCACAAAAAATGAATCTGTAGTAAATGCTCTTCAAGAAATACAATTAGAAGACATAACATTTAAATCATTTAACGAATCAAAACTCAATTTAAATGTAAATTCAAGAAATTTTTTGATACAGTCTGATGATAAATCTAAAATCGAACTTAATTTAAAATCAGAAAATGCAATTATTGAATTGAGCAAAAATGCTACATTAATAGCATTAATTGCTACCGCAGAACTAAAATGTGACTTATACCAAAAAGGGAAAGCAAACCTTGAAGGAGATGTAAATAATGCTGTTATTAGACTTGATAATAATTCTGATTTTATAGCACAAAAATTAATAGTTAAAAACTTTGATTTAACGGCTGAAGGCTATTCAAATTCTAGTATAAACTGTAATTCTAATCTTAGAATTAATGCTTCTGGAAATTCTGAAGTCAAAATTTATGGAGATCAAAAAATTGAAATAAATGGGTTTGAAGATTCCGCAACTTTAATTAAAAAACCAACTAAATAAAAAAAAGGCTCTTCCATAACGAAAGAGCCTTTTTTTTGTAACTTAATAAATCATTTATTAATCTAAAGCGGCCAAATATCTTTCGGCATCAAGAGCAGCCATACAGCCAGTCCCTGCAGCAGTTATTGCTTGTCGATAGACATGATCTGCTGCGTCGCCTGACACAAATACTCCAGGTACATTTGTCTTTGAGGTACCAGGAATATTAATGATATATCCTGTTTCATCAAGAGTAAGAAAGTCTATGAAAATATCAGTGTTGGGTTTATGACCAATGGCTACAAAGAAACCGGTTGCTGGAATATCAAAATCTTCTCCAGTAGTTTTATTTTTAGCTTTTACACCAGTTACTACTTGACTGTCTCCAAGAACTTCGACCGTGTCATGATTCATTAAAATAGTGATATTATCGGTTTTTCGTACACGTTCTTCCATGATTTTTGAGGCGCGGAATTTTTCACTACGAACTAGCATCGTCACTTTTTTACAAAGTTTAGACAAATAATGAGCTTCTTCACAAGCAGAATCTCCTGCACCTACAATAACTACTTCTTGGTTTCTATAGAAAAAACCATCACAAACTGCACAAGCTGAAACTCCTCCTCCCATTTTTAAGTAATGTTGTTCTGAGGGTAATCCTAAATACTTAGCGGTAGCACCAGTCGAAATAATCACTGTTTCGCAATGTAGCTCAATACTATCATTAATCCACACCTTATGAACATCACCACTGAAATCTACTTTTGTAGCCCAACCATCACGCACATCGGTTCCAAAACGTTGTGCTTGCGCTTGCAACTGCACCATCATTTCGGGTCCGGTAACACCATCAACATAACCTGGAAAATTCTCTACTTCGTTGGTGGTTGTTAGTTGTCCACCAGGCTGCATTCCTTGATATATAACAGGATTCATGTTGGCTCTGGCAGCATATATTCCAGCAGTATACCCTGCTGGCCCAGAACCTATAATAAGGCATTTTATTTTTTCGATTGTATCAGACATAACGTTTTTGTATATTGTTTTAAAGAATAAAATTAAGTAATAATGTATAAATTAAAATTGTTGAATTATCATTATTTGTTATTGTATAATAAGAAAAATCCTTTCTGAAAAACAGAAAGGATTTTTGTCGGGGTGGCAGGATTAGACCCCACCCATATCTTGTGCTGTAAATACTGGCTTTACAGAATGTACTTCATTATAGGTCACCGTTTAGTTCTCATTTTATTTGGAACTATTTGTGGTTGATTGGTTAACTTCAAGAACGTATTCAAAGATACAAAAAAAAATTGTGTTTGAAGCTAAATGAATACA
Source organism: Flavobacterium sp. (assembly GCF_046155325.1). Lineage (GTDB taxonomy): Bacteria > Bacteroidota > Bacteroidia > Flavobacteriales > Flavobacteriaceae > Flavobacterium. The sequence goes on from NZ_JBJXDQ010000009.1 coordinate 3,605, forward strand.
AATGAATGCAAAATTAATTAGTGGTTTTGCTGAAATTTGAATTGATTTGAAGTCTTTAGAGTTGGACTTCTTTAATCAATCAGGTAAAGCAGCATCTCATCCTTATCAAGCCCTGTATAGGCGCAAAATTCATCCACACTGATGTAATGATGAGGTTCTTTATTCAAGGACTTTTTAATCTTGGTTAACAGCTTTCTTCCAAACCTTTCGGTGTAGCCAGTAATCCTCTGTACGTCCTTTGGATGAATACACATTCTTTTGTTAGCTATCATACTGCTTAAATTATTGATTTCATACACTATCTATGCCTTTGACTAGGCTTTGCCATACTCGAAACATCTAGTTGATTTTGACAAATTTAGTAAAAAAGCAGCTTGTCTATTTGTTCTTTTTCGGAACAAAGTGATGTGAATGTCTTTATGCGGAACACCTAATTTTTTTCTTAATGATGATTGTTTAAAATTTGTTTACGAAATCAATCTAAGGATGTTGCAACAGGATGATGATTGAGGGAATTTGAAACATTTATTAATTTAATATTTTAGAAATTATGGCAAGGCAAAAAGGCATAATTAAGTTGAAAGGTACTATCGGAGATATTACTTTTTACAAAACACAGGACGGGCATTTGGCTCGTGAAAAAGGCGGAATTGACGCCAGCAGAATCAAGAATGATCCTGCGTTCCAGAGAACCCGTGAGAACGGTTCCGAGTTTGGTAGAGCAGGTAAAGCCGGGAAGATTTTGAGAACTTCCTTGAGAGCATTGCTCATCAATACTGCCGACGGCAGAATGGTGAGTAGATTGACCCAAAAAATGGTTGAGGTAATTCAGGCGGACGTAACCAGCGTGAGAGGGTTACGAAACGTGATTGACGGCGAAGCAGAATTGCTTGCCGGCTTTGAATTCAACATCAGAGGAAAACTAGGCACTAGTTTATTTGCCCCATTTGTGGGAGCAATTGACCGTGTGACCGGTGAAATCACTGTTGATCTGGATCCGTTTGTTCCGGCAAATATGATTGCTGCACCGAGTGGAACCACCCACTTTAAAATCATATCTGCAGGAGCAGAAATTGATTTTGAAACAGAAACTTTCGTTGAAGCTCATTCTGAAACTGCAATCCTTCCGTGGGATGCCGTGGCAACTGTTGCTATCAACCAATTGAATGCAGTGACTCCAGCAAGTACAAAACCATTGTTTTTGGCTTTGGGAGTTGAGTTTTACCAAGAAGTGAATGGACAAATGTACCCATTGAAAAATGGTGCTTACAACCCATTGGCATTGGTTCAGGTGAGCGGATTGTAGGATGGTCCTGGTGTTGACAAGGACTTATTTTCCCGAGGGAACGCAAGGGGTTATAGAATGGAACGGCACAATAGTTTGTTATACCATCGAATTGCCCTGGTTGGGAAACCAAAAGCGTATTTCTTGTATTCCCGAGGGACAATATATCTTACAGAAGCGGTTTAGCCCCAAATTCAAATGGCACTTGCATTTGATGAATGTTCTGGGAAGAGATTTGATTTTAATCCATCCCGCCAACGATGCCAAAAAAGAGTTGTTGGGCTGTATTGCTCCTGTAACTACAATCACTGGGATTGGAAAGGGAAGTAATTCCCGAAAAGCGTTGGAAAAGCTGAAAACGTTGGTTTATGCAGCTTTTGATCGAAATGAAGAAGTTAAATTAAATATTCAGTCTAAAAAAGAGATAGTATGAAAATAGTAGAAAGAATAAAAGCACCAACACCCAAGTTTTTCAAGATTTTGAGAAGTATTGGTTTGGCTTTGTTGGCCATCAGTGGAACAATTGTGGCAGCACCCATTGTTTTACCCGTAACGGTGGTAACTGTTGCAGGTTATATGGCAGTTGCAGGAGGAGTTATTTCGGCAGTGAGCCAAATGACAGTTGTGGAGGAGAACCTAAATAAGCCCAGAGATGGAGACTAATATTTCCCTCCGAACCGGAACCGTATCTGGAACATTTTTGAGCATTTTGCCCAATATTCTTTCGGAAGATATTGCAAAAACAATTATCTTAGCGGTCGTGGGGGCCACTGCCAGTTTTATGGTTTCGCTCCTTTTAAAATGGTTGACAAAATCTAAAAATAAATAGTCTGGTTATGATTGGTAACCTTTTCCGGACTAACTAAGAAAGCCAAGTTGCGAGACCTGGCTTTTTTTATTTTAACGTTTTGTAATTTGGAGATGTGGCGAATTAAAGATGCCGAAACTTTCGATTAGACACTATTTTTAAAGCCTAAACCACACCATATTGCCATACGACGGTTATCGGTTGCCCTTTTTATTCTCTATTAAATATACAATTCTCTAATTCTTTAAAGACTTCCATATCTTGGGTAATATATTCAGATAATGTCAGTTTAAAACTTTCTGCACTAATACTTGTACTTATACCACAAAAATTTCTAATGCGATTTATTTCATCTTTAATGTTGTTGTCATCAATGTTAGTAACAAACTTATCATATTCTATTTCATTAAAAGTTAAGTTGTTCGCACTGCAAAAGGCAATTAAGACTTCTTTGTCAAATAAATAATTTTCAATTTCCCAACGCTTCATAATTCTGAAATGCTTGGGATTAGTTTTGAGATATACTTGTCTATCATTTTCATCATTTTGCCTGCCTGAAGAGACGTCTCTGTCTTTAAATACGAGAATTTCAATTTCTGAAAAGACCTTTGTTAAAATTGCAAGAGCTATTTCACTTCTTTGGTCAAGTTCTGTATTCCCACCACTTGAAATAAATAACGTGTCGTGATACTTTTCACCGTAAATATTATTAAAAACTTTAGCGTCGAACCCTTTTTCAAGTCCATTTGTCCCAGGACGGTCTTTACCTTCGCAATAAACTATACGTTTTGGACTAACCAATCCCGTTAAATCGTCTAGTGCGGTTTCAAATATTTCTTTCCATTTGACTAAAGATTTTTTTATTGGAAAAAGTGTTTGTTGAGTTGATGCCCAACTAATTCCTTTTTGAAATTGAATTATTTGGCATTCATCTTTTAAGTCTTCTTGTAATGCTCTTAAAAAGCCAATACTGTGTGTTGCGATCCAAATTTGACAATTTGGACCTACTAGTTTATTTATTTCTAGTAATAGTTTTTTTTGAATAGATGTGTTTATATGAAGTTCTGGCTCATCAATTAAAAATATCGTTTCATTATATTCTTCTTGTCTTAAATACAAATCAAGTAAAATATCTACAACTTCTTTTTCACCAGAAGAAAGAACATTAAATTCAAATTCTTTTGGATGGTCACTTTTCTTAAAAAACATTGTTCCCTGATTTGCTTCAATGTTTCCAATACCCATTATTTCTAAATCAAGACAGTTTTTGAGAGAAGAGTTTAAATCTCCAATGATTTTTGCTTTTGCTTGACTTGGTGTACAGTCTTGTTCGTGAAGATATTTGTTAAATTTAATATATAATCTTCTGTAATTTTCTTCCATTTTATCATCCAAATCGGAAGATGCGGTAGCGCCATAATTATTTAACCTTATTTCAGTAGTAGCTTTAGATTGAGTAACTTTTAAATTACTGTTATACCTGTATGGACTTCTAAATGAAAATATGGTGTTTTCTTTACCGGTTTTTGTTCTATCGCTTTTAATTTGTTCAAAATTACCTGTATCGAATTCAATCACAACATTTTGATAATTAAAATTAGGCATTTGAGTCATTGAATGGTAGTTGTGGTCTTTACCGCCTTTATCACCAATTGCACCATAAGCATTATTATGAAATAACATTCCATCAAGTACGCTACTTTTTCCGCAACCATTTGGTCCAACCAAAGCAATAATTCTTTTAGGTTCATTCCCCAAGTCAATTGTCAACTCGTGAAATCTTTTATACCCGTTTTTTAATTGTATTTTTTTTATTCTCATTTTTAATTTGGTGCTTGTATGGTTTGTCTGTCAGGTTTGCCGATAACTTATAGATTGGTCAGACAAAATAATCACCATCTACCCTTATTTGGGTGGCTTTGCGTGACAAACATCTAGCTTTATTTCTTTCAAATATACATTATAATGTTACAAATTTCACTTTTTTATTTCTTGTTATAGGAGAATAGAATGGCTTTTCGCATTTCGTTAATAAGTCTAATATTTTTATGCAATTGATCTTCTTTTTGTTCCAGCAACCTCAACGCTAGGATTTGTTTCTGGTACAGCTCGTGTTCCTGCATCATTTCGTTCACTTTAGAATCAAAATCTTTCTTGAAATCGTTTATGCGTAAAAAGGGGATTACGGACCCGATTAAAAATTGGTGCCAGAAATTGGATTTCCAAAGGCTATAAGCAAGCCAGTAGACCGTTTCGGCATCCTTTTCGTCTGGGAACATAATCACAAAACTGTTGGTAAAGGGCTCTTTTTGGGGTTTTCCGGAGTTCATTCCTTTATTGAGGATAAAGATTTGGTATCCCTTGTAGGTAGTGTCTTTTTGGTGGGTCTTGATGATGAAATTTGGCATAGTACTCTTGGTTTAAAAATTAAAATCAATTTTCCGAAAAGAAAAAAGGAAAAAAAAGAAAGCCCTGAATACAGCAGAAATGACGAACGGGAACGGAGGGCTACCCTGTTTCAAAATATTATAACGACCCTGAAACAAGTTCAGGGGAAGCCCGACTGGAAGTGAGGAATGGATGCTAAACTTGCTGCCTTTTTTTTTCTTTCTTTTCGAGAAAATGCACTATAGCTGTTGTGGAGGATTTTAACACCCCCAAGCACCGCAAGGAATGGAGCTAAAATGAAGCGCTAGCGGAATTATAGCGGAATGAATGAGGAGCGAAGTCGGTGGTGTTGCGGCAATCGAACAGCCACGCTAGATGTGGAAGTTAAGTGGAGGAGACCCTGATTTTCATCAGGGTAAACGGAGCGAAACGAAGCGGATAGCAGCGTGAAACGGCGGGGAAAAAATATAAGTCAGCCTTTGGCGTTCCTTGATTTAGGGCAAAGCGTCCCTCGACTGCGCTCGGGATGACGGTATGGATTACTATTAATATTCAACTATTTGAAATATTTATTTATGCAATAAGGAGCAGGAGAGTGGAGCGGAGCCAACCCCGATGGCTGTGCGAAGGAGCAACCGCTGAAAAAATATAGGGCGGCAGACATAATACGGTCCCGCTTTTTAGGGCGGGACGGTATTGTGGATGCATAAGCCCGACCGAACGCAGGAAGAGAACGTGTGAAGATGAGGAACGAACAGCGGAAAAATAAGGTTGTCCCACTTTTGGCTGGACTGCCTTATTTTTTTGTGCTGTGAAGTGACTGTGGAACGGAGGAAGGCACGACCGACTGGAACAGCCGAACGGAACAAAGGGAACGACCGTAGAGAGACCGCTTGATGGCTTCACCTGTTGATGGCTTCACCTGTTCGAGCAAAGCTCTCGGGTGTCCGTGAAGTGTATAATGGAATGGTTTATTCTAAATATCCAATTTTTATCTGTTCTAATAGGACTAAATTATCTTCGATGGTGTTTTCATAAAATTCTACCATAATTTTTGCAATTTCAATATCCTTATTATTTGTACTGACTTCCAATAAATCCTTCAATCTATTGTGCAGTATTTCATTGCGTTTAGCAATTTTGTTAATCTCTCTTCCCATTACTCTAGCGGCGATTAAATCTAATTCGAAAGCATTATCGCCAAAAAGGTCGTTGTGGTTCTCAAAGATTTCCTCTGCGTACATATCGAAAAAATGTTTTAAGATATTACTCACGTCTTTTATGTCATCCCTTCTGATTTCAGGTCTATCTTGCCAAGCAACTAATTTTAAAATCACTATTCCTGGAAGTGTGCAGAATTTGAATTTGTGTATTTCTTCTAGTTCTACTACTGGCAAACCCTCATCATAGATTTCTTTGAATCCGGGCATATTGAGACTTGTCAACCCACTACCTTCAATGGTAATCCCCGCATTCTTGTCTTCAATTTCACCGAACGGAAGTAAATCCACTTGTATAAAACCTTTCCAAACCAAGACAAAAGCATTACCCTTATATGGTGAAAAACCTTCCACTTCGATTAGGTACTTTTTCAAATTATCATAGGTTCCTTTGTCATCAATAAAAACAGCAAAATCAATATCTCCCGTGATTCTGCTAGGTGGAATATCATTAATGGCACTCATCCAAAGATCTCGAGCTACTGCACCAACCAAATAGAAGTCAATATCGAATTTGTTTAAACCTCTTTCCAATGCTGAAAGCATTTCGGAAAGTTGAGGTTGCTGGCGTAATTGTTTAAAATTTATTTTGTAGGTACTCATCGTATATTTTTTGAGCTGTTTCGGTACATCTTCTGTCTCCTTTATTTATTAAATCTGTATATGCCAATAGTGGATGAACTACATTATCATTTACGCCTTCATTCTCCCAGAACTTTTTAAAAATTTTTACATTTCCATTGATATCAGGAACTAGACGATAATTTTTCATTAAATCACCCCTAGTTTCTGTTGTATAGATTGTCAACTCTTCAGGGCGTAAATAATTTGTAAATAAATCACCAGCGGGTTCACCACCCCAGCAAGTTTTACCATTTTGTAGTTGCAACTTTTTCCAATTATAAAAATCATCTTCTTTTAGAAAACGAAATGTTCCAATTGTTAGTGTTGGTTTTAGGCGTTTTTCATATTCCATTATCCATTTTTCTAGCAGCTTCTTTTTATTCTCCAATTTATATTGCTCTTTGTTTAGCTGCAATAGGTATCCTTCCTGTTTCAAGCCTGTAAAGATGTTATTTACATTTCCAATTCCGGTATTTGTTTCTTCAGCAATTTGTCTGTAGGTATAATTAATCCAATCTTCGTTTATCAGGAATTGATACACCACTTTTAAACCTGTTTTTGTAAATGCCCTATTCGTTATTTTATCTTTGATTTCAATGGGATTATTAGCTTCTATCCATAAAAATAACCCTTCCTCATTTAGGTAAATATTTCCATTCGCTTCTAAATAGGCAATATTTCTGCTGCGGAGTTCATCTTTTATTTTAGGGAATATTCTTTGCGCCACCACAATAAACGGATGATATTCTTTGGCTAGTTTTTCTATTTTATCGAGGTGAATAGTTCTTACTTCGGTTTTTATATCCGTAAAAAGACGGATTGTATGGTTCTCTATTTCTAGTTTTAGTTCCCCATCAATCCTGTCTTGACCTTCTGCATCCTTCCATTTTCCAATGATATTTGCTTTTGTTTGGATGTTATTTAATGCGTTGTGAATTATCTCTTGCGGGTTCATTGTTCACTTATTTTTAATGTTCACGGAAACGTGAACTGGTTTTATTTGTGAACAAAAGTAATACATTTATATTACTAAAGTTGCAAAATATATTATAAAGCTGTAAAACATGTTGCATTTAATTTTTTTATTGAATGCAACATATTTTAACTCCAAGTGCAATAAAGGAAAAAGTTACCATTTATAATGAAAAATGACCTAATTTATACAACCATATGTTAACTCCAAATCAAATGCACGAGCAAAGTAAATAATAATGAAAACCTATAAAACTAAAAAGAGCATCAAAAACGTTTTTTGCTGTTTAATTTATCTATTTTTGGCTAATAATCTGTATTGATTATTTAGGACTAGTCAATTATAAAATAATCAAAAAAAAGCTTAAAAAAATATTTTTATGGAAAAGGAGTCTGTTTTTAAAAAAATTCAAAGAATTGGAAACATTGGCTCCTTTCAATTTAATGCATCCAATAATTTTATGGAGTTTTCTCAAGAATTACGATTTATTTTTGGATTTCAAGATAGTATAACTTTAAATACTATGGAAACATGGATAGATATTATTCATCCTAAAGACAAAGAAATTATGGAGCAGTATTTTCGAGAGTCTATTATAAATCAAAACTTGTTTCGCAAGGAAAGCAGAATCATTCGCAAGAATGACGGTGAGATTCGATGGGTTGAAGGATGGGGGGAAATTATTTTTGATGACCAAGCTAATGAACTTTCTATGATTGGAGTAATCCAAGACATCACTGATCGCAAATTAGCTCTAGAAAAAATACAAAATGCTGAAATACGTTCGCACCGAATATTTGAATCATCTAAAGAGGGAATTTTAATTCTTGATGCAATCACAGGCAAGATTACTGATGCAAATCCAGCAAACGTTAAAGCACTTACCTGACCTTATCCTTTGCGACATATCTATGCCTAATATGAATGGACTTGATTATTATAGAACTATAAAACAGATTAAGGCTACTTCTACTATTCCTTTAGTGTTTTTTTTAGCTCGAACTGAAAATGAAGATGTTAGAGCAGGAATGAAATTAGGCGCTGATGATCTTACCTTTAATAGTATAAATACTACTGATTTTTTCATATCAGAAGAAAAGACTTTAAAAGAATATACTGCCGAAATTATAGCTCATTATTTAAAAAAGAACAATAATGATGTGTTAAAAACAGCAAAAAAGCTAGATATTGGAAAATCAACCATTTATAATTTAATTAAATCTTCTGAAAACGCTAAATAAACGTATCAATTCAAATTCTTTTAAACATCATGAATAAAAATCTCCCTATACCAAAAAATGAAGTGTCTCGTTTAGACGCTTTGGCTCAATACAATATTCTTGATACTTTGCCAGAAGAAGAATTCGATCGTATCACACAATTAGCGTCAATAATATGCGGAGTTCCCATTGCATTAATTACTTTAGGTGATAAGGACAGGCAGTGGTTTAAATCTAAAATTGGTTTGGATACACCTGAAATTCCTAGAGATGTTTCCTTTTGCCAATATACAATTAATGGTGAATCCCTTTTTGAAATTGAAGATGCAACAAAGGATGAACGTTTTTTAAGCAACCCTTTAGTAACAGGCCAACCCAATATCCGATTCTATGCAGGTTTTCCATTAATTGATCCCGAGGGCTATGCGCTTGGTTCTCTTTGTGTAATCGATAGAGAAGCTAGAACATTAACTGCCGACCAAAGGCAAGCCTTGACACTTTTAGCCAATGAAGTAGTTTCACAAATTGTATCCAGAAAAAAAAATGCTGAAAAGGAGAAATTAGAAAAAATGTTTGACCTTTCAATTGATCTGATATGCGTGGCTGGTACTGATGGATATTTCAAAAAACTTAACCCTGCATTTACACTAACTTTAGGTTGGACAATAGAAGAATTGCTTGCAAAACCGTTTTATGATTTCATTCATCCTGATGATGTTACTATCACTTCTAATGAAATTAAAAAATTAGCAACAGGAGAAAAAACGATAAACTTCGAAAATCGGTTTATAACAAAAAATGGCGATTACCTGTCAATGAGCTGGGTTGCTAATCCTGATGAAATAACAGGAGAACTTTACGCAATTGCCCGTGATATAACCGAACGCAAAAATATTGAAAAATCATTAGAAGATTCTTTATCGAGTATGGAAGCAATCTTAGAATCGACTGCTGATGGTATTTTAGTAGTTGATGAAGTTGGCAATATAGTGCGCTTCAATAAAAAAATTCAAGAACTATGGAGTATTCCAGATGAGGTAATGCATACAATGGATGATAACAAAGCACTTGACTATGTTTTAGATAAGTTGGTAAACCCACAAAATTTCCTTGCAAAAGTACAAGAATTATATGCGAATCCAGAAGCGATAAGTTCTGATATTATTGAATTAAAAGACGGCCGTGAATTTGATAGGTATTCGCAACCAAGGTTTATGGATGGAGTTCATAGAGGTCGTGTATGGAGTTTTCGAAATATTACCGAACTAACAAACACAGAGAAAGAAAAACAACAGTTGTTTGCTTTAATTGAAACCAGTCAAGATTTTATTGCTTTTGCAGATGTGAATGGAAACCCAACATTTATGAACAAAGCTGCAAGAAAACATCTAGGCATTGATGATAACAAAATGCTTTCCAACTTCAAGATCCATGATTTTTTTGATTCTAAAGAAATTAAATTTATAAGAGAGGATATTTCAGATGGTTTAAAAAAAGAAGGAAAATGGGAAGGTGAAATGCACCTATTAAATATTAAAACTAAGAAGGCGATCCCAGTACAAATGTCTGCTTTCGTAATCAGAGATACTATTACCGGGAAAGCGATTGGTTTGGGTTATGTAAGTAGGGATATTACCCAACGAAAAAAAGAAGAACGCCTTCGCAAAGTTTTACAAGAAAAATACCAAAATATCATTGCCAATATGAATCTTGGTTTACTTGAAGTTGATAATAATGATATTATCCAATATGCCAATCAAAGTTTTGCGGATATTTCAGGGTATGAAATAAGCGAACTTTTAGGCAAAACCCCAAATGAAGTATTTATTTTTGGGGAAAACAGTGCCGTTATTAATTCTAAAATCCAACTTAGACAACAAGGCAAATCAGATTCTTATGAAATCCAGGTTAAAAACAAAAGAGGAGAACTAAGATGGTGGGCAGTTAGTGGAGCACCTAATTATGATGATGAGGGAAATTTAGTAGGTTCTATTGGAATTCATTTAGATATAACTGATCGTAAAAAAGCAGATCTCGCATTAAAAGAAAGTAGTCAGCTGTATTTTGCCATGTTCGAAAAAAATCAGACTCCTCAACTCCTAATCGACCCAACAAGTGGTAACATCATCGATGTTAATTCGGCTGCCACACAATTTTATGGTTATTCGTTGGAAGAATTTAAACTAATGACCATATCGGATATTAGTACTTTTCCATCAGATCAATTATTGGAAGAAATGAAAAAATTCACAATTACAGGACCATCCTATTTCCAATTTATTCATAAGCTGGCTTCAGGTGAAACTTGTGATATTGAAATGTATACCAGTCCAATGTCCATTAGTGGACAAGCCTTATTAATCTCTACAATCAACGACATCTCAAAAAGGAAACTAGAAGAAGAACGACTGGTTCAATTAAATAACAAACTGAAAGAGGTCAATGTATTAAAGTCACAATTTATATCTACCGTTTCCCACGAATTCAGAACCCCTTTAGCAGGAATTCTTTCTAGTGTTCAACTACTTCATATATACAATGATATTTGGGACAAGGATAAGAAAGAAAAATTGTTTAAACAAATATTTGATGCTGTTCAACATACTAAAGCATTACTCGACGATGTTTCTTTGATTGATGAAGAACAAACTAGCAAAACTTTTTTTAGACCTACAAATATTCAACTTCTTCCACTCCTAAATGAAATTATTGAAGAAAATATACGCGTATCAGAAACCAATCAAAAAGTAATACTGAAATCCAACTTAGATATTAATAACTATTATATGGATTCAATTATGATTCGCCACATTTTTAATAATATCATCTCTAACTCCATAAAATACAGTAATAAAAATATTATCTTCGAATTAAATGAAATAGACAATAAAGAAATAGAATTCACAATCAAGGATCAAGGTATAGGAATACCTCATGAAGAAATAAAATATTTATTAGAACCATTTTACCGTGCTTCTAACAGCGGATCTATAAAAGGAACTGGTTTTGGTTTATCTATAGTAAAACGATTCGTTGATCTTCATAAAGGCAAATTGTTAATTGAATCAGTTGTAGATAAAGGAACTACAGTAACTATTACATTACCCTACTTACAAACGTAGTATATTCAATTTAATCTAAAAAGAACAAACACCGACTCTGTCTTTCAATCAATACTAAAATATTTATTATTCTAATTTTTTTTAAATGAAAAAGATTCTTATCATAGAAGACGATAGTGTCTTAAGAGAAAATACAGCTGCATTTATTAAGGGGCAAAACTTTGAAGTTTTTATTGCTGAGGATGGACTTGTGGGAGTACAACAAACTTTAAAGCACTTACCTGATCTTATCCTTTGCGACATATCTATGCCTAATATGAATGGACTTGATTTTTATAAAACTATAAAGCAGATTAAGGCTACTTCGACCATTCCTTTAGTGTTTTTTTCAGCTCGAACAGAAAATGAAGATGTTAGAGCAGGAATGAAATTAGGTGCTGATGATTATATTACTAAACCTTTCGATCTCTATGATTTATTGAGAGTTATCAATACGCGTCTCGCTAAATATGATACGATTAAACAAATTAATGACGAAAAATTTAATGCTCTCATAAATCATCCAACATTAGGTATCTTTATTTATCAAAATGACCAATTTATATTTTACAATACCTCTTTAGCAAATATTTTTGGTTATGATTATGATGATTTTTCTTCAATAAATTTTGAGAAACTTCTCGATGATAATAACAGTAATAAATCAAAAATTTTAAACGATTTTGATCGTTGCTTAGGAGAATTGGGAAGTTCTATATCTCTGAAATTTGAAGCTATCCACAAAACTTCAAATACTGTATTTGTTGAATTAATTGGATCTGTAATTACATATAATGGACAAACAAGCATTGTAGGCAATATCACTAAATTAGATACTGAAAATTCAGTTCCATTTATATATAAAACTATAAAAAATATTCCTATCAAATTAACTAATCGCGAACTTGAAGTGCTAAAATTGATTTGTATAGGTAAGTCTACTTTGGAAACCTCAGAAACCCTTTGCCTAGGACTTCGAACTATTGAAACCTACAGAGCCAATCTTTTGGAAAAAACAGGCAGCAAAAACATTGCTGAACTTATTATGTATGCTATCCATAATGGATTAATTAAAATGGCATAAAAAATAGGCTTACAGATATTTACCGAAAAACAGCTACGTATTTATACGGTGTTTTTTTAATTTAATGGAAAAAAGCGTATTTATACGGAGTCATTTAGTCTGTTAAAAGAGGTACTTAATCTGACATTTAAATAAATATCCATATGGGTTTACAATTACATATTGGTAATCGATTTGTGGTTATAAAACATTTAGACTTTAAAAATTCCGCTCCGTCTAAACTAAAAAGATACAATTGATAATGACTCCAAACTACGGAGTAATAAACTCATAGTTTATAATTATCAACTCATAGTTTATAATTTAGGTGTAAATGCAATACTATTTTAGAAACATCTAAAAACCCTTTTCCAAGAGCAGCAAAAACACTGATAAGCTTACAGAGCCTACTGACTATGACTTAAGCTCCACAAAATTAATTTGATTATTAATTGAATAGCACTTGACACAAATCATTGGAACAATACTTTAGTATATTCTTTTGGTTTCTGTCCAATTTGTCTTTAACAAAAATAGACTAAATTGGAAAACAACAAAAAAACTTCCGACTTTAAAACTACCTAATATAACCTGAAATGATAGACCTGAAATTTGGTGCCTAATACTATTTACAATAATACCTCTACGTATTTTTACAGATTGATAATTTAATCTTAAGAATAAAAGAGTATATCTACTGATTTTATTAGTTTATAGAAAGCGGTACTTTGTACATTAACTAAATGTATACAATATAATTTATAATTGGTAACAACAAATTTGTTGCAATTAGTTTTTGTTATGATATTCACAATTAAATCATTTATTATGAAAAAAAATTTACTCTATAGCGTAATAGCTATCGCTTTATTGTCATTTCCAAATACAAGTTTTGGACAGACTCCAAATGGCACAGCCAATTTAGGAATACTTACCTCTTTTGAATGTTATACTGGAGCTGGAGGAGTTGCAAATGGCGCTGGAGGTACGGTTAATGGTGATGTTGGTACCCATTTAGGAATTATTAGCGGATTTATTTCGCCACCTTATACCGGCAACACCTACAATGCTAATGCTGCTACCGACCAGGCCAGAAAAGATCTGCTTAGGTTGTATATTCATCTAAATGACAAGTTTGTTGACTTTCCTGGCACAAGTGGTCCAGCTTTCGTTGGTACCCTTACCCCTGGAGTCTACTCCACAGATGGCGCTGGATCTATAGGGGCAGCTCTTACTCTTGATGGAGGAGGTGATCCTAATGCTTTCTTTATAATTAAATTTAACGGGGCATTGACAGTTGGTGCGGGCGCAGTGGTTACCTTAACGGGCGGAACACAGTCTTGTAATGTTTTTTATATTGCAAATGGGGCGATTTCTATTGCGGCAGGGGCTAATATAAAAGGAAATTTATTTTCGAAAGTAGGAGCTGTTGGTCTTGGCGCAAATGTTATTCTTGAAGGAAGAATGCTCACCATGGCTGGAGCAATAACAATTGGAGTGGACGCTGTTGCAAGCCCACCTCCCGGTATTTGTACTATTCCAATATTTTGTGAATCGGATTGCAGTCCCGCCCTGTCCGTTGATGTTTTGGGAGTTCTTTCAAACTTTGCACTTTATACTAGTTTGGGTGCCATAGCCAATACAGGTATCTCTGGAATGAATGGCGACATTGGTACAGATGGTGGTGCTATCTCTGGTTACACAAATGGAGTCCATATCGGAACTGAGCAGACTGCAAATGCACTTACAGCACAAGCCGCAATAGATTTAGATATCGCTTATACAGCGCTTATGGCTTTACCAAATACGGTAACTAGCCATGCTGCAGCTTTTGGCATTGGAGAAACAATAAATGCCGGCGTTTATTTTGTAAATGGTGCAGGTTCTTTATCAGGAACTATCACCTTAGACGCTCAAAATAATCCCAATTCAATATTTGTATTTAAGTTTGCAGGCGCATTTAACGTAGCGGCATTATCAAAAATAATTTTAGCTAATGGAGCTCGTCGTTGCAATGTTTTTTGGATTGGCGGAGCTGGAGTTGCTACGGGTGCAGTTAATATAGGAGCTGCAAGTATTATGAAAGGAACATTCCTTTCCCATGGCGGAGCCTGTAATTCAGGAGCAGGGGTGTTTCTATCGGGCCGACAGTTTTCCACATCTGGAGCAGTAAACACTGACACTTGTGTAATTTATACCAATCCAGAATGCGTTACTTCTACGCCTTTGGGGTTGCCAGTAATTGCAGCAGTAACAGATAGTCCAAGTGTATTACCAGGAACCAACACACCAAGTGTAATTGGGAATGATACCTTAAATGGAGTTCAAGCCGTAATCGGAACTGCTCCAGGACAAGTAACTTTGACATCTACACCAAACGGACCATTAACAATGAATCTTGCTACAGGAACTATTGCAGTTGCAGCAAACACGCCAGCAGGAACTTATCCAATAACATATAAAATTTGTGAGGTTTCTAGCCCAACAAATTGTAGTACAGTAACAAGTAATGTAACGGTAACAGCATCAGCAGAGGCTGGAACATTAGATTGTGCTAAAACTCAAATTATTCAAGCACCAGTTCAAGGCGTACCTAATCAAGTAACACTTGTAGTTACTATGAATGTAACAACCGCAGGTAATTTTCCAGTTACTTTGAGTGGGTCAGGTATGAGTTTAGCCAATGGAATTACCCACGTAACTACAACTACTACGGGAGTCCAAACATTCAATATCCCAATGAATTATGATGGCACTACTTTAAGCACACTTACTTTCACAGTAGGCTCTAACACTTGTACTGCAGATTTAAGTTTAACTAAGAAAAAAGCTTTAATCGATGTATGGACATTGGATAATTGTACGATCAAGATTGCAGCACCAACATTAAATTAAATTATCCCATTATCTGTAAAATAAATTTTTTGATATGAAAAAATATATAAATATAAAATACTGGATATTGGGTTGGATGTTTGTATTGTTAGGCTTTGTTAATGTAACATTTGCCCAAACCGCAGACTTAACGACGCACCAGCCTGCATCTCCACCAAGTGGTGCTACATTTGAGTGGCACAATGCTTTGCCAATATCATCAAGTAATTGGGTAGCATCTCCCACAGCAGTACTTTCAGGGCTTTACTATGGCGTCTATAATTTTGGCACTTGTTATAGTGAAGCGGCACCAATACGTGTAGCCACAAATATATGTCCTGTTGCTACTGTAGATTTTAATAGCTTTGTGGAAACTACGGGTACTCCTTCAGGAATGACGCTAACATTTCATAATGCTTCACCTGTATCAGATTTCAATAGGCTATCAGGAAATGCAATTACTGCTGCTGCTGCTGCAGGAACATACTATGTTGCTTATAGAGATAATATAGTAGGTTGTTACAGCAAAGAAAGCGTGATAGTTGTAGTGAAATCTTCATGTTTAGCAGCAATTTTAGCAGTAGTTGACACGCCAAGTGTATTACCAGGAACTAACACACCAAGTGTAATAGCCAATGACACAGTAAACGGAGTTCAAGCCGTAATCGGAACTGCTCCGGGACAAGTAACTTTGACTTCTACACCAAACGGACCATTAACAATGAATGCTGATGGAACAATCACTGTTGCAGCAAACACAACAGCAGGAAGTTATCAAATTATTTATAAAATTTGTGAAGTTACTAACCCAACTAATTGTAGTTCGGTAACAAGTATTATAACCGTAACTGCGCCAGTAATAGCATCAGTAACAGATACACCAAGTGTATTACCAGGAACTAACACACCAAGTGTAATAGCCAATGACACAGTAAACGGAGTTCAAGCCGTAATCGGAACTGCTCCGGGACAAGTAACTTTGACTTCTACAAATACCGCACAATTAACAATGAATGTTGATGGAACAATAGCTGTTGTAGCAAATACTCCAGCAGGTACCTATCCAATTAGTTATACTATTTGTGAAGTAAACAATTCATTAAATTGTAGTACAGTAATAACTGATGTAACGGTAACTGCTCCAGCAATTGTAGCAGTAGCAGATACTCCAAGTGTATTAGCAGGAACTAACACACCAAGTGTACTAGCCAATGACACCGTAAACGGAGTTCAAGCCGTAATCGGAACTGCTCCGGGACAAGTAACTTTGACTTTTACAAATACCGCACAATTAA
>NZ_JBJXDQ010000010.1:0-20403 GCF_046155325.1 Flavobacterium sp.
TTGTTGCCGATGCAACTTTAATTGATAATTGTTCTGGTTCAACTATTGCCTATACTTTAAGCGGCGCTACTACCAAAACCTTGACTTCTGGTCAAGTAGGAACCTATACGTTCAACAAAGGGATAACGACTATCAATTATACCGTAACTGATGCAGCTTCTAACACAACTACTGGAACTAAAACCATTACCGTAAACGATACTATTGCTCCATCGCTAACTGCTGGTGCTAATCAATCAGCCAATACAGATACTGGTGTTTGTACCGCTTCTGTAATGGTTAGCGATGCAACTTTAATTGATAATTGTTCTGGTTCAACTATTGCCTATACCTTAAGCGGAGCTACTACCAAAACTTTGACTGCTGGTCAAGTAGGAACCTATACGTTCAACAAAGGGGTAACTACTATTAATTATACGGTGACTGATGCAGCTTCTAATACAACTTCAGGATCTAAAACTATTACAGTAATTGATAATCAAACTACATCTCTTACTTCTGGTGCTAATCAAACTGCTACTACAAACTCTGGCGTTTGTTCTGCTTCTGTAATTGTTAGCGATGCCACTTTCATTGATAATTGTACCGGGTCAACTATTGCCTATACCTTAAGCGGAGCAACCATTAAAACTTTGACTGCTGGTCAAGTAGGCACCTATACGTTTAACAAAGGGGTAACTACTATTAATTATACGGTGACTGATGCGACTTCCAACACAACTTCAGGATCTAAAACCATTACCGTAACCGATATTACGGCTCCAACGCTAACTGCTGGTGCTAATCAATCAGCCAATACGGATACTGGCGTTTGTACCGCTTCTGTAATGGTTAGCGATGCAACTTTTGGCGATAACTGTTCTGGTTCAACTATTACTTATACTTTAAGCGGCGCTACTACCAAAACCTTGACTGCTGGTCAAGTAGGAACCTATACTTTCAACAAAGGAATAACGACTATTAATTATACGGTAACTGATGCGGCTTCCAATACAACTTCAGGATCTAAAACCATTACCGTAAACGATACTATTGCTCCATCGCTTACTGCTGGAAGTAATCAAACCAATACTACTGATGCTGGTGTTTGTACCGCTTCGGTTGTAGTTACAGATGCTACTTTTAGTGATAACTGTACAGTGGCTACTATTGCTTATACTTTAACTGGGGCTACTACCAAAACTTTGTCTGCTGGTCAAGTAGGAACCTATACGTTCAACAAAGGGGTAACTACTATCAATTATACCGTAACTGATGCAGCTTCCAACACAACTTCAGGATCTAAAACCATTACCGTAACCGATATTACTGCTCCAACGCTAACTGCTGGTGCTAATCAATCAGCCAATACGGATACTGGCGTTTGTACCGCTTCTGTAATGGTTAGCGATGCCACTTTCAATGATAATTGTACCGGGTCAACTATTGCCTATACCTTAAGCGGAGCAACCATTAAAACCTTGACTTCTGGTCAAGTAGGCACCTATACGTTTAACAAAGGGGTAACTACTATTAATTATACGGTGACTGATGCGACTTCCAACACAACTTCAGGATCTAAAACCATTACCGTAACCGATATTACTGCTCCAACGCTAACTGCTGGTGCTAATCAAAATGTCAACACAGATACTGGCGTTTGTACTGCTTCTGTAATTGTTGCCGATGCAACTTTTGGTGATAATTGTACCGGGTCAACTATTGCCTATACCTTAAGCGGAGCTACTACCAAAACTTTGACTGCTGGTCAAGTAGGAACCTATACTTTCAACAAAGGAATAACGACTATTAATTATACGGTGACTGATGCGACTTCTAACACAACTTCAGGATCTAAAACCATTACCGTAACTGATAATCAAACTCCTACAATAACATCATTAACTAACTTGTCTGCAAATTGCTCAATTACAATCTCAACAGCACCTACTTCACCTGACAATTGCGGCACTATAACAGGAGTAACAAGCGACATAACGTTACCTTTTACATATTCCAAAACTGGTATTTATATCATAGGTTGGAACTTTACAGATGCTGCAGGTAACAGTAAAAATATCTCTCAAACAATTATTGTCACAGACACAGCAGCAGCTGTACCTAACGTAACAAATTTACCTAATATAAATTTCACAGGATGTCAACTATTAAGTTCGCAAATAACTTACCCTACAGCCAATGACACGTGTGATGGAACAATTACAGGAGTTCCTGATATTGTATTTCCAATTAATGTAACAGGTACCACAAATGTAACCTGGACCTATACTGATAAAACCGGCAACGTTTCTACACAAACTCAGAAAATCATTATGACTTCAGAGACGATAAATGGAGGGGTAGTAAAAGGCTATATATCTGTTAATGGATCTGTTGGTACTGCTACTAATGAAGTAAGCATAACCTCTTGTTCTGTTGGAGGGAACGTAATAAAAATGAATTTATCAGGACAAACAGGAACAATTGTTCAATGGGAAAAGTTTAAAGTAGGAAATCCAATTTGGACAATAATCTCTAATACTACAAATTCATATACCGTTACTTTTTATGCAGAAACAACCGAATCTACTTATTATAGAGCTTTAATAAGAGTAGGTAACTGTTATCAATATTCAAGTAGTTTTTATGTAAGAGCTTTACCTGCAGATCTTCCGCCGGTATTGGATCAAACATTATACAATATTTGTTTAAACCAACAGATTACTCTAATGGCACGTAAAGGCTATACTGTACAAGAAGATGCTATAGCTGGAAAAGGGGGTGATTTTAATGTAGGTCAGCTGAATACTCAAGATCCAAAATCTTGGTTAGTTGATGGAAGTCCGGGTGATTTTACCGCTGGAGGGAATAGCACAAAACCTAGAAATTGGTCAGGAACAAATAACCAAACATTTGGAAGCATTGGATATGATAGTCAAGAAAATAAATTTACCATTAGCTCTGGAAATCAAACTATCACTACAGGAAACGATAAATATACAGGAGCCAACCCAACAACATTAGAATCCCCTATTTTTAGTTTGGCAAATATGAGTTCTGCATCTGTTGATTTTGATCAAGCCTATTATTTTGCTACTGGAGATACTGGCATAATATATGTTTCAATCGATGGAGGTTCAACGTATAGTGTATTGAGATCTTTACATACTCCTTACCAACCTATTCTTCAGTGGTATACTGATCCCAATGTTACCGCAGCACAAAAAGTGGGGGCAACAGCATCACAGTATAACTTTAAAAATGACAATACCTCGATTCCATTAACAGCCTATTTAGGCAATACAAATGTACGAATCAAGTGGACTTTTAGAGGAACTGATAATAAAAGTGTGTGGGCTATGGACGGTATTACTATCCCCGTAAAACCAAAACTAGACATTATAGAATGGACCGATGGAATTGGAACTCCTGGAATTCCAGCTTTATCACAAGGACAATTAGAAACATCTTATACGTTTACTCCTCAATCTCCTGGTAAACATACATATGGATCAACTGTTTTAGTAGATGGATGTAGGTCTTATAGCGAGTCAGGAACTTCTATAGCTCAAGTAAATGTAGATTACGCTTATGCTGGTAGCAACATCACCTTAACCCCAGATGTTTGTGGCACTAACACAGTGCAATTAAACGCTTATGACAACACTAAGACGGCTATTCAAAACGCTGCAAAAGGATCCTATACACTACCTACTAATTGTACAAATTGTGGCGACCTTGGAACTAACACTTTAGGCACATGGACAATAATTGGATCAAGTACTTGTGGAGCTGGAACTTTATCAAATGTAAATGATCCAAATGCCATATTCACAGGAGAAGTTGGGAGTTATGTATTAAATTGGAAAGTAGGTGTATGTACTAGTACTATAAATATAGTGATTTCTGCTTGTACCCAAATAAATTTTGACGGAACGAATGACTATATTGATTTCAAAAAAACGAATTATGATTTAAATGGAAGTTTTAGTATTGAAGCTTGGATAAAAACAACAGCCTCGTCGGCCAATGTTCAAACCATTTTTTCCAAAAGAGATGCTAATAAAGTAGGAATTGGAGATGGTTATGATTTGAGAGTGCAAAATGATTACGTTACATTTATTTGGAATGGGACAGGAATCATAACCTCACCTAATAAAATTAACCCAAACAGATGGCATCATATTGCTGTTACTTATGCAAATAGCGAGTACAAACTGTATATCGACGGGATATTAATAATTTCAAAATCTGGAGCTACAGCACCTATAACTAATAATAATATATCTTTTCTTGGCGCGATGGATCAGAATAATAATGCCTCAAACACCCCTGTTAATTATTTTAATGGATGGATAGATGAATTTAAAATTTGGAATGTAGCCCTTAACGAAGAACAAATTCATCAGATGATGAACCAAGAAATAAAAGAACAAACCACAGGAAACAATGTCGTTTATGGCGAAGTAATTCCAATGCCTATTTACGGACTTTTATGGTCTAATTTGAAAGGATATTACAGAATGGATCAAACAAGTTGTGGGTATCTAAACCCTAGTTTTGGACTTGGTGCTAATGGAAAATTAAAAAATATAACATCCTCGGAGTCTCAAACAGCCCCACTCCCTTATTATAGTGTTCGCAACGGAGATTGGAACAACACTACTGCTGCTAGTCCATGGGCGTATGGAAATACCGTATGGAATTACCCCAATAGCGCTGGTATCAATGGACAATTTGTGAATTGGAATATTGTAAGAAGCTTACATGATATCAATTCTACAGCTCAAGATATTATTCTTTTAGGTTTAAAAGTGGAATCGGGTAAAATAACTATGGCAAATCCATCTCAAACTTTAAACGAAGACAATAACGGTCAAGGATTGTGGATTACTCATTATTTGAAACTCGACGGATTTGTAGATTTAGTTGGTAAATCACAATTGCTACAAAAGAAATACAATGCAGCTCAAATAGGCGAAAGTATATTAGATGCTACAAGTTCAGGATATATTGAACGGGATCAAAAAGGGCAAAAAAATCATTTTAATTATAATTACTGGAGCTCACCTGTTAGCCCGATAAATTCAACTACCAATAACACCAATTATTCTGTAAGTGGCGTGATGAAAGATGGAACAACATCGACCCCTCGTAACATCAACTGGATTGGTGGTCTAAATGGTGCACCTACAACACCTATAAGTTTAGCAAGACGCTGGTTGTATAAATTTGATAACTATTCAAATGCGTATGCAAATTGGGTTCAAATATCCGAAAACGACGCTATACGTGTAGGACAAGGTTATATTTTCAAAGGGACGGGAACCACAACAACAAATCAAAACTACACTTTCAAAGGCAAACCAAACAATGGAACTATAGCTACAAATTCTGTGAGTTCTGATCAATTATTATTGACAGGAAACCCATATCCATCAGCACTTAATGCTAATAAATTTATCAGTGACAATATCAATTCAATAGATGGAACACTATATTTTTGGGAACATTATTCCACAAATGACACTCATATTTTAAGAGACTATCAAGGTGGCTACGCCACCCGAAATCTAACTGGAGGAATTGCGCCTGTAGCGCCAGCTTTAATTAGTGGTAGAGGTTCAAGTTCAAAAATACCAAACCAATTTATACCTGTAGGACAAAGCTTTTTTGTAAATGGAAAAATAGGTTCGGGCGGAACAATAACTTACAACAATGAACAAAGAGGCTTTTACAAAGAAAATGAATCTGGCATATCTAATACTCTATTCAAAACAACGGATTCAACAAAAAAACTAAACAGCCCAATTCAAAATAAAATTGAAGTAGATTCTGAAGAAATTGACACCTATATGAGAATACGTTTAGGATTCAATTCAAATAATAATTACCATCGACAATTATTATTAGGATTTATGAATGAAAAGGCCACGAGTGGAATCGATATAGGTTATGATGCTTTGAATTTTGACAACTACCCTAATGACATGTATTTTTTAAACGGAGAAAATCAATTGGTTATTCAAGGAGAAGGCTTTTTTGATGTAGATTCAATCTACACATTAGGCGTAAAAACAGCAGTAGAAGGACCCGTTTCATTTATAATTGATGCTGTTGAAAATTTTGACCAAGATCAAGAAATTTATATTTATGATAAATTAAATGACAGTTACCATGATATTCGATATGAAAAATTTGAAGTAAACCTTCCGGCAGGAACAAATCATACTCGATTCTCATTACGTTTTATAAATAGTAAAGCCCTGAGTAATGATGATAATATGTTAGAAACTGACGCAATACAGATTAAACATATCAAAGAAGAAAACAGGCTTGTAATTAATAATAACATGCTAGATTTAACTGTCGAAAAAGTGATTATTTATAACTTACTGGGTCAAAATATAGCTTCAATGAAAGTGGAAAATCAAGACCAAAAAAATATTCAATTGCCTATCAAAAGTATCAGTGCTGGGGTTTATATTGCAAAAATTAAAACCTCAAATGGAAGCATTAGCAAGAAATTTATTGTAAATTAAAAATCATTAAGGAAAGATTAACTACACAAATCAAAATTTAAATACCCATTTATTTACCTTTAGGTCAATTATTAAACCCAATAAAAATGAAAAACATACTTACTTTTCTTGCCATTGTTCTTTTCACACTAAATATAAGTGCGCAAGAAACAACAACTATCGCACAAGAAAAACCAGAAAAATCATGCTCAAGTCATGACGCGCATTCAAAAAAAATGACAAAGGAAGAAATTGCAATTTGCAAAGAAAAATGCAAAGCCGAAGGCAAAAAATGCAATGCTAAGGATAATTCGAAATGCAAAAAAGACGATAAAAAATGTTCTACTGAAGAGAAAACAGAAGGCAAAAAATGTTGCGCTAAAAAACACTAATTTGAATGTATTATAACAAGAAACGTCCCGAGATATTCGGGACGTTTCTTGTTATAATAGTAAAAATTAATTCAATGCTTTTTTCAAAGCTTCAAAATCTAATAATTCTTGAGTTCCGGTAACTAAATTTTTTAAGGCAAATTTAGCTTCAATCATTTCAGTTTCTCCTACTATTACCGCAAATGGAATCCCGCGTTTGTCAGCATATTGAAACTGTTTTCCCACCTTAACATTATCCGGATATAATTCTACTTTTATTCCAAAACTGCGCAGTTTTGTAATGGCTTTCATCGCATAAAACGCTTCCTTTTCGCCATAATTAATAAACAAGGCTTTTGACGTAGAAGTTACAGTTTCCGGGAATAAACCCAACTCCTCGATAACCAAATAAATTCGATCCAAACCAAAGGAAATCCCTACACCACTCATATCTTTCAAGCCGAAAATCCCAGTCAAATCATCATATCTTCCCCCACCGCCAATAGAACCCATGGCAACTTTTTTTGGTGGTGCCACCTCAAAAATAGCGCCCGTATAATAATTTAATCCTCGTGCGAGTGTTACATCCAAATCTAAAACAGCACTATTTAAACCTAAATTCGCCACAGTTTCACAAATAAATTGCAATTCTTTAACACCTTTCATCCCTTCTTCGGATTTAGCTAATAAACTAGAAAGCCTACTTATTTTCTCCGAAATAGCTCCCGTAAAATGAAATAAAGGCTGCACTTTTTCTATTGCCGATTCCGAGATTCCTTTTTCGATCATTTCTTTTTTTACACCCTCCTCGCCTATTTTGTCGAGTTTATCTAAGGCAACTGTAAAATCGATTAATTTGTCTTGAGCTCCAATAACCTCGGCTATTCCAGAGAGAATTTTTCGATTATTGATTTTAATAGTTACTCCTTCTAATCCTAATTGGGTGAATACAGAATCATATAATTGAACCAATTCTACTTCTTGCCACAATGAATTTGATCCTACTACATCGGCATCGCACTGAAAAAATTCTCGAAAACGCCCTTTTTGTGGGCGATCTGCTCTCCAAACAGGTTGTATTTGGTACCGCTTAAACGGAAACTCAATTTCGTTTTGGTGTTGCACAACGTAACGTGCAAAAGGAACGGTTAAGTCGTAGCGGAGGGCTTTTTCGGATATTTTTCCTGTTAGTTGTTTAGCGTTTATGGTTTGTAGTTCTTCACCTGAAACTTTATCTAAATAATCCCCCGAATTCAATATCTTAAAAATTAATCGATCGCCTTCTTCACCGTATTTTCCCATCAAGGTTTCGGAGTTTTCGAACGAAGGGGTTTCTATAGGTTGGAAACCAAATTTCTCGAAATTACTTTTTATAATCGAAATAATATACTGTCGTTTTGCCACCTCAGCAGGTGAAAAATCTCTTGTCCCTTTTGGAATGCTTGGTTTTTGAGCCATTTTTATTTTAGATTGCAAATTTTAGATTGCAGATTAGTAAATCCAAAATCTTGTTTCATTTAGAAAATCTAAAATCTAAATTATTAAATCTTAAATTTCTCCCTGCAAATATCTATTTTTTACAGCAAATATCACATCTTTTATCGCAAACTTGTAACAAAAACAGTAATTTCGTGTCAAACTAAAACTATGTTTAAACTATTTTTAGAGAACGTGAGAATCGCAATAGGTTCTATTAGATCCCAATTATTGCGAACCATTCTTACCATATTAATTATTGCTATTGGTATAACTGCTTTGGTTGGAATACTAACGGTTGTTTCAGCATTAGAAAACACTATTTCAACTGATTTTGCTTCCATGGGAGCAAATACATTCAATATTAATCAATATGAAAACACGTTTCAAAAACATAGTGGAGAGGAAAGAAAAATAGTTAATCCTAAAATTTCTTATCCAGAAGCAATAGCATTCAAAAAAAAATATAATTTTCCACTAACCAAAACTTCAATCTCTTTTAGAGCAACTGCTACAGCCGAAATAAAATTCGACGCAGATAAAACTGACCCCGAAAACTCAGTGTTTGGCGTCGACGAATTTTTTATGAGTAACTCAGGTTTAGAAGCTAGCTTAGGGAGAAATTTTAATGAATTTGACATCCAAAACAATACGTATAACTGTATTATTGGCTCCGATTTTCAAAAAGGATTATTAAAAAACGTAAACCCAATTGACAAAATTATCGCTATTCGTGGAGCAAAATTTAAGGTAATTGGAGTTTTGAAAGAAAAAGGGTCTTCTTTTAGAAACAAACAAGATTTAAGAGTATTAATTCCTATTCAAGTAGCACGCTCATTATTTACCGCTCCACAAATTAATTATTCCATAAGTATTATGACCTCCAAAAAAGAAATTTTGGATCAAGCTATTGACAATGCAATTAGTACGATGAGAACTGTTAGAAAATTAAATCCAGTAAAAGACAATAACTTTGCGATTGTTCGTAGTGATGACCTGATTAACAAAATTCTTGGTATCACAAAATATCTTGGAATTGCTTCTTGGATAATTGGTATTATTACGATTATAGGATCTTCTATTGCTTTGATGAATATTATGATTGTTTCTGTAACAGAAAGAACCAGAGAAATTGGAGTACGGAAAGCATTAGGTGCTAAAAAAACCACTATCGCCTATCAGTTTTTTATAGAAACCATACTTATTGGACAAATGGGTGGCATTATTGGAATTATTTTCGGAATAGGCATTGGATTTGCCATTGCATCTGCAATCGGTTTTGTATTTGTGATACCCTGGGTTGCTATAATGGCTGCTTTTGCAACCAGTTTTGCTGTTGCCATTATATCAGGTTTATATCCAGCCATAAAAGCAGCTGTTTTAGACCCAATTGAGGCATTGCGGTATGAATAAAAGACAGATTTTAGAATTCAGGTAGCAGAATTCATATAAATTACTTGACTTTATATCAACTAATATGAGATTTCAAGATTTATTGGCATATAAAAAAATCATTTGAACTTGGAAAGACCATTTTTCATTTTTCAAAAGCTTTTCCAATTGAAGAAAAATATTCTTTAACAGAACAGATTAGTCGTTTATCAAAAAGTGTTTCCGTAAATATTGTCGAATCAACCTGAATTTTATTTCATAATTTCTGAAATCTGCTACCTGAATTCTGCCTTAATCATTCTATCATTTCCGTATATATCTTTACGCAATTCAATGTTTTTGAAATTCATTTTTTCGAGTAATTCTATCATTTCTTTTCCTAAAAACTGATTGATTTCGAAAAATAGTTGCCCGTTTTCGGATAGGTTTTTTTGTGCTAATGCACCGATTTTTCTATAAAAAATAAGCGGCTCATTATCTGCTACAAAAAGTGCTAAATGAGGTTCGTTGTCCAAAACATTTTTTTTAATTTCTAGTTTTTCCAATTCACGAACATATGGAGGATTTGAGACAATAATATCGAATTTAGTCGGAAGTTGAGAGATGGAAGTGGGAAGTGGGAAGTGGTGAGAGGGAAGCTGTTGTAAATCGTTGATTTTTAAAATATCAACATTAGCAAAATTTACTTCTATATTATTGTTTTGTGCGTTTTTTTGGGCTGTAGCCAAAGCCTTTTCCGAAACATCTATTGCAAAAACAGAGGCTTTTTCTAGGTTTTTTGCCAAAGCAATCGCTATGCAACCACTACCCGTTCCAATATCTAAGATTTTTGGGCTGTGGCTTCCAACTTCTAACTTCTGACTTCCTTCTTCCCTCCTCTGACCTTGAATAATCCATTGCACCAATTCCTCGGTTTCTGGTCTTGGTATGAGTACATTTTCATTGACTTCAAATTCTAATCCATAAAAACTCGTTTTGCCCAAGATATATTGAATTGGTTTCTGATTTTTTAGCTCTTTTAATATAAAATCCCATATTAAAATTTCATCTTCCAAAAAAGTTAAACTAGGATTCAAAGCTAAGTCAAGCCTTTTTAATTGATTTTTATCTTCTAAAACCAAATAGAAAAAACTCTCTGCTTCGTCTTCACCATAAATTGGAATAAGTTCTTGAATGAATTGGACTCTGTAATCTTTAATTTTTGCACTCATAAGTTAACTTAATTCCTTTAACATCCATACTAGACAAGAAACGTGACCTGTACTTCCCATTGGCGAACAAATAAATTCAAAACCTACT
The DNA here is from genome assembly GCF_046155325.1 of Flavobacterium sp. Taxonomy (GTDB): domain Bacteria; phylum Bacteroidota; class Bacteroidia; order Flavobacteriales; family Flavobacteriaceae; genus Flavobacterium. Next base: position 11,039 of record NZ_JBJXDQ010000010.1, read on the forward strand.
TTTTTGTAGAGTTTCTGGGCGTCATTCATAAAAGGCATTGTTTCGAGGTAACATTTTTCGTAACCAAAATCATTGGCAGCTTGCAAACATTTATCCATTATTTGGCTTCCAATTCCAAAACCGCGAACTTCAGGAAGGAAATACATTTTTTGCAATTCACAAATGGTTTCGGCTTCGTTTTCTAAGGGTGCAATTCCTGCTCCTCCTAGGATAATACCGTTATTTTCGACCACAAAATACGCTGATTTTGACTTATTATATGCCTCAAACATCAAATCCAAATACGGGTCAGCATATGCAGTTCCTACTTTTGAAATATTCAATTCATCAAAGACAGTTCGTATTATTTTTGCAACAGCAGCATTGTCCTTCTTTTCGATTTTTCTGATGCTCCAGTTTTCCATTTTTAAGCGTCAATTTAGAATACAAAAATAGATATTGTTTAGCAGAATAATCCATAGATTCAAAACAAAATCCTAAACACAAAAATCAGTACTTTTGTATCTATGAAAACCCATGAAAAATACATGCTCCGTTGCATAGAATTAGCAAAAAATGGTTTAGGAACCACCTATCCAAATCCAATGGTGGGAAGCATTATTGTATGTGATGGTGAAATTATTGGCGAAGGCTGGCACAAAAAATCAGGAGAACCCCACGCAGAAGTCAATGCTATAAATTCAGTAAAAGATAAATCACTACTAGAAAAATCGACTATTTATGTAAGCTTAGAACCTTGTAGTCATTTAGGAAAAACCCCTCCTTGTTGTGATTTAATTATTGACTATAAAATACCAAATGTAGTTATTGGTATAGGAGACCCCAACATAAAAGTAGCTGGAAACGGTATTAAAAAAATAATTAAATCGGGTGCAAATGTAATTGTGGGGGTTTTAGAATCAGAATGTTTAGAGCTAAATAAGCGTTTTTTTACATTCCATCAAAAGAAAAGACCTTATATCATTTTGAAATGGGCAGAAAGTCAAGATGGTTTTATTGCACCATTAGCAAAATTAGAACAAAAACCCGTTTGGATTACTAATGAATTTTCGCGTCAATTGGTACACAAATGGCGAAGCGAAGAACAAGCTATACTTGTAGGAACGCGAACTGTGATTGATGACAATCCAAAACTAGATATTAGAGATTGGACAGGCAATAATCCTGTTAGAATAATTTTAGATCAAAATAATCGTATTCCGAAAGACAGTCATGTATATGATAACAAAATAAAAACTATTATTTTTTCTCAATTGGAAAATACTAATATTGAAGAAAATAGTATCTTTGAGGTAATCGATTTTAAACAAAATATCACACAAGAAATACTCAACGTATTGCATAAACACCAAATTCAATCGATTATTATTGAAGGTGGCCGACAAACGTTACAGACTTTTATTGATGAAAACCTTTGGGATGAAGCAAGAATATTTGTTGGAAATGTACTCCTTAAAAACGGAACAAAAGCACCAAGTATTGCTTTGCTAAAAAATGAGAAACATTCAATTCTAAACGATTCACTACTAATTTCAAGAAATCATGATTAATACTATCATTTTTGATTTTGGCGATATTTTTATAAATTTAGACAAACAAGCAACCCTTGATGGTCTTAAAAAATTAGGTATGTCTGATTGGAATGAAGATTTGAACCAACTCAATATATCTTTTGAAAAAGGACAAATCTCAACTGAAAATTTTCTGTTTGGATTACAGCAACATGCTCCAATGGGATCTATTGAAGAAATAACTTTAGCTTGGAATGCTGTTCTTCTAGATTTTCCTTTAAAGAGATTGGAATTTTTACAAAAACTGTCCAAAAAGTACAAACTGTTTTTATTAAGCAATACCGATTCTATCCATATTGAAACCTTTGAAAGGGAAAATGGAATTTCTTTTTATAGTGATTTTTACCAATGCTTTGAAAAAATTTATTTTTCATTTGAAATGGCAATGAGAAAACCTGATCTTGAAATTTATAATTACATATTGGCACAGCACAATTTAATTGCGAAACACACCTTATTTGTTGATGATAAAAAAGAAAATACCGACGCCGCATTATCATTAGGGATTCATGTTTGGAATTTAAAAGTAGGCGAAGAAGATGTTATTGACTTATTTTCAAAAAAAGAATTGCCTTTATAACAAATTCAGAGTCAAATTAAGGTTTAAATCAATTGGAAGACACCTACAAAACCATTGCATATAGTTCTTCAGAGATTATATACAAAGAAAAAAGCAGTACATTCTATGGCTATGCTTTTCCTCTTGAATCTGAAACTGAGCTAAAATCCATCCTCGAAACATTACGAAAACAACATCCACATGCCGTTCATTATTGTTACGCCTATCAATTAGGTACTGAAACCATACTTTATAGAGCCATCGATGATGGCGAACCAAGTAATACTGCTGGAATACCCATTTACAGACAAATCCAGTCTTTTTCATTGACTAATATTTTAATTGTAGTAGTCAGGATTTTTGGCGGAATAAAATTAGGTGTGGGTGGTTTAATTTCTGCTTATAAAACCACAGCTCAATTAACACTTGAATCATGTGAAATTATCGAAAAGACCGTAAACATTCATTATGTTATTTCTTTTGATTACAAAAACATAAACAAAGTGATGCGAGTTATAAAAGAAAAGAAAATCGAAATTAAAAATCAGAAAATGGACTTCAGTTGTGAAATTGAAATAATTGTTCGAAAAAAAAATGCACCGATAGTTTTCGAAATTTTTGATTCTATGTTTGAAATAGCAATAAAAAGCGTTTTATAAATAGCTCAAAAAAAAAGCATTTTATCAATTATTTCACAACAAAACACCATGATTAATATAGTGTTTTTAATAGCTCAGAAATATACGCTGGAGGAGCAATTGGTCGACCAGATTTCATATCTACAAATACCAATATTGAATTGCCTGTTGTTAATAACTCCCCCTTATCATTATACAATTCATAATCAAATTCAATCTTGACAGTTGAGAGTATTTTAAAGATTGTTTTTAAGGTTAAGAGTTCATCATAACGTGCTGGTTTTTTATAATTCATAGTTAATGAAACCACAGGAAGCATAATGCCGTTATCTTCCATCCATTTATAAGAAATTCCTTTATTTCTAAGCCATTCAACCCTTCCAATCTCAAAATATTGAGCGTAATTACCATGATAAACGACTTGCATTTGATCAGTTTCTGAATAGCGAACTCGAATTTGAACCTGATGAATTTCCATTAAATTATTATTTAAAAAATTAAATTAAAAAAAGCCCTATACAAAAATATTTTATAAAATTTACATGTAAAAAATTTTTTTTTACAGATTATTGTTCACATATTTGTTATCCCGAAAAATAAGAAAATTTCAACCTCTTTTTTTTACAATAAATTAGAATAAAAACCATAAAATTTAACCAATATATGAACAAAACTGCTCAATCAGTATGGGAAAACTGTTTGTCTTTTATAAAAGACAATATTCAGGATCAAGCGTATAAAACTTGGTTCGAACCTATCAAATCAGTTGAACTTACCGATAACGCATTATATATTCAAGTTCCTAGTAAATTTTTCTATGAATGGCTAGAAGAACACTACGTTAAATTATTAAAAGTTGCATTAACCAAAGAACTCGGAAAAAACGCAAAGTTACTCTATAAAATTAAAATGGAGAACACTTATGGAAATAAACAACCCTTTACCGAACAAATACCAAGTTCTAATCGGGTTTCAATGAAACCACAAGAAGTAGATGCTCCCTTTAAAAATTTAAATCCAGAATTAAAAAATCCTTTTGTAATTCCTGGAATCAGAAATTTAAAAATCGAATCTCAACTTAATGCCAACTATAGTTTTGACAATTTTCTAGAAGGCGATTCAAATAGATTAGCACGTTCAGCAGGAATGGCTGTCGCCAATAAACCGGGTGGCACCTCTTTTAATCCTTTGCTGATTTTTGGCGGCGTAGGTTTAGGAAAAACCCATTTAGCACATGCTATTGGTGTTGAAATCAAAGATAAATATCCAGAAAAAACGGTTCTTTATATTTCTGCAGAGATTTTCACCCAACAATATATTGACTCAGTCAAAAAAAATAATAGAAATGATTTTATTCATTTTTATCAATTAATTGATGTATTAATTATTGATGACGTTCAATTCCTTTCAGGAAAAACAGGGACTCAAGATGTGTTTTTTCACATATTCAATTACCTGCATCAAAATGGCAAACAGGTTATATTAACATCTGACAAAGCTCCTGTTGATATGCAGGATATTGAACAAAGACTTTTGTCTCGTTTTAAATGGGGATTGTCAGCAGAATTGCACCAGCCCGATTACGAAACTAGAATTTCAATACTCAAAAACATTTTGTATCGTGATGGCGTTGAAATTCCTGAAGAAATTATAGAATATGTAGCTCGAAATATTAAATCAAACGTAAGAGAGCTGGAAGGAGCTATCATATCACTGATTGCTCAATCTTCATTTAATAAAAAAGAAGTAACGCTAGAACTTGCCAAAAATGTCGTTGAAAAATTTGTTAAAAATGTAAAACGTGAAATTTCTATTGATTACATTCAAAAAATAGTTTCCGATTATTTCCAATTAGATTTAGAAACGCTTCAATCTAAAACTAGAAAAAGACATATTGTTCAGGCGCGACAATTAGCCATGTTTTTTGCCAAAAAGTTCACCAAAGCATCTCTTGCTAATATTGGTTCTCAAATTGGTGATCGTGATCATGCTACCGTATTACACGCTTGTAAAACGGTTGACAACCTAGTAGCTACCGACAAACAATTCAAAAAATTTGTCGAAGATATTCATAAAAAATTAACGCTGTAAACGCGAATGATCCCCATTAAAATAGTCATGGTTTGTTTAGGAAATATTTGTCGGTCACCCCTGGCCGAGGGTATTTTAGCTTCAAAGCTTCCAAAAACTAAATTTAAAGTTGATTCTGCTGGAACAGGTTCATGGCATATTGGACATTCTCCTGATGAACGCTCCATACTTACAGCAAAAAAACATCAACTAGATATTTCAAAACAAAAAGGAAGACAATTTAAAGTTTCTGATTTTGAAGATTTTGATTACATCTACGTGATGGACAATTCTAATTATCATGATGTTGTTGAATTAGCGAAAAATAATGACCAAAAAGTAAAAGTGGAACTCATCTTAAATGAATTATTCCCCAATGAAAATGTAGACGTTCCAGATCCTTATTATGGTTTACAAAATGGTTTTGACTCCGTTTATAAAATGCTGGATGAAGCATGTGATATCATTGCCGAAAAATTAATACAGAAACACACCTAATTCATTTATAAATTCCGTTTTCTTTTTTTAGTTTACTAAAACTGTTTCTTTATCAATTACCTCTTTATGAAACCAACTACTTTAAAAGGAAAACTATACCTCATCCCTACTACTTTAGGAGAGAGTAATCCTGAAGAAGTATTACCAATTACTATAAAAAGAACGGTTGAATTTATTGACGATTATATTGTTGAGAATGAAAAAACAGCGCGAAAATTTATAAAAAATGTTCTCCCCGAAAAAATACAATCCTCACTAAGGTTAAGCACATTAAACAAACACACCGAAGTTTCAGAACATGCCAAAATGATTCAACCTTGCCTTGAAGGAAAGAATATAGGATTAATGAGCGAAGCTGGTTGTCCTGGCGTAGCTGATCCTGGTGCTGTGATAGTTAAATTAGCCCACGAAAAAGGAATACAAGTGGTACCGTTAGTAGGGCCATCATCCATTCTTTTAGCCATAATGGCTTCTGGAATGAATGGACAGAGTTTTACCTTCAATGGTTATTTACCCATTGATAAATCTGAAAAAAAAATAGCTTTAAAAAATTTAGAGAAATTGTCACAGGATAAAAACCAATCTCAAATTTTTATTGAAACTCCTTTTAGGAATAACAAAATGCTTGAAGATATTTTGCAAGCCATAAATCAAGCCACTTACTTATGTATTGCCGCAGACATCACCTTGCCTACTGAATTCATAAAAACAATGAGAGCTTCGGAATGGAAAAAAATAAAAGTTGATTTACATAATCGTCCAGCTATTTTTATCATTCATAAAATGTAAATAAAAAAGGCTGTCTCAATAATAATTTGAGACAGCCTTAATTATTATTTTAAAATCTACTAATTCACTCTAGCATTATTATTGGCTATAATAAAAGAAGTTTCATAGCCGCTATAATCTTCCAAATAACTTCTTACCGATGTTCCATAAGCATCTCTTAAATATCTTTTACCATTACTTCTGAAATATTTTTTTACAGATCCAGCGCCACCTAAATGAGCAGCAGCTAATATTCCGGACTCTGTAATTTTTATTCCGTTGATCAACCTACCTTCATATATGTCAATCTCGTCTTGTAACAACCATTTGTTTTTGGCCAATAGTGCTACAAAAGCTTTTTCTTGTAATTTAGGATTATTCAAAAACGAATTACAATCATGAATTCCAATTGTTTTAAGTGTTTCCGCACCAAATTGGTATTTACCCATATACCCCAATGAATTAACTTTTCGGTATTGACCTTGAGACTCTTTGAAAGCAATTGTCTCTTTGAAACCTATAAAGAATTTTCCAGTAAAAGGAACACCAATAGTTGTATATTCATTTTGAGTTTTCGATGGATATTGGTAGTGTGTTCCATCGGTATTTTTTGTAAGAAACCATCGGTTGGTATCTAAATCGAAAGGTTTAAAACCGGAGCTTAAAAAAGCTATAATAATAGTCAAACTGGTATAAAAAGACCACTTATTTATCATAAATTGTTTTTCTTCAAAACGCTGTCCCGTTAAGAAATTTCTGCGTGCAAATATACGCAATAATTCATAAATCTGATAATCAAGCTGTTAAACTTACATTAAGGACGATTCGATCGATTTCAAAAAACTTTCGGAGCCCTAGTATTTATAATAGCTTACAGAAATCTACTTCTTATAAAAATTTGTCAAAAAAAGGGGTGTAAAAAGAATAATTTTGATCAATTTAAGACAAAAATAACCCTTTAAATCAAAATTTTTTAATTAAAAAAAATCTGATTTAGCTATAAAATAGGAAGTTTTAAACTTGATTTTTATCTTTTTACACCTTGACTGTTTATCCAGTCGGAGTATTTCTTGGCATTTAGATCGTGTTCAGGCAAAGTAGCAGCAAATTCGTGATACCCAAAACGATCAACGCTGGCACAAAAATAAATAAAATTGTTTTTTTCAGGATTTAATACCGCTTCAAGTGCTGTAATATCAGGCATAGCGATAGGCCCTGGCGGAAGTCCAACAACTTTGTAGGTATTGTATGGAGAATTTAAAAACAAATCATTATAAAACACCCTCTTGATTACTTGGGTAAAATCATTCGATTTCTTTTTAATCGCAAAAATAACCGTTGGATCGGCTTGTAGTGGCATTTCTATTTTCAAACGGTTCAGATAAACTCCCGCAATTCTTGGTCTTTCGTCTTTCTTAACTGATTCTTTGTGAACAATCGAGGCTAAAATTGTAGCTTCAATCGGGTTTAAACCTTGTTGTTTGGCTTTTTTAATTCGTTCCTTAGTCCAAAATTTACGGTATTCTTTGATCATCTTGTCTCTAAATTTAGTAGCAGACGTATTCCAATAAATTTCATAGGTGTTCGGAATAAACATAGACAAAACATTCTCATCGGTAAACCCATTCTCTTTCAAAAAAATAGAATCTTTGATTGATGTTAGCAACGACAAACTATCTGCTTCTATTTGAGAACCTATTCGCCCTGCAAAATCCTCTAATCGCTCTTGATTATTGAAAGCTAAATCAACGGGAACGTTCAAACGAATACTTTGTACCAGCTCAAAACTATTCATTCCGTTAGTAAACAAAAAACGTCCTGGTTTAACGTTCTCAGGATAATTTCTTTTTTCGGCAACTATTTCAAAATGGCTAATATCTTTAACCAATGGCGTAATTATTCTTTTTACATCCTCATAACTGGCTCCTGTTGGTATATGAACATATACTTCCTTTTCAGTAAATTTCGTGTTATCTGAAAAAATTTGTTGTGAAAGTATAAATCCGTAAATTAGTAATCCGGATATAAAGGCAACAGCAACTATTGAAATGATTTTTTTTAAGTTCAAAACTAAAATTTTAAAATTTGTTATTAATTAATTGAAAAACAGCCTCATCTTTATAGCTGCCGTTGACTAAAATCCAATCTTTTTTAGTGCCTATTTCTTCGAATCCAAATTTAGAAAAAAGAGCGATACTCGCCAAATTTTCGGTGCTAATATTAGCATATAATTGATGTAAATTGAGATTATAAAAGGAATAGTGAATCAAGAGTTCTAAAGCTTCAGAACCAATATTTTGGTTTCTATTTCCTTGTCCTTGAATTACAATGCCCACTCCTGCCCTATTATTCTTTGGGTCAAAATCAAATAAATCAATTAATCCAATGGCTGGAAAATCTTGGTCTTGACAAATCGCCAATCGCAATTGCTTGGCTTCATAAATATCTTGTTGGGCATTTTCGAGGTATTGCTTGACCAAAAACCGACTGTAAGGCGTCTGGGTATTACTGACTTCCCAAATACTTTGGTCGTTTTCCATAGCATACACAAACTCCAAATCATTGGGTTCAAGTGCTCGGAGATAAATAGTGTCGCCTTTTAAAGTTATCATTTGAGAAGTTAGAGGTTGGAAGTTGGAAGTTGAATATTACAATTTTGCTTCAACATCAATCACATATTTAAACACAAATACTGCTGGTATTAATTAGTTTTTATAACCGATTTTCTTTCTTGGTTCTGTATTTTCTTTTTTATCAATTAGTTCGTCAAGATAGTTAAATACTAGTTCAATATTTTGTGTATGATTAGAAAGTTTCTTTTTGATTTCTTCGATTTCCAATTTCAGACTCAACGTGTCAGTAAGCATTTCTCTAATTTTGGTAAAGACACGTATAATTTGTATATTGACTTTTATCGCAGTTGGACTGTTAAGAACACTCGACAACATTGCTACCCCTTGTTCTGTAAAAGCCATAGGCATATATCTTGAACCTCCCCAACTTGAGGTGCCAAATTGGCTCCTCAAGTTATCGAATTCTTGTTGACTAAGTTCAAACATAAAATCCTCTGGAAACCTTTCCAAATTTCTACGAACCTGTCTTTTTAATTGTTTCGTTTCTACTGCATAAAGTTCCGATAAATCTTTATCTAACATTACTTTTTGGTTTCTTATCAAGTAAATTTTACTGCTGATAATATCATCTGGAATTAGAATCTCATTACTCATATTCTTTTATTTCTAATTCGTAATTATTTCAATC
>NZ_JBJXDQ010000011.1:0-7119 GCF_046155325.1 Flavobacterium sp.
TTGCTTCAAATACCGAAATTACTGCTGAAATTTGATTTTCATAAAACAACCCAAAATGTTTTGTAGTTGGCAAAACGTCGCCTTCAAACCGACAACTTTCTATTGGTTTGCCAAAACGAAGCACTGGATGTCTAACAATAATTGATTCAAAAGCTGAAATTTCTTTGATTTCAAAAATTTTTATTGGTACAAATTTAGGTTTGACTATTAGCATAACAATTTCATAATAAAATATTTACGATATAAAATTACATCGTTTCAGTATAATATTTTATATAAACCTTATTTTTTTTGAAAAAAACTTGCAATACATCCAACTTATTATCTCTATTTGCACCGTTGTTAATGCGAAAGTAGCTCAGTTGGTAGAGCTCCAGCCTTCCAAGCTGGTTGTCGCGAGTTCGAGCCTCGTCTTTCGCTCTAAAACCTCATCTATTAAACTAGATGAGGTTTTTTTATATTTACTCTTCAAAATAGTTAATACAATCTTAATAATGAAGATATAATTATTCGATATATATTTACATTAGCTAAAATTATATTTACAATCAATTTATGTTACAAAGCAAAATAATACTTGGCAGCGAGGAATGGTGTCATTTACCTGATTTAGGAATTCCAATTATAAAAGCTCGAATTGATTCTGGAGCAAAAACATCGGCATTACATGCTATAAATATTGCTCCATTCAAAAAAGAAGGTCAAAATTGGGTCAAATTTGATATTAATCCAATTCAAAATAATGTAAAAACCGTTATTCATTGCGAAGCTTTATTAATAGACAAACGAATAGTAAAAAGTTCTAGTGGCTTTAGAGAACAGCGTTTTGTGATTCAAACCAATTTAGAAATTGGCAACTCAAATTGGTTAATCGAAATGACGTTAACCAATAGAGATTCTATGGGTTTTCGGATGCTATTAGGACGAGAAGCAATGAGTGGAAGAGTTCTTGTAGACCCTGAACAACAGTATTTATTAGGACAGCCTACTAGCGAAAATTTGAAAGACGTTTATAGAAATTCCGAAAAGGAAAGTTCAGGTTTAAGAATTGGGCTATTAGCCAGTAATCCAGAATTATATAGTAATAAACGAATTATGGAAGCTGGAGAAATGCGGGGTCATGAAATGCATTTTTTAAATATTAAAGAATGCTATATGAAACTTGATGCGAAAACACCTGAAATTCATTACCGAGGTGGAAAAATATTAAATCAATTTGATGCAATTATTCCAAGAATTCGTCCCAATATTACTTTTTATGGCTGTGCTTTAACTAGACAATTTGAATCATTAAATGTATTTTGTCTTAATTCATCGACGGCTATTTCACAATCAAGAGACAAACTATTTTCATTACAACTATTATTACAAAGTGGAATTGATATTCCAACAACCGGTTTTGCTAATTCACCTTTAGATACTGATGATTTAATTAAAATGGTTGGAGGTTCTCCATTAATAGTAAAATTATTAGAGGGAACTCAAGGTAAAGGAGTCGTTTTAGCAGAAACTAAAAAAGCTGCAGAAAGCGTTATTAATGCCTTTAAAAGCTTAAATGCTAATATATTAGTGCAGGAATTTATCAAAGAAGCCGATGGAAAAGACTTGCGTTTATTTGTTGTAGACGGAAAAGTAGTCGCAACTATCCAGCGTGAAGCCATGCCTGGGGAATTTAGAGCCAACATTCATCTTGGTGGAACAGCAACAATAATAAAACCAACTTCTGATGAAAAAAAGATAGCTATTCGAGCAGCAAAAGCTATGGATTTAAAAGTGGCTGGTGTTGATATAATTCGCTCTTCAAAAGGACCATTATTACTTGAAGTAAACTCTTCTCCTGGACTAGAAGGTATAGAAGGTGCTACCAATAAAGATATTGCTGGAGAAATGATAATTGCCATCGAAAAGAATTTTAAATTATTAATTAAATAATTGATTAGTTTTACACTCCAATTTTCTAAATCAATTTAATACATCAGAATGTCTGTATCCAAAAAAGATTATAAAAGAATTACTACCAAGTCATTAATCGACATGAAAGCCAATGGTGAAAAAATATCCATGCTTACTGCTTACGATTATACAATGGCAAAAATTGTTGATACTGCTGGAGTTGATGTAATTTTAGTAGGTGATTCAGCATCGAATGTTATGGCTGGTCACGAAACCACATTACCCATTACATTAGATCACATGATTTATCACGCATCTAGCGTAGTACGTGCTATTTCTAGAGCTTTAGTAGTAGTCGATTTGCCTTTTGGAAGTTACCAATCGGATCCAAAAGAAGCACTACGTTCTGCTATAAGAATCATGAAAGAAAGTGGCGGTCATGCTGTAAAATTAGAAGGTGGCTGTGAAATTAAAGATTCTATCAAAAAAATATTAAATGCAGGTATTCCAGTTATGGGGCATTTGGGTTTAACGCCTCAATCCATTTATAAGTTTGGAACCTATTCAGTTCGTGCTAAAGAAGAAGAAGAAGCTGAAAAATTAATTCAAGATGCAAAAATGCTTGAGAAAATTGGTTGTTTTGCATTGGTTGTTGAAAAAATTCCAGCAAAATTAGCACAAAAAGTTGCTGAAAGTATTTCAATTCCTGTAATAGGTATTGGTGCTGGTGGTGGTGTTGACGGACAAGTATTGGTTATTCATGATATGCTCGGAATGAATAATGAATTTAGCCCTAGATTTTTACGTAGGTATATGAATTTGTTCGAAGGCATGACCTCGGCCATTTCACAATATGTAACCGATGTAAAATCAAGTGATTTTCCAAACGAGAAAGAACAATATTAGTTTTATATTTTGAAAACTAAAATCATTTCAAATAAAAGTAACCTTCAAATTCTTCACGAAGACAATCATATAATAGTGATCAATAAACGTGTTGGCGATATTGTTCAAGGTGATAAAACTGGTGACAATCCCCTTTCTAAAATTGTAAAAGAATACATAAAAGACAAGTATAACAAACCAGGTGAAGTCTTTTTAGGAGTGGTACATAGACTCGATAGGCCAACAACTGGAATCGTAGTTTTTGCAAGAACTAGTAAGGCACTAACTCGTTTGAATGAATTGTTTAAAAATAGAGAAACCCAAAAAAAATATTGGGCAATAATAAAAAACAAACCTCCGAAAACCGAAGATAAACTTATTCATTATTTAAAAAGAAACGAAAAAAACAACACATCAAAAGCTCATATTAATGAAGTTCCTGATAGCAAAATAGCAAGTTTAGATTATAAAGTATTTCAAGAATTAAATAATTATTTTGCTGTGGAAATTAATCTTCATACTGGAAGGCATCACCAAATAAGGGCTCAACTTTCAGCTATTAATTCTCCAATAAAAGGTGATTTAAAATATGGTTTTGACAGAAGTAATCCTGATGGAGGCATTCATTTGCACGCTCGACAACTTCAATTTGTTCATCCAGTCACAAAAGAAGATATAAACATCATTGCAAAAGTTCCAGATGACCCTATTTGGAATGCTTTGAGTATTATATAAAACTATCTAAAAATTAATTGTATAAGAATATGAAAAACACTCTTGAAAAAATTGAAGAAATAAAAAATAATGGTTACGCTCTTAGCTTTGAAGAAGTTTTTGAGCATGCGATAGAAAATTACAAAAAAATTGCAGTCTATGCAGGATTAATGCTACTGGTTTTTATGTTTCTATTATTTATTATAGTTTTAGGAATATTAATTTCATTTTTTGATATCGAAAGTATAATTGAGAATTTTAAATTAATGGGGACAAGTCCAGCAGCCGTTTCAAAAGATTTTATGATGGGTTATCTAATAAGTATAATACTAATTACTTGTTTGATTAGTCCATTTCAGGCTGGTTTTCTTAAAATGGCTGATTGTGGAGAAAATGACGAAGAATTTCATGTATCTACCATTTTTTCTTATTACAAGAGCCCGTATTTAAGTAGAATTTGTCTTTCAGCATTAATATTAACAATAATGGGGACGGGAATAACAATTTTTTTCGAAAATATAGGATTTCAATTTATAGGAACAATTTTAAGTTTGCTTATTAATTTTTTGACTTTTATGACTATTCCTTTAATTATTTTTGGAGGATTGAATGCTATTGAATCTATTAAAACTAGTGTAATAATAGTTCTTAAAAAACCTTTAGTACTTTTAGGGATACTTATAGTTGGTAGTATTTTGTCAATAGTTGGTTTAATAGCTTTGATTATTGGTGTGTTTTTTACAATACCTTTTTTATATTCAATAAACTATTCTATTTATAAAGCAATTATAGGTTTTGATTCAAATTCTGATTTAGAGTAAATTGAATTGCAAATTAAAATCTTAAATATTTCTAGAAAATCAAAGCAGGATTGCGGTTTTTTAAACTAAAAAAGGGAAACTGGTTGCCAGATTCCCTTTAAAATAAATTAAAAATGCTTTTAAATAAACCACCTCGGGGCATAACCCAGGGGTATTAGTAAAATAAAAGCCACAGATTCACAGATTTTCAAAAAACTTTATTAATCTGTGAACCTGTGGCAAAAAAAACCGAGGCAGAGCTTCGAGGAATTAAACCTAAAAAGGATTAAACCAAATCAAAACGATCTAGATTCATTACTTTATTCCAAGCAGCAACAAAGTCATTTAAAAACTTTTCTTGTGAATCGTTATATCCATAAACTTCAGCAATGGCTCTTAACTCGGTATTTGAACCAAAAATAAGGTCAACACGAGTTCCAAACCATTTTATTGAACCACTAGAACGATCTGTTCCTATAAAAGCATCATCAGCATCTGAAACTGCTTTCCAAGTTGTTGATAAATCCAATAAATTTACAAAAAAATCATTGGTAAGTTGTTCAGGACGCTTTGTAAAAACACCGTTTTGAGATTGATCAAAATTCGTATTCAAAACACGCATTCCACCTACAAGTACCGTCATTTCTGGAGCAGTTAATGTTAACAAATGTGCTTTATCGAGCAACATATCTTCGGCAGAAACGGTATATTTGGTTTTAGAATAATTTCGGAAACCATCAGCTAATGGCTCTAAGAATTGAAACGAATGTATTTCCGTTTGTTCCTGAGAAGCGTCAGTTCTTCCTGCTATAAAAGGCACATTTACACTTAAACCAGCATTTGAAGCTGCTTTCTCTACTCCTACATTTCCTGCTAAAACAATTAAATCAGCAATAGAAACTCTTTTATCGGATTGAGAACCGTTGAAAGAAGTTTGAATAGTTTCTAAAACCCCTAAAACTTTTGCTAATTGTAATGGATTATTCACTTTCCAATCTTTTTGTGGTGCTAATCGAATACGACCTCCATTAGCTCCGCCACGTTTATCTGTACCGCGAAAAGTCGATGCCGATGCCCAAGCAGTTGATACTAATTGAGAAACCGATAGACCAGATGCTTGTATTTTTTCTTTTAAGGTAGCGATATCATTGCTATCGATTGTAGTATAAGTAGCTTTAGGAACTGGATCTTGCCAGATTAATTCCTCGGCAGGAACTTCTGGTCCTAAATATAATTCTTTTGGTCCCATATCTCGGTGCGTTAATTTGAACCACGCTCTTGCGAATGCATCATCAAATTCAGCTGGATTGGCAAGAAAATGTCTAGATATTTTTTCGTATTCAGGATCAAATCGTAATGCTAAATCTGTAGTCAACATTACTGGCGTATGACTTTTTGAAGCATCAAAAGCATCAGGAACTATTCCAGTTCCCCCACCATTTACTGGCTTCCATTGATGAGCACCAGCTGGGCTTTTGAACAATTCCCATTCAAATCCAAAAAGATTTTCGAAATAATTATTGCTCCACTTAGTGGGTGTTGTTGTCCAGGCGCCTTCTAATCCGCTTGTAATTGTATCGCCTGCATTACCAGTACCAAAAGAGTTTTTCCAACCTTTACTTTGCTCTTCGATTCCTGCAGCAGCTGGCTCAACTCCCACATATTTATTTGGATCCGCTGCTCCGTGCGTTTTTCCTAAAGTGTGTCCTCCAGCAATAAGTGCAACAGTTTCTTCATCGTTCATTGCCATTCGAGCAAAAGTTTCACGAATATCGCGAGCTGACAAAAGTGGATCAGGATTTCCGTTTGGTCCTTCTGGATTTACATAAATCAATCCCATTTGAACTGCTGCCAATGGATTTTCTAATTCTCTATCTCCTGAATATCTTTTATCATCTAACCATTCTTTCTCTGAACCCCAATAAATATCTTCTTCTGGTTCCCAAACATCCGTTCTTCCTCCTGCAAAACCAAAAGTTTTAAATCCAGATGATTCTAAACCACAGTTTCCAGCAAGAATCATTAAATCTGCCCACGATATTTTATTGCCATATTTTTGTTTTATTGGCCATAACAACAATCGGGCTTTATCAAGATTTCCGTTATCTGGCCAACTGTTAAGCGGAGCAAAACGTTGCGTTCCTGCACCTGCGCCACCACGACCATCGGCAGTTCTATATGTTCCGGCACTATGCCAAGCCAAACGAATAAAAAATCCAGCGTAACTCCCATAATCTGCTGGCCACCAATCTTGTGAACTAGTCATCAATTTATTTATATCATCCTTTAATGCATTATAATCCAAAGAATTGAATTCTGTTGCATAATCAAATGATTCATCCATTGGATTAGAAAGTATTGAATTTTGACGAAGAATATTTAATTTTAACTGATTTGGCCACCAATCATTATTTCGAGTTCCGTTGCCTGCACTCTGTTTCGCATCAGTTCCGTTAGAAAACGGACATTTGCCTTCTCCGTTTGTATTGTTTGCGTAATTTTCCATATTAAGATTAATTTTTAATTTTCTTTTAAGCGAATTTAATTCAATTTTATAAATCAAATTTAAATTTTCAATAGATAAAAACTATAGTTTTACTACTATATTTTATACAATCAAAGCATAATATCAGGTTGAAAAAATTAAATAGAAAGCTATTATGAATATTCCAAAATCTTAATTTATTTTCATACTTTTGAACCTCATAAAAAAAACAAATAAAATGGCATCAATAACATTAGGAGGAAATCCAATACACACATCGGGTGAATTACCAACAGTTGGCAGTAAACTAGCCGATTTTAAATTAGTAAAAGAAGATTTATC
>NZ_JBJXDQ010000012.1:0-27356 GCF_046155325.1 Flavobacterium sp.
ATTTTTGATATTAGTACAAAAAAATAGCTGCTATTTTTGCAGCTATTAATTTATTTTAAGTGAGATTCTTACTGAGAAATATAAGAGTCTAAATGTTTAATAGTTTCTTTTTGTATTTCGATTATTGCTTTAACAACGTCGCTTATTGAAATAATACCAATAATAATATCATTTTCGATCACTGGCAAATGCCTTACTCTTTTAGTATCCATCAATTCCATACAATAATCTAAGCTGTCCGATGGTTTTACTGTAACTACCTCTTTAACCATTATTTCGCTTACAAATGTTTTCTTGGAAGACTTAGCTTTTAAGGCAATTTTTCGAGCATAATCTCTTTCGGATAAAATACCCATTAAGACAGAATTATCAATGATTAAAATAGCCCCAATGTTTTTTTCGCTCATTACACCTAATGCTTCGAATACAGTGATTGTTGATGTCACTGAAAAGACTTCTTTTCCTTTTGCACCTAATATTTGATTTACTGTCATAATAGATTGTATTAAATTGAATATAAAATTAAATAAAAAACATTATAATACGATACAAATAATTCTTTTTTATTTTTGAAGTTTATTCCAAATAGTTAATGTTTCGTTTCAATCCTTCAAATTTCGCCCTTTTCAAAGGGGAGTTTTTGAACACCGCTTTGAAAGTTTCTTCGGTGATTTCTATCCAATCTTTTTTGGACATAGAAAGTATTTCTGGACTTGGATTAAATAAGGGTTCCGAATGTGGTTTCGAAAATTTGTTCCAAGGGCAAACGTCTTGGCAAACATCGCAACCAAAAGCCCAATCATCAAATTTACCTTTCATTTCTGATGGAATATTTTCTTTAAGTTCAATTGTAAAATAGGAAATACATTTGCTACCATCAACAATATATGGCGAGACTATGGCTTCGGTAGGGCAAGCATCAATACAGGCGGTGCAAGAACCGCAATGATCAGTCGTGGCGTGATCGTATTCTAAATCTAAATCGATGATGAGTTCAGCGATGAAGTAAAAAGAGCCTACTTTTTGAGTTATTAGATTACTGTTTTTACCAACCCAGCCTAATCCACTTTTGGCTGCCCAAGCTTTGTCAAGAACTGGTGCAGAATCAACAAAAGCGCGACCCGAAACTTCTCCAATAGAAGATTGTATTGAGGAAAGAAATTCTTTCAGTTTTTCTTTGATTACAAAATGGTAATCCTGTCCGTAAGCGTACTTTGAAATTTTATAACTATCCGAATTTTGTATTTCTGATGGATAGTAATTTAATAAAAGAGAAACAACACTTTTGGCACCATCGACCAATAAAGTTGGATTTAATCGTTTGTCAAAGTTGTTTTCCATATAGGACATTTGCCCGTTCATTTGCTTGTTTAACCAACTCTCCAATCGGGGTGCTTCTTCTACCAAAAAGCCAGCTTTGGATATACCACAAGACAAAAACCCGAGACGCTTGGCTTCGGATTTTATGAATTTCGTGTATTTTTCTTTATTGTTTATCAATGGAAAGATTAAAAAAGACCTCCTTGAATGTTTGTTTTAACTTTACCTAAATGCTTATATGCTTTTTCAGTTACTTCTCTTCCTCTTGGAGTTCGCATGATGAATCCTTCCTGAATCAAGAACGGCTCATAAACTTCTTCGATGGTTTCGCTGCTTTCAGATACAGCTGTTGCCAAAGTGGATAAACCAACAGGGCCACCTTTGAATTTATCTATAATGGTATTGAGTATTTTATTATCCATTTCATCCAAACCATGTGCATCTACATTCAATGCTTTTAGAGCATATCTTGCAATTTCTATGTCAATAGTTCCATTCCCTTTTATCTGAGCAAAATCTCTTACACGACGTAACAAAGCATTTGCAATCCGAGGTGTTCCTCTGCTTCGACCTGCAATTTCGATGGCGGCTTCCATAGAAATGGGCATTTTCAAAATGGTGGCACTTCGTTCGACAATAGTAGTCAAAAGTTCAGTGGTGTAATATTGCAAACGAGACGAAATACCAAAACGAGCTCGCATTGGTGCCGTTAACAATCCAGATCGAGTAGTAGCTCCAATTAATGTAAATGGATTTAGGTTAATTTGAACTGATCTTGCATTGGGACCAGATTCAATCATAATATCTATTTTAAAATCCTCCATTGCCGAATATAAATATTCCTCCACAATTGGGCTCAACCGATGAATTTCATCAATAAACAAAACATCTCGTTCTTCAAGATTGGTAAGCAAACCTGCTAAATCTCCTGGTTTATCAAGAACAGGCCCTGAGGTAATTTTGATACCTACTTGTAACTCATTAGCTAATATGTTTGCCAAAGTTGTTTTTCCTAAACCTGGAGGCCCATGAAATAGGGTATGATCAAGAGCTTCGTTCCTTTGATTGGCAGCCTGAACAAAAACTTTTAAGTTTTCTAATATTTGTTCTTGTCCTGCAAAATCGTCAAAAGAAAGCGGTCTCAATTTTTTCTCGAGATCAAGTTCCTCTGGATTATAACCGTTGTTTGTTGGGTCTAAATTTTCGTTCATACTACAAATATAACAAAGTTAGGAACAAATAAAAATGCCTTTCAATTCCGAAGTTTCGGAAGAAAGGCATTTTTATATTGTATTGAAAAAAATTTTAGTGATGTAAAACTTCTTCCCCTTCTTTCATAGGAACATTTTGAGGAATGAAATCTTCGTCATGACCCGGTTTGCTGTAATCATAAGGCCAACGGTGAACTTCAGGAATTGCTCCGTGCCAGTTACCATGAATATGTTCAATTGGCGCGGTCCATTCTAGAGTAGTAGATTTCCATGGATTTTGAACAGTTCGCTTACCATAAAAAATACTGCTAAAGAAATTGTACAAAAACACCAATTGAAAAGCTCCACCAATTAATGCAAACATGGTTATCAAAACATTTACGTTCTGCAAATCATCAAATAATGGAAAGTTTGTGTTGGTATAATAACGTCTAGGCAAACCTGCTAATCCTATAAAATGCATAGGGAAAAACACACCATATGCACAAACTGCTGTTGCCCAAAAATGGATATAACCCATGTTTTTGTTTAACATTCTACCAAACATTTTTGGATACCAATGGTAAATTCCAGCAAACATTCCGTATAGCGCAGAAATCCCCATTACCAAGTGAAAGTGAGCTACCACAAAATAAGTGTCATGAACATTAATGTCAAGTGTGCTATCCCCAAGAATAATTCCTGTCAAACCACCTGTTATAAAAGTAGAAACTAAACCAATTGAAAACAACATTGCTGGATTCAGTTGTAAATTTCCTTTCCAAAGTGTGGTAATATAATTAAAGGCTTTTACAGCAGATGGAATCGCAATTAATAAAGTAGTAAATGTAAATACCGACCCAAGAAAAGGATTCATACCTGTAATAAACATGTGGTGTCCCCAAACAATAGTAGACAAAAATGCAATTGCCAAAATGGACATAATCATAGCTCGATAACCAAATATTGGTTTACGAGAATTGGTTGCAAGAACTTCTGAAGTGATACCCAAAGCAGGAAGTAAAATAATATAAACTTCAGGATGCCCTAGAAACCAAAACAAGTGCTCAAACAATACTGGTGATCCTCCTTGATGATGTAAAACTTCACCAGCAATATAAATATCTGATAAAAAAAATGAAGTTCCAAAACTTCTATCAAAAATTAATAATAAAGCAGCTGAAAGTAAAACCGGAAACGAAATAACTCCAATAATGGCAGTTACAAAGAAAGCCCAGATAGTTAGTGGCATTCGTGTTAAAGTCATTCCTTTAGTTCTTAGATTGATAACCGTAACAATATAATTTAAAGAACCCATCAAAGATGCTGCAATAAATACTGCCATAGATACTAACCAAAGTGTCATTCCTGCTCCAGAACCCGGAATAGCTTGCGGTAAAGCACTTAGCGGAGGGTAAATTGTCCAACCTGCTGAAGCTGGCCCAGACTCTACAAAAAGAGAACTTACCATTAATACACTCGAAAGAAAAAATAACCAGTAGGAAACCATATTCAAAAATCCAGATGCCATATCCCTAGCACCAAGTTGCAATGGTATTAATAAATTACTAAACGTTCCGCTTAGTGCGGCGGTTAATACAAAGAACACCATTATGGTTCCATGTATTGTTACCAAAGCTAAATACCTATCGTTAAGAAGTACTCCATCTGGAGCATAACTATCCCCTAGAACGAAACTAAAAATTTTGAAAGATTGCTCTGGCCAGGCTAATTGTAATCTAAAAAGTAATGAAATCGCAACACCAATAACCCCCATAATAATACCTGTCAACAGGTACTGTTTAGCAATCATCTTATGATCAATACTAAAAATATATTTAGTAATAAAAGTGTCTTTATGGTGATGTTCGTGTTCGTGATCGTGTCCGTGATCGTGACCTTCTGCTGACATATATGTATACTTTAAATTTTCTTAATAATTATTTCATTGCCATTTTGGAAACAACTGCAGTAACATTAACTATAGTTGAATCATTCCCAACAGCCTCTTCATTAGGTTTTGGAGCATTAGCCGTTTTAACTTCTTGAACTATAGTAGGTTTTTCGCTTAACCATTTTTTATAATCTTCTTGGGTATCAACTATAACCTTCATTTGCATGTTGTAATGAGATGCTCCACAAATTTTATTACAAAGCAATAAAAAATCAAAAGCATAAGGGTCTAAAGCTGTTTCGCCATTGGCAACTAACTCGATACTTTTGTCTGATCTAATTTTATTAATATTATTTACTTTAGCAACCATGTATGGTAATTCACGATACTCATCCGTAGTATAAATAGGTTTAAAAGCAAATTCTGTAACCATACCAGGAACACAATTCATTTGTGATCTAAAATATGGAAAGTAGGCAGAATGTAAAACATCTTGTGAACGGAATTTAAAATGAATTTTTTTTCCTTTTGGAATATGCAATTCTTTTACAACAATATCATCTTGTGCATTAGGGTCTGAAAGATCAACCCCAAGGGTGTTAACGCCTTCAATAAGTCTAACATTGGCTTTACCAAGAACATTGTCTGCTCCAGAATATCTCGCCGTCCAATTGAATTGTTGTGCATAAACCTCAATTACAATAGTATCTTCATCTTCGTCAATAAACATAATATTAGTCCAAGCATACAAACCATATAGGATTAAAACAGCCAAAACTAATGCTGGTATTGCACTCCAAATAATTTCTAATTTTGTACTATCAGAAAAATACAAAGCTTTTCTATCTATAGAACCTCGGTATTTAAATGAAAAATAATGTACTAAAACTTGTGTAAATGCTTGCACAGCAAAAATAACTACCCAAGTGATATTCATTAAATTATCAACCATGCCTCCGTGCTCCGAAGCAGGTGTGTGTAACACTAAGCCTCCCCATTTAAATAAACCATAAATAGTAAATATATATATGAATGCTAAAAAGCCAAACATCAAATATCCTTGAATATTATTATCACTATCGTTAGCTACTTGAGAATTGTCTTTATTAACTCCAACTTGAGTCAAATCAAATATTTTAGTCAACTGCCATAATGCAATAGCTAATAAAACTAAAACTATAATTACCAACAAACTTGTCATCTAATTTTTCTTTAAATATTAATAATGAAAATGCTTACTTTCCTCAATAAAAGGATTTCTCTTAGGCAATAATGGCGCTTTTGTTAATGCTGAAAAAACAACATAGATAAACAATCCAAAAAAGAAAAGAACCGATGCAATTTCTGATACTCCAATAAACCACTGATCACCAACCGTACCTGGCATAATCATATTAAAGAAGTCTATATAATGACCCAATAATATTACAACACCTGCCATAACTAAAATCCACGAAATTCTTTTGAAATCAGTATTAATTAAAATCAATACTGGAAATAGAAAATTCATAGCAACAGCTCCAAAAAATGGGAGGTTATAATCATTTATTCTAGTCACAAAATACGTTACTTCTTCTGGTATATTAGCATACCAAATAAGCATAAATTGTGAAAACCATAAATAAGTCCAAAAAACACTAAAACCAAACATGAATTTAGCTAAATCATGTATATGACTTGTATTTACATGTTCTAAATATCCTTTTGATTTTAAGTATAAAGAAACTAAACATATTGTAGTGATACCGCTTACTAAGAAACTAGCAAAAACATACCAACCAAATAAGGTACTAAACCAATGAGGGTCTACTGACATAATCCAGTCCCAAGACATAATTGATTCCGTAACAATGAAGAAAACTAAAAAACCAGCTGATATCTTAAAATTCTTTTTATAATTACTATTATCATTAGAATCATCTTGAGCCAAACAATTTTTTCTAGAATAATATCTATAAAGATTCCATCCAGTCAAAAATATTGCAGCTCTAATAATCCAAAAAGGAAAGTTTAAGTATCCTGACTTTGCCGCTATAAGTTTATCATGAGCAACTACTTCGGGGTCTAACCATACGAAGATATGATTGAAATGAAGACCACATAGAATCAATAGAATAAAAAACAGAACAGAACCTACAGGCAAATAAGCCGTAATACCTTGCATTACTCTAAATAAAACTGGCGACCAACCTGCTTGAGCCACTTGCTGAATAGCATAAAAAGCTAATACTCCTAAAGAAACTAACATAAAGAAAATACAGGCAACATACAAAGCAGACCATGGTTTGTTTTGTAATTGATGTAAAACATGCTCTAAATGTTCTTTGTGTTCAGTATCTTCATGAACTTCATGTGCTTCAGAATCGCCATGAGCTTGTTCATTAGCAGCATGTGTTGCTTCTTCTTTTTGATGACCTCCGTGAGATTCTTTAGCTAAAATAGCTTCAACATCTTGAATGTTTTGTGGTGCAGATAAAAAACCATATCCAATACCCAAAAGACCAATAGCCATTAGTATTAGAGAAAATGTTTTTAATTTACTTGAAAATGTATACATATCTATTATGATGATTTCGTTCTACAATTATAATTTGGATTTAAGTTCTAAAACATAAGCAGAAATTAACCATCTCTCATGTTGGTTCAACTGATTTGCATAAGAACCCATCGAATTTAAACCATAGGTTTGTACATGATAAATACTCCCTTCGGTTATTACTCTATCCTTATAACTTGGAATTCCTAAGAATTTGCCTTGAGTAACTAGTTTTCCTTGACCGTTACCCTCGTTTCCATGACAAATAGCACAATAAATTTCATATAACTCTTTAGATTTATCATGATTTTCAACAGATATCGTATCAAGAGGTGATTTTGAATTTAATTTAGCCAGTTCATATCCTGATGTAGAGTTCTCATATTCATATGGAACAAACCCTCTCTTAATAGTTCCAACAGCGGGAAGTTGCCCTTCTTTACCAGGCAAACCTGTAGGCGAATTAAATGCATTAGACTCTGCATAGGTTTCATAACCAACCGACTCATACATGTTTGGAAAATACTGATAATTAGGTGACGAATTGTTATGACAAGACGAAACTAACATCATAAAACCAAATAAAATTGTTATTTTATATAGACTTTTCATATTGACAATTAATGCTTTTCAATTACTTTAACTTCTATTGCTCCTGTATTTTCGAAAAAAGAAACTAATTCTTTTTCATTATTATTAATGGATACTTCCATTAAAAAATGATCATCGGTTGTTCTTACATCTGGATTTTCAGCTTCTTTAAAAGGCCATAATCTACTTCTCATATAGAAAGTAATTACCATTAAATGTGCAGCAAAAAAAACTGTTTCTTCAAACATAATTGGTACGAAAGCTGGCATATTTTGAATATAACTAAAACTTGGCTTTCCTCCTATATCTTGAGGCCAATCTTGAATCATAATATAATCCATCATCCAAGTTCCGAAAGATAGACCGCACAACCCATAAATAAAAGCACAAATAGCTAATCTAGTAGGTGCAAGTCCCATTGCTTTATCCAATCCGTGGACCGGAAATGGGGTGAAAACATCTTCAATATGATAATGAGCTGCGCGTGTTTTTTTAACTGCATCCATCAATACATCATCGTCATTATAAATGGCGTATATTACTTTATTACTCATGGTGTGAATCTTTATTTGCTGCTCTTTCTCTAATATAATTTTCTCCTGTTGCTTTCAATATTGTTTTAACCTCTGCTTGTGCAATTACTGGAAATGTTCTTGCATAAAGTAAAAACAATACAAAGAAGAAACCAATTGTTCCTATAAATATTCCAATATCAACAAAAGTTGGAGAAAACATTGTCCAAGACGATGGTAGGTAATCTCTATGCAAAGAAGTTACGATAATTACAAATCTTTCGAACCACATTCCAATATTTACAACAATAGAAATAATGAACGAGAACATAATACTTGTTCTTAATTTTTTGAACCACATAAATTGTGGTGAAAAAACATTGCAGGTCATCATCGACCAATAAGCCCACCAGTAAGGCCCAGTAGCTCTATTCAAAAATGCATATTGCTCATATTCCACTCCTGAATACCAAGCTACAAAAAGCTCAGTTATATATGCAACCCCTACAATTGACCCTGTAATCATGATTACAATATTCATTAACTCAATATGTTGAATAGTAATATAAGCTTCTAAATTAGACACTTTTCTCATAATGATAAGTAAGGTATTTACCATGGCAAAACCAGAAAAAACCGCTCCAGCTACAAAATAAGGAGGAAAAATAGTAGTATGCCATCCTGGTATTACTGATGTAGCAAAGTCCATGGATACAATAGTATGAACTGATAATACAAGCGGTGTTGCTAATCCTGCAAGAACCAGAGAAACTTCTTCAAAGCGTTGCCAATCTTTTGCTCTTCCGCTCCATCCAAAACTTAATATAGAATATATTTTTTTGTTAAATGGCGTAACAGCTCTGTCTCTAATCATTGCAAAATCAGGTAATAATCCAGTCCACCAGAATACTAACGATACCGAAAGATAGGTTGAGATTGCAAATACATCCCAAAGCAATGGGGAGTTAAAGTTAACCCATAATGAACCGAATTGATTTGGAATAGGTAAAACCCAATACGCTAACCAAGGACGCCCCATGTGAATAATTGGAAATAAACCTGCTTGAATTACTGAAAAAATAGTCATCGCCTCTGCAGAACGGTTGATTGCCATTCTCCATCTTTGACGAAATAATAAAAGTACTGCAGATATAAGAGTTCCTGCGTGACCAATACCAACCCACCAAACAAAGTTAGTGATATCCCATGCCCAACCTACTGTTTTATTTAAACCCCAGGTTCCGATTCCTGTAGAAATAGTGTAAATAATACAACCCATTCCCCATAGAAATGCAGCTAATGCTATTGAAAACACTATCCACCATTGTTTGTTTGCCTTACCTTCTACGGGCGCTGCAACATCTACTGTTACATCGTGATATGATTTATCACCTATAACTAAAGGTTTTCTAATACTTGAATCGTATATATGAGACATAATCCTTTAAATTGATTTTTAATTTTTTCTTAAGTATTTCTAACTTTAACGTGATAGAAAACATTTGGTTTTGTACCTACATGTTCTAATAAATGATACATTCTTTCTTCTTCTACTAACTTGGCAACTTGGCTTTCTTTATCATTAACATCCCCAAAAATCATTGCATCAGTAGTACAAGCACTAGAACAAGCAGTTTGAAATTCACCATCAACAATAACTCTTCCTTCGTTTTTAGCCGCTAGAATAGTTGACTGTGTTTTTTGAATACAAAAAGAACATTTTTCCATAACTCCACGTGAACGAACATTGACATCTGGATTTAAAACCATACGTCCTAAATCATCATTCATGTGAAAATCAAATTCACTATTTTTATTATATAGGAACCAGTTAAAACGACGCACTTTATAAGGACAGTTATTAGCACAGTAACGAGTACCAACACATCTGTTGTATGCCATTTGGTTTTGTCCTTGACGTCCGTGTGATGTTGCAGCAACTGGGCAAACTGTCTCACATGGAGCATGATTACAGTGCTGACACATAACTGGTTGAAATGAAACTTGTGGATTATCACCCGCTTTTTCCATCTCATTAAAAGTAGATAATGAACTTGACAAACCTGCAATATTTTCCTTTCTTTCATTATCCCCTGCAAAAGTATCTTCTGATGAATAATATCTATCAATACGCAACCAGTGCATATCACGACTTCTTCTTACTTCAGATTTACCAACAACAGGAACATTATTTTCGGCATGACAAGCAATAACACATGAACCACAGCCTGTACAAGCATTTAAGTCAATTGAAAGATTAAAATGATGCCCGATTGAACGATCAAAATTCTCCCATAAATTTACTGATGTTGCTTTAACTTCTTTATGATCTAATGAAACCATTGGTTGTTCATTCCAAAACTCAGCATCTTTGGTGTTGAATATTTCTAAAGTAGTTTCTTTAATAATATCCCCTCTACCCATCAATGTTTTTTGACCTTGAACACAAGCAAACTCATGTTCTCCATCTGCTTTAGTCAATGTAACAGACTGTACATTATTAAAACCTTTGTATAAAGAATAGGCATTTATACCTACTTGCATTTCTTCTTTTAGAGCGGCACTTTTTCCGTATCCTAATGCTAAACCTATAGTTCCAACTGCTTGTCCTGGTTGAACAATTACAGGTACATTTTCTAATTTAACACCATCGGAAGTAGTAATGGTAGCATAACTTCCGTTCAAACCACCATTAGCGACAATTGCATTTGATAATTCTAATTTATTAGCATCAGCATTAGAGACTGTTACATAATTGTCCCATGAAACTCTTGTAATTGGATCTGGAAATTCTTGTAACCATGGATTATTAGCTTGCTGACCATCTCCTAATCCTGTTTTTGTATATAAAACTAATTCGAATCCTGTAGCAGATTTTGATTTTGCCAATGTAATTGCTGCAGTATTATAATCTGCAGAACCACCAGAAACAGAAGGGATAGTTCCAACAAAAACACCATCGTGCAATACTTTATTCCAAGTAGAACCCGCAGCATTTGATGCTAGATTCGCTTTTAAATAATCATAAAACGTTCCCGAAATACCGCTTAATGATAATAAAGTATCTTGAAATTGCTTTGTATTAAATAATGGACGAATTGTTGGTTGTGTTAATGCATAAGTACCTTTTGTAATACTAACATCTCCCCATGATTCTAAATAATGAGGTGTTGCAGCAGCAATAGCACTAATAACAGCTGTTTCATCTTCTCTTAACGAAAATGAAACAGAAAGACTTACTTTTTTCAAACCATCAACAAAATCTTTTGAATTTGGTAAAGAATATACTGGATTTACACCACTCATAATTAACGTATGAACGCTTCCAGCCTTCATATCAGCCACTAATTGGGCAACTTTTTGGTTTGATCCTTTTCTGATTTGTCTTGTTCCAGAAGTTGAAAAAGATTCACTTGCTAGCTTTTGGTTAATAGCCAAAACCAACAATTGTACGTTTTTATCTTGAATTCCAGAAACTAAAACTCCTTTAGTTCCAGCAGCTTTTAACTGTTGAGCCGCTTTGACAACTTCAGCTTTTAATTTTAGATCTAAAGTTACTGGAACAGAAGCTCCAACAACAGTATTGTATATCAGTACCAATGCTTGCTTTTGATTTGCTGTTGACATAGCTAAACGTTTATCAGCAGCGGCACCAGATAAAGTCATATTAGCTTCCAATTGAAAGTGACGTGACATTTTTCCACTTTTAGGAATTCTTCCTTTTGCATAACCTGACTCATAACTTCCTCCTTGCCAATCCCCTAAGAAATCAGCCCCAACTGAAACAATTAATGAAGCTTTTGAGAAATCATAATCAACCAAAGCTCTTTCGCCATAGACAGTTTCGAAAGCATCTAATGCTTCTGATTCCGAAACGGCATCATAAACAACATGTTTTGCATTTGTGTTTTTCGAAAGAAAGTCAGCAATCAACTTTTCAGTCGAAGGACTTGCTAATGTATTGGTTAAAAGTACTACTTGACCTCCTTTAGCTTTGGCATCAGCCAAACTTGTTTTGATTTTGGAATCAACTTCAATCCACGAAGCATTTTTTCCAGAGATTTTTGGTTCTTTCAAACGCATGCTATCATATAGTGACAAAATAGAAGCGTGAACTCTTGCATTGGCAGCAAATTTGGCACCAGCTATCGTGTTATTGTCAATTTTAATAGGACGCCCTTCACGGGTTTTAACTAAAAGATTTGCGAAATCGAATCCGTCAAAAACTGAAGTCGCATAATAATCGGCAATTCCAGGTATGATTTGTTCTGGTTGTAAAACGTAAGGGATCGACAGATGAACAGGACCTTCACAAGCTGCAAGTGTAGCTGCTGCAGTACTAAATCCAACGTACTTTAAAAAGTCCCGACGTGTTGTTGATGAAGATGACAAGCCATCTATATTTCCTAAAAATTCATCAGTAGGAATTTCTTCAACAAATTCGTTATTTTTAAGCGCCTCAACAATAGAACTATTTCCGTCTAGCTCTTCAACACTTTTCCAGTATTTTTTGTTTGATGACATATTCTATATAAATATTAACTTCTTAATTATTTTATTTTAATAGTGGCATTTCCCACATTCTAAACCTCCCATTTGCGCTGCAGTTAGCTTATCAACGCCATATTTTTTGGAAAGTTGTTCGTGAATTTTGGTGTAATATTCGTTACCTTCCATTTTCACATCTGTTTTTCTATGACAATCAATACACCATCCCATTGTTAGCGGAGAAAATTGTTTCATGATTTCATAGGTCTGAACAGGACCATGACAGGTTTGACATTCAATACCAGCAACTTTAACGTGTTGTGAGTGGTTGAAATATACAAAATCAGGCAAGTTGTGAATACGAACCCATTTCACTGGTTGTGTTTTTCCAGTATACTTTTGTGTGGATTGATCCCAACCAACGGCTTTGTATAATTTTTGTATTTCGCCATCATAGAATGATTTTGAATAATCGGCTGTAGCAGTAGTATCTGTCACTTCGGCTATGTTTTTATGACAATTCATACATACATTTAATGAAGGAATGTTTGAATGTTTTCCAACACGTGCAGCTGAGTGACAATAATTACAATTGATACCGTTACTGCCTGCATGTATTCTATGTGAATAATGAATTGGCTGTATTGGCTCATAATTTTGATCTACTCCTATTTGCATTAAATAACCGTAAACAAAATATCCACTCGCTAATAATAAAAATATAGAAGTAATTAATACTAAAAATTGATTTTTTACAAAGGCTTTCCATATTGGAGTAGTTGGCTCTTTTGGCGCAACAACAATTCCATTGGCAGCAGCAACTTTCTTAAGTACTTTATTAACTAATAATAGCATTACTATGAGTATAGCCATTACTAATATTAAAGCTCCAAGAATGATATTACTTGAAATTCCACTTTCTGATGAACTTGATCCTGAATTAGCTCCGGAGATAACAGGAGGAGCAGCTTCTGCTTTTGGCTCAGAGGTGTAGGCTATAATATTATCAATATCTGCTTCTGATAATTGCGGAAAAGCAGTCATTACCGATTGATTGTTTTCGGCAAACAATTTTACTGCTGCAGCATCACCAGATTTAATTAATTCAGAACTGTTATGAATCCATTTATAAAGCCAAGCTTTTTCATGTTTAGCCGCAATACCTCTTAACATTGGCCCAGTTGCTTTTGCATCTAGCTTATGACAAGCCGCACAGTTAGCATTAAAAAGCTCTTTCCCTTTTGTCACATCACCACCACTTGCCGGAGAAGTTGCAGCAGCAGCTTCTGTAGTGGCTGCCATAGTGCTTGCAACCGGAGTTGCTTCTTGCGCTAATGAAGTTAAGGAAATACTTAAAATAAAAGCTAAGCCTAAATATAATTTCCTTGAAATCGAATTATGGTTACCCACCTTTTTCATATTATTATGTGATTATCTACTAATATTGGCATAATTTAGTGCTAAAACAGTAATTATAATATAAGCTCTATTTTAAAACTGGCACAAAAATACAATACTAAGAACTATTCTCAAAATCTTAAAATAGCCTTAAATATAATTTATACCTATTCTAAATAGCTAGGCTTGACAAGTTACTAATTAAATTACTATTTTTGTTTAAAAACCAACTCATTATGAGATTTATAAGACTTTCAAAAATTAAATTAACAATTATTTTCATTGTATTTTGTAATTTAAAAATTATTGCTCAAAATCAAAATGCCGAAATAACTCAAAATCCAAAATTCGAACAATTATTGAATGAAAAAAGGAAATTAAACCCCTCAATAATCATAAATGACTATTATAAAATACAAATTTTTAGCGGTGACAGTGAATCAGCAAAAAATAACTTGAACGAATTTAAACAAGAATTTAAAACTATTGATGCTACAATTGTTTTCTATACCCCAAACTATAAAGTTTGGGTTGGGAATTTCAAAACTCGCATAGAAGCTGAGAAAAATCTAATAAAGATAAAAAATAAATTCACCAATGTTCTTTTAATAAGACCCAATAGAAATACTTATTATAATTAAAAAAATCCCTTTATGGGATTTTTTTAATTATAAATTATTTCAATTTTTTCTTTATAGCCACTTCGTGATATGCTTCGATAACATCTCGTTCTTCGATATCATTGTATCCTTTAATTTGAATACCACAATCATATCCTTTTAAAACTTCTTTGACATCATCTTTGAAACGTTTTAATGCTACGAGCTCTCCAGTGTGAACAACTACACCTTCTCTAATAATACGAATTTTGGCTGTTCTTTGAATTTTACCATCCATCACCATACAACCTGCGATAGAACCCACTTTAGAGATTTTGAATATCTCTCTAATTTCGGCAGTACCTAAAATTTCTTCTTTCATTTCTGGCGCCAACATGCCTTCCATAGCGTCTTTCAAGTCGTCGATAGCGGCGTATATAATAGAATAATAACGGATATCTATTTCTTCTTTGTCTGCTAATTGTCTAGCATTTCCTGCTGGACGAACATTAAATCCTATAATAATGGCATCAGAAGCAGAAGCTAACATAACGTCGGTTTCAGTAATCGCTCCAACCCCTTTATGAATGATATTAATCTGAATTTCTTCGGTAGATAATTTAGAGAACGAATCCGAAAGCGCTTCAACAGAACCATCCACGTCACCTTTAAGAATAATGTTTAATTCTTTAAATTGACCTAATGCTATTCTTCGTCCAATTTCATCTAATGTAATATGACGTTGCGTACGAACAGATTGTTCACGCATCAATTGAGAACGTTTTGAAGCAATTTGTTTTGCTTCTTTTTCATCTTCAAAAACATTGAATTTATCACCCGCTGTTGCTGCACCGTCTAGTCCTAAAACAGATACAGGTGTTGAAGGCCCTGCAACTGTAACAACATGACCTCTTTCATCGTGCATTGCTTTTATTTTTCCATGATGTTTTCCAGCAAGCATATAATCTCCTACCCTCAATGTTCCGTGTTGTACTAATATGGTAGATACATATCCTTTACCTTTATCTAAGAAAGCTTCAACAACTGTTCCTTGAGCCGCCTTATTGGGATTGGATTTTAAATCTAAAATTTCAGCTTCTAATAATACTTTTTCTAATAATTCTTTTACGCCTGTACCAACTTTTGCAGAAATATCATGAGATTGAATTTTTCCACCCCAATCTTCAACAAGCAAATTCATTCCTGCTAATTTTTCTTTTATTTTTTCAACATTAGAGTTGGGTTTATCAATTTTATTGATAGCAAAAATAATTGGAACACTGGCAGCCTGTGCATGAGAAATAGCTTCTTTAGTTTGTGGCATAATATCATCATCAGCGGCAATTACAATAATTGCAATATCTGTAACTTGAGCACCACGAGCACGCATAGCTGTAAAGGCTTCGTGACCTGGTGTATCAAGAAATGCTATTTTTTGACCATTGTCTAATTCGACACCGTAGGCACCGATATGCTGTGTAATTCCTCCTGATTCTCCTGCAATAACATTTTCTTTACGAATATAATCTAACAAAGAGGTTTTACCGTGATCCACGTGACCCATTACTGTAACAATAGGCGCTCTAAAAACCAAATCTTCTTCTTTATCTGGTACAACTTGAATCGCTTCTTCAATGTCTACAGTTATAAATTCAACTTCATAACCAAATTCATCGGCAACAATGGTCAAAGTTTCCGCATCTAAACGTTGATTTTGTGTTACCATTATTCCTAATGACATACATGTTCCAATTACTTTAGTAATTTGAACGTCCATCATAATAGCAATTTCTCCCACAGTAACAAATTCAGTAACTTTTATAGTTTTACTTCCTTCGTCTAATGCTCTTTGCTCATCATCTGATTTTTGACGGTGCGTATCTCTTTTATCTCTTCTGTATTTAGCCGCTTTAGATTTACCCCCTTTTCCTTGAAGTTTTTCTAAAGTCTCTCTAATTTGATTTTTAACTTCTTCTTCTGTAGGTTCAACTTTAGCCGTAATTGCAGGTCTTGCTCCTTTTACAAATCCTGGTCTTGCTCCTCTATTAGCATTAAAACCTCCTCCTCCAGCATTAGCAGTAATTATATTTGGGTTTGGAGAACCTGGCGTACCAAGCGTTCCTGTTTCTTGTCTTGGAGCACCAGTTTTTGGCGCAATTCTTTTTCTTTTATTCTTATTTACATTACTTCCTGGAGCTCCAGCTTCTCCTGGAACTATAGGTTTATTTGCAGCAATTTTAGGTTCTTCTTTTTTCTTTTTTGGCTTATTAAATTGAGATAAATCAATGGTTTGACCTGTTAATGTAGCTCCTGATAATTTTGTGTACTTTGTAGTGATTGATTCTTCGGCAAGTGGTAATTCTAAATCTTTAGCAGTTGTTTTTACATTTTTTTCAATCTTATTTTCAACTTTGATTGGCTTTACAACTTTTTTGTCAACAACAATTTTTTCGTCGACAACTATATTAGAAACAGGCGTTTCAACTTCAGTTTTTACAATCGCCTTTTCCTTTTTTTCTTCTATTACTGGAGATAGAGTAGTTACAACTTGTTTTTTTGGACTAAGATCAATATTACCTATATGTACTGGTCCTGTTACAACGGCTCTTGCTTTAATTACTTCTTGACTTTTTAAAAGATCCTCGTCGTGTTTGCGTTTATCTTCAATTTCTTTTTCTCTTTCGATACGAAGGGCTTCTTTCTCTTTTCGCTTTTCTTCACCTACTTCTTTTGAAGCTTCTTTATTTCCTTTATCTCCAGCAAACTGACCACACAAAACACTATAAACGTCGTCTGAAATCTTTGTGTTCGGATTTGATTCAATAACAATTCCTTTATCTTTTAGATAATCCACAGCTCTTTCTAAAGAAATATTCAATTCCCTTAAAACTTTGTTTATTCTAATAATTTTCTCTTCAGACATAAAACCTTTTTAATTTACCTTTATATTATTCCTCAAACTAATTCTCAATTTGGAGAAAAAATAAGGTTTGTATTTATTTTTTTAGAACTGATTAACTATCAAATTCTTCTTTTAATATTCTCATTACATCAAGAATTGTTTCCTCTTCAAGATCAGTTCTTCTTACTAAATCATTTACCTCTTGTTTTAAAATACTTTTTGCAGTATCCAGACCAATTTTTGCAAATTCTTCGATTACCCATTCTTCTATCTCATCTGAAAACTCAGTTAATTCAACATCATCTTCATCTACGACTGCACCTGCAACATCTCCTTCACGAATAACATCTAATTCATAACCGGTTAACTGTCCCGCTAATTTAATATTGTGACCTCCTCTACCAATAGCTTTAGAGACTTCTTCTAATTTCAAAAACACTTCGGCTCTTTTTGTAGCTTCATTAATTTTGATTGAAGATACTTTTGCCGGACTTAATGCTCTTGTAATATATAATTGAATATTACTTGTGTAGTTAATAACATCAATATTCTCATTTCCTAATTCACGAACAATTCCATGAATACGAGATCCTTTCATTCCGACACATGCTCCAACAGGATCAATTCTATCATCATATGAATCTACTGATACTTTTGCTTTTTCACCAGGAATTCTCACAACATTTTTGACCATTATTAATCCGTCAAAAACTTCTGGTATTTCTTGTTCAAATAACTTTTCTAAGAACAAATTTGCTGTCCTTGACATAATAATTTGAGGTTTGTTCCCTTTCAATTCTACGCTTTCAATTATCCCACGAACGTTGTCTCCTTTACGAAAAAAGTCAGTTGGAATTTGTTTTTCTTTTGGCAAAATTATTTCATTTCCTTCATCATCAATCAAAATGACAACTCTAGGGCGCACATGATGCACTTCGGCTGTATAAATATCACCTATTAAATCTTTAAATTGCTTATAAAGATTTGTGTTATCATGTTCATGAATTTTAGAAATTAAATTTTGACGCAAAGCTAAAATAGCTCTTCTTCCTAAGTCAATTAATTTTACTTCCTCAGAAACTTCTTCTCCAATCTCAAAATCGGGTTCAATTTTTCTAGCCTCGGTTAATGTAATCTCAAGGTGATCTAAATCTAAATCATCATCAGCAACAATTACTCTTCTTTGCCATATTTCCATATCACCTTTATCTGGATTAATAATGATATCGAAATTATCATCAGATCCAAACTTTTTCTTCAATGCATTTCTAAACACATCTTCTAATATCGCCATAAGCGTCACACGATCAATAAGTTTATCGTCTTTAAACTCTGAAAATGAATCGATTAATGCTAAATTTTCCATGCCAACTAATTAATTAAAATGTTACTGTAACAACTGCTTCTTTTATATCCGTATACGGGATTTCCTGTATTTTTTGAACTGTTTCCTTCCCTTTTCCAAGTTTTTTAGGCTCACGAGCCTTCCATGACAAAATTATAAAATTATCATTAGCTTCAACTAATTCTGCTTCAATAGTTTGTGTATCTAATTTTACAATTAGAGTTCTTCCGACATTTTTTTTATACTGTCGAACCATTTTTAATGCCGAACCTACTCCTACCGAAGCCACTTCTAAAGAAAAATCCTGTTCTTCTCTATCTAAATTACCTTCGATTGCACGACTAACATCGATACAATCTTGCAAATCTACTCCTGCATCACCATCTAGATTTACGGTTATCTTAAATGCATCCGAAATAGTTAAATCTATAAGAAATAGTGAGGTATTTGCTTGTAATGCATCCGCTACTAAACCGTTAACTTTTTCTTTAAATGTCATACTTTTTATAAAAAGAGGCACGCATTGCGTGCCTCATTATCTACTATTTTTTATAAATAACAGTGCAAATATAGTGTTTTTTTTATAAATCAAAAATGAATATACCTTTTCAACTTATTTTTAAACACTATTTTTTTAAAACACCACAAAAAACAATCTATAAAATTTGTCGTTTCCATCAAGACAGGCGAATAAAATAAAAAACTCCTCAAAAAATTGAGGAGTCTTTTGTTGGTCTACTAGGACTCGAACCTAGAAAGACTGCACCAAAAACAGTTGTGTTACCATTACACCATAGACCAATTCCATTGCTGTAAAGCGAGTGCAAATTTAAACGAAATTTTAATTCATACAAATTTTTAATCTCTTTTTATTTAAAAACTTTTTGAAGCCAAAAAACCATCGAAAAATTCATGAAATATCCCTCGATTTGAAGTCAAATGCTTTTTTTGTAAAATTTTGTTATTGCTCGTAGCTTTACATAAAAAAACATTTTCTTTGTATCTTAAAAATAAAACATCATTCTCTAAAAATATGGCAACATTCAATTTCAACAAATGGAACACAATTACAGGATGGTTTGCATTTGTTATTGCATTGACAACATACTCCTTAACAGTCGAACCTACAATGAGTTTCTGGGATTGTGGCGAATATATTGCCACCGCGGCTAAATTAGAAGTTGGACATCCTCCTGGAGCACCTCTGTACCAGATGATAGGAGCTTTTTTTGCTATGTTTTCTTTCAATAATGAACATATTGCATTAATGGTAAACATGATGTCCGTGTTTTCAAGTGCATTTACAATATTGTTCCTTTTTTGGTCAACATCAATACTGTTAAAAAAACTAATATTACATTTTGAAAACTTAAGTAAAATTAATAACAAGATTGTCGAAATTGAAAAAGACAAAGCTTTAGTCATCCTTGGAAGCTCATTAGTTGCGGCTTTAGGATTTACCTTTACTGATAGTTTTTGGAACAATGCTATTGAAGCCGAAGTATATGCAATGGCTTCCTTATTTATAGCACTACTTTTTTGGCTTGGATTACGTTGGGAACAAGACATGGAAACCCCTAGAGGTAATAGATGGCTTTTAATAATTTCATTAGTTATAGGACTGTCTTTTGGTGTACACTTCATGGCATTATTAACCATTCCTGCTATAGGATTTCTTTATTTTTTCAAACATTACAAGGAAGTTACTATCAAAAATTTTATCATTGCCAATGGTATTGTTATTGCCATTTTACTATTCATTTTTAAATTATTATTACCCCTAACGATGGCTTTCTTTGGAAAAACAGAAGTGTTTATGGTCAATAGTTTGGGCTTGCCTTTTGATTCAGGAAGTATATTTGTAACACTACTTTTAATTGCTTTCTTTTATTTTGGATTGAAATATACTCACGACAAAGGCCTTGTTTTTTACAACACTATGATTTTGTGTGTTTTGTTTATATTAATTGGATTTTCTACTTGGCTTATGTTGCCTATCCGAGCCAATGCTAATACTGTAATTAACGAGAACAAACCCTCTGATGCACGAGAAGTTTTGGCTTATTACAACAGAGAACAATACGGCTCTAATCCCTTGTTTTATGGCCCACAATACACAGAAGTTTTTGCAGGTTTAGATGAAAATGAACCTTATTTAGACAAAGCACCAAACTACGAAAGGGATTATAAAACTGGCAAATATATTATTGTAAACAATTTTAAAAATGCGGAACAAAATAGTGATGATAATCAGAAAACTATACTGCCAAGACTTTGGAGCAATGAACATATTGAAAACTATATTAACTTCACAAACCCTCCTGAGTTCAAATTAAATCCTAATTATCCTTATGAAGATGATTTAGAAAAATATGGTATTGATCCAAGTCAATTAACCGAGGAAGATTACAACAAAGCTATTGTTCAATTAAAGAATGAAATCGAAAAAACAGTAACCGAATTCAGACAAGCCTATGCTCAAAAACAAATTGACAACGAAGGTTATGTTAAATTTCTTAAAAGTTATAGTGAATACTTAATAGTAGAAAAACCATCTACAATAGATAATTTAAGTTTTATGTTTGAATACCAGTTTGGGTATATGTACTTCAGGTATTTAATGTGGAACTTTGTTGGTCGTCAGAGCGACAACCAAGGTAAATATGATTATCAAGACGGAAATTGGCTTAGTGGAATTACATTTATAGACGAATTACATCTTGGCACACAACAAAACTTACCGACTGATGTATTGAATAACAAAGGAAGAAATGTCTATTTCTTTTTGCCATTTATTTTGGGCCTCATAGGACTTATGTATCATGCCAATAAGGATCTCAAAAGTTTTTATGTGTTAATGATTTTATTCTTATTTACTGGTTTTGCTTTAAAAATTTACCTCAACGAAAGACCTTTCGAACCTCGAGAAAGAGATTATGCTTTGGTAGGTTCATTTTATGTATTTGCAATATGGATTGGTTTTGGTGTTTATTCATTATATGAAAGTCTTTGTAATTATATCAAACCTAAAATTGCTGGACCTATTCTAATTATCGGAAGTTTATTGGCTGTTCCTGTACTTATGGGTTTTCAAAACTGGGATGACCATGATCGTTCTGGTCGTTATACCGCTGTTGCAATGGCTAAATCTTACTTATATTCTTGTGACAAAAACGCAATATTATATACTATTGGAGACAATGACACTTTTCCATTATGGTATGCTCAAGAAATCGAAAAAATACGTACCGATATAAAAATAGTAAACACCAGTCTTTTTATGACGGATTGGTATATTGACCAGATGAAAAGCAAAACTTACGATGCGGACCCATTACCTATTTCATTTGTTCACGATGATTATGTAGGTGATAAATTAGATTATGTTGCCTATATTCCAAAAACAGAAAGCCGATGGGAAATAAAAGACTTTATCAATTTTATTAAACTCCCAAAATCAACAATTGAGATGCAAAACGGACAGACTATTCATTTCTTTCCAACCAATAAAATTAGAGTACCCATAGACAAAAACATTATTATAAAAAACAAAGTAGTGTCGCCAAAGTACTATGATTCTATTGTACCTTACATCGATATGGACATAAAAGGAGGTGCTTTATATAAAAATAGATTAATGATGCTTGATGTTTTGGCTAATAATAATTGGAAAAGACCCATTTATTTTAGTGGAGGCGCTTTTGATAGTGAAGACTATTTATGGCTAAAAGACTATCTCCAATTAGACGGAATGGTTTATAAATTAGTCCCAATAAAAACAGTCTTTGACAAGGATGCTAGCATAATGGATATGGGTCAAATTGATGCTGATAAAATGTATAAAAATGTCATGAAGTGGGATTGGGGTAATAGTGAAAGTGATAAAATTTATCATGACCCAGAAACCAGAAGAAACAGCATTACTTATAGGACAAATCTTGCTCGTTTAATGGATCAATTAATTGCTGAGGGCAAAAAAGACAAAGCCAAAAAAATTATTGATTTAGCTATGACTAAAATGCCTTTTGAAAAATTTAATTATTATTCTGTTATAGAACCTTTCGCAAAAGGATATTATGAAATTGGAGAAATAGCAAAAGCCCAACAATTGCTTGATAAATTAATAACAAAATACAAAGAAAACCTTAACTATTACAGTTCACTAACTATTTCAGACCAATCTGATATTGCTATAGACATTATTACTGATATTGAGCGATATAGAAGTTTATTACAAGTTATGAAAGACAATGGAGATCTTCCATTTTATACTAAGAACAAACCTGTATTTAACACCTATATAAAAACATTCTCCCATTTTGAAAGAGATAAAGAGTAGTAATACAACCAAATTCAAAACATATCAATGAGATTGTATTGGGTGAAAACTAATTTTTTAATAAAAAAGGTATATTCAAAATACATTTGGGATATACCTAATATAGACCATAAAATTTACTTAACCTTTGACGATGGTCCTACTCCTGAAATAACAGAATGGGTTCTTGAAGTACTAGAAAATTACCAAGCAAAAGCCACTTTTTTTTGTATTGGCAACAACATCAAAAAAAACCCAGATGTTTATGCGAAAGTTATAAAACATGGACATTCTATTGGAAATCACACTTTCAACCACTTAAATGGCTGGAAAACGGCAACCAATAACTATATAGAGAATGTAAATTTATGCCATAAAGAGTTGGAAGATAGAAGATGGAAGATGGAAGCGCAAAACCTAAAATCTAAAACTTGGAACTTGTTTCGTCCTCCTTATGGCAAAATAAAATTATCACAATCCATAAAACTAAGAAAGCTTGGATACAAAATAATTATGTGGGATGTGTTAAGTGCTGATTTTGACACTAAAATAACTCCAAAAAAATGTCTTGAAAACGTACTTGAAAACGTAAAACCAGGAAGTATAATTGTTTTTCACGATAGTGTTAAAGCATTTCCAAATTTGGAATATACCTTGCCTAGAGCGTTAAAATTTTGGAAGGAAAAAGGGTATTTATTAGATGTAATAAAATAATATTGCTGGTCTAATAAAGATCACATTTAGTACTAAAGGTGCTCTTGAACTAAACCAATTATAGTGTTAGCATCTAATTCTCCAGATTGTCTCCAGATCATTTGACCTTCTTTATAAATCATTAAAGTTGGAAGTCCTTTAATTCTTAAAGCGTCTGCTAATTCTTGATTTTTATCAACATCAATTTTTATTACTTTTGCCTTATCTCCAAGGGCAGCAGCTACATCTCTAATTACTGGATGCATTAATACTGATGATTCATTCCAATCTGTGTAAAAATCAATTAACACAGGGACTTGTGTGCTTATAAGTTCTCCAAATTTTGACATAAAACCAACGAATTTAATTTTATATCCCGAAACTTCGGGAGTGAAAAAGTTAATTTATTTTACAAATGTAGCATTTTAAACTAATTATACTACATTAAGCCCTTTTTTTAGCGTTATGACTGTGATTTCTGGCAATATTCCCACTCTTCCAGGATAGGCATGAAAGCCAAATCCTCTATTTACATAAATATACTTGCCTGCTTTTTCATATAAACCAGCCCACTGCTCATAAACATACTGTGCAGGACTCCATTTGAAAAAACCTGGAATTTCGATGCCAAATTGTAAGCCATGGGTATGACCTGATAATGTTAAATGAAAATCTTTACTATGTTTATTAATTTCTGCATCCCAATGTGTGGGATCATGAGTCATTAAAATTTTAAATTCCTCTTTTGATAATCCTTCTGCTGCTTTATTTAAATCACCTGCTTTTTTAAAATGTAAGCCCCAATTTTCAACACCAACTATAGCAATTTCATCATTCCCTTTGTTTATTTTAAAGTTTTGATTCAATAGCAAATTAAAACCAATTTGTTGATGTAAATTCTTGATCGCCTTAAAATTATCTTCTTTAGCTTCATTATTGGGCCAATCAATATATTCTCCATAATCATGATTTCCTAAAACTGAAAATTTACCAAATTCATGCTTCTGAATTTTATTAAAAACTTTAATCCAAGGATGCATTTCTTTGGCATGCGTATTTACAATATCACCAGTAAATAAAATCAAGTCTGAATTTTGTTGGTTAATCAAGTCAATGGCGTAACCTATTTTTTCGGAATCATCAAAACTACCGCTATGTACATCCGAAATATGTGTGATTTGAAAACCATCAAAAGCATCGGGTAAATCAGGGAAAAAAAGTTTCTGTTTAATAATTTTGTAATTATATTTCCCATAAGTCATTCCATACAACAAAGACAAAAAAGGAATCGCGGCTATGCCTAGTGCCATTTTACTTACAAACTGCCTTCTTTCAGGCAAAAATGAAGAATCTTTATCATAATTAGCAAAATAATTTCGTGAACCAATAATTAATCTTATACTATCTTCCAATATCAAAAACAAGGTGACGATTAGTTTTGGAATTAAAATTAACAACAATAATCCTAAAGTTATCATGGTCATAGGGGTTTGACCTATACTTCTATCAAATTTTGTGAATTGGTAAAAAATGAACAACACAGCTGTCAATGAAATTAAAGCATAAGAAAATATAATCCATCTTGTTTTGGTAAAAGTCTTTACAGCTTGAAAAGCATATATCTCAATGATTGTGATTATTACAAAAAGGATAAACAAACGAAAAGCCATTTCTTGAATTTTTAAACAAAATAACAAAGAAAGTAACTGTTAATTATCGATATTATATATAATTTAACAATGTTTAATTTCTATTAAAAATACAAGGTTCTTTTTTGAAAGTTTACCTATTTTTACAAAATTAATTTTCATACAATGTCACAAAAACGCCTTTTCCTTCTAGATGCTTACGCACTAATATTTCGCGGTTATTTTGCCTTTATTAAAAATCCTCGTATCAATTCTAAAGGAATGGATACCTCAGCCATTATGGGATTTATGAATGCCTTAATGGATGTTATCAAACGTGAAAAACCCGATCATTTAGCTGTTGCTTTCGATAAAGGCGGAAGTACCTACCGTTATGAAATGTATCAAGAATACAAAGCACATCGAGACGAAACACCCGAAGCCATCAAAATTGCCGTTCCTTATATTCAAGAATTGCTAAAAGCCATGCATATTCCTATTATAGAAGTTGCGGGTTTTGAAGCTGATGATTTGATAGGGACATTGGCTAAACAAGCCGAAAAAGAAGATTTCAAAGTGTATATGGTAACGCCTGACAAGGATTTTGCACAGCTAGTTTCCGAAAATATTTTTATGTACAAACCCGCGCGAATGGGAAATGACATCGAAATTTGGGGAATTCCAGAAGTATTAGCCAAATTTGAAATTGAACGTCCAGAACAAGTAATTGATTTTCTAGGAATGATGGGTGATGCTGCCGATAATATTCCGGGTTTACCTGGCGTTGGCGAAGTTACAGCAAAGAAATTGTTGAAAGAATTTGGTTCGATGGAAAATCTTCTAGCCAATACTGACAAACTTAAAGGCGCGATGAAAGAAAAAATTGAAGCCAACAAAGATAAAGGGATTCTGTCAAAAAAATTAGCCACTATTCTACTCGATTGCCCAGTAACATTTAACGCTACTGATTACGAACTTTCTAAACCTGATGTAGAGAAAACTGATACCCTTTTTAATGAATTGGAATTCCGTCAAATGAAAGCGCAATTCGATAAATATTTTGGAACTGGTAAAGAATACGATGAAATTGATACCAATGGAAATGGAATATCTAATGATGTTGCGCAACCAACTAAAAAAACTCCTGCTAAAAAAACTAACGAAGATCAATTTGATTTGTTTGGTTTTTCGGATGATGACAATGATGAGCCAAAACCACAATCTTTTTATGCAACATTAGAAACCACGCAACATTTTTATCAAGTTATTCAAGGTGATTTTGCTGTAAAATTATTGTTGCAAAATTTATTGAATCAAACTTCGGTTTGTTTTGATACGGAAACCACTGGGATTGATGCATTAAATGCTGAATTAGTTGGAATGTCTTTCTCTTTCGAAAAAGGAAAAGGATTTTATGTGCCGTTTCCAGAAAATCAAGAAGAAGCACAAATTTTAGTAGATAAATTTAAACCGTTTTTTGAATCTGAAACCATCGAAAAAATTGGTCAAAATATCAAATATGATTTGAAAATTCTCTCTCGTTATGGGGTTTCCATAAAAGGAAAATTATTTGATACGATGATTGCGCATTACCTCATCAACCCTGATATGCGTCACAATATGGATGTTCTATCCGAAACCTATTTAAAATATTCGCCAAAATCTATTGAAGATTTAATTGGAAAGAAAGGAAAAAACCAAAAATCGATGCGTGATGTAGCTTTGGAAGAAATCAAAGAATATGCTGCCGAAGATGCGGATATTACATTTCAATTAAAACAAAATTTCAGTCCCATTTTAGACAAAGCTGAAACCAAAAAATTATTTGAAGAAATCGAAATTCCTTTAATTCCTGTTCTCGCAGCGATGGAAATGGAAGGTATCAATTTGGATGTTCCGTTTTTAAATTCGATGTCGGTAGAAATGGCAAAAGAAAGTGCTG
>NZ_JBJXDQ010000013.1:0-58118 GCF_046155325.1 Flavobacterium sp.
GCTTTTTCGAGATAGCCATAAGAAGCAGAAGCGGTTAGAGCAATTATCGGAATTGCTGTATCCTTGCCTCTGATGATAGAAGTAGCTTCGTATCCGTCCATAATTGGCATAGCCAAATCCATCAAGATAACATCGTATTTATCGACCTTGAATTTTTGGGTAGCCAACAATCCATTGAGAGCAATATCTACTTTTACATTCCAATGCGATAATATTTTTTCAGCTACTTTTACGTTAATCAAGTTGTCTTCAACGAGTAAAACATGCATTCCTTCTAAATTTTCCTCTTTATAATCGTGGTATAAAACATTATTATTCAAATCGGAACTATTGGTGAAATAAGGAACTTCTAGCACAAAACTGAAAGTAGAACCCA
This sequence comes from Flavobacterium sp., assembly GCF_046155325.1. Classification (GTDB taxonomy): domain Bacteria; phylum Bacteroidota; class Bacteroidia; order Flavobacteriales; family Flavobacteriaceae; genus Flavobacterium. The sequence goes on from NZ_JBJXDQ010000013.1 coordinate 377, forward strand.
CTCCTATTTCACTTTGTAAATTAATTTCTGAATTTAATAATTGCAATAATTTTTTTGAAATGATAAGTCCTAACCCAGTACCTCCAAATTTTCTGGTAGTACTCTTTTCAGCTTGTTCAAATTGCTGAAAAATTTGTTCAAATTTTTCTCTTTCAATTCCGATTCCATTATCAATAACCTGAACAACAAACTTAGAAATATCATTAGTTTTTTCTATTTGATGCACTTTTACTTGTACCAAACCATTTTTGGTAAACTTGATAGCGTTTGAAACTAAATTGGTTATAATTTGTCCAAGTCTAAGTGGATCACTGATAATATTTGAAGTGAAATCTTTATCAATATTAATTTCAATTATATTTGAATTCTCTTGCGATTTTACTTCTAATGATTTTCCGATTTGTGTTACCAATTCATGAAAGTCGAATGGAATATGTTCGATGTCAATTTTTCCAGCTTCAATTTTATTAAAATCAAGAATGTCATTTATCAGAAGGTAAAGATTTTGAGCTGAGTGTTTTAACACATCTATATTCTCTTCAAAACTGGCAAAAGAATTTTCTTTTTCCATGATGTAAATCAAACCAATAATAGCATTTAATGGCGTTCTGATTTCATGGCTCATAACGGAAAGAAAATCTGATTTGGCGTTGTTTGCTTTTTCAGCATTCTCTTTAGCCAAAAATAATTGATCCTCAAATTCTTTTTTTGAATCAATCTCCTTATTCAAAATAGTTATTAAATCAATCAAGCTGTCATCCCTTTCGAGTTTTATTTCACCATCACTTAGTTGTTTGATGGCAAAAATTAATTCATCGTGTATTTTTCTATTCTGTTCTAACTCCTCTTTAATTTTCGAATTAATTTGAAAATATTCTTTGTCATTTAATCGAGAAGACAGCTCCGATAGCTCGGCATCACGATCAAAACTCAAATAGGATAAATTAACGGCTTTGATAAACTGCTGCAAATCTGGATTATTTTGCAACAAATCTTGAGGCAAAAATTTCGCTATTTGACGTTTTAGTTGTCTATGAATATTTTCGTTTTCCATATAATTATGATTCAAAAATGGTCGTTAGTGTCATTGTTTGATTGTACAATTCACAGGCCACTTTATTTAGATTTGGAGATATTTCGCCGTATGAATAAAAACCACAAACTAATATTTTATCTCCAAAAACTTCTTTTACCGCTTCAATTTCTTCCTCAATTCTATTGCCTAAAACAATCTTTCTACCCACACAACTCACCAAAAAAGCCAATTCTGGTTGATGAATTTGATTTGTATGAATTGCTTCCGCAGCTTGATAGGAAGCGTCAATTAATTTATCAATGTTTCCTTTCATAAATCGAACTGTAGATCCAGTTGGAATATTTCCAGCAAAAGTCATTGATTTTTTTTCTTCATCTATAGATAAAATGGTTCTTACAATCGGTTCAGAATCTTGATTTTCTTTCATTGATAAAGGAAAATACAAAGAAGAACCGGGCAATTCATCGGCATATTTCCCAAGATATTCTTTATAAATTTCCAAGGCTGATCGATTTCCTATTTTATACAAAACATTTTTGTCGGAATGGGTTACTTCCCGCTCAGGACCAAAATCACTCCAACCGCCTTCAGAACCAAAACCAAAATGCAAAGCATCTCCATAAAAACCTATGGCTACAATTTTACCTGGAGAAGCATCACGATTTAAACCTACCACTGTTTTTTCGAAGTTGTATTCATCACCAGCTAATCCTCCAAATATTGGAACTAATTTTTTTGTTTGAAAAATCAATTCATTGATGAGTTCAGTACCGTTTATAAAACTTCCTTCAGAAATAATTAAAATTGATTTTAAATCATCACTCAAAAGTTCTCCTTTAATTTTATTACCAAGTTCTTTAATATCAGGATTTAATAAAATATCTATTTCAGTAACTTTTATTGACGATTTTTCAAACTGAATCGATGTTGCTACTAAACTATTCTCTACTAAATTGGTGTTTAATATTTGACCCGATGTTGAGCAAATCACAATTTGAGCATTGGGATATAATGCTCTTAATTTTTTATACGGCGATAAAGATTCTAGAAAAGTACGTTCTCCAAAAGCTAGAACTAAATTAGATTTTTGTGAATTAAAATTGTCGGTTGAATAAAGAACTGTTTCTAAATTATCTTTATCAACAATCACTTGCTGTAGCTTCATAATGATCATATTTAATTATTATAAAGTAACGAAATTGTTTTTAAAAAAACAAAAAAAACCTACAATTAATAATTATAGGCGTTTTTTAATTTTATATGATTAATTTTTCTTACACGTTAAACCTAAAATGCATTACATCACCATCTTTAACTATGTATTCTTTACCTTCTACCTTGAATTTTCCAGCTTCTTTACATTTAACTTCAGAACCATATTGAACGAAATCTTCATACCCAATTACCTCAGCACGAATAAATCCTTTTTCAAAATCAGTATGAATAACTCCTGCCGCCTGAGGCGCAGTAGCTCCAATATTGATCGTCCAAGCACGAACTTCCTTAACTCCTGCCGTAAAATATGTTTGTTGTTTTAATAATTTATACGCGGCACGAATCAAAACCGATGCTCCTGGCTCACTCAAACCCATATCCTCCAAAAAAACTTGGCGTTCTTCGTAACTTTCTAATTCGGTAATATCGGCTTCTGCTCCTACCGAAAGTATAATCACTTCGGCGTCCTCATCTTTTACTAATTCGCGAACTTGATCTACATATTTATTTCCACTCACTGCTGAAATTTCATCTACATTACAAACATACAAAACGGGTTTTGAAGTTATTAATTGGAAGCTTTCCATCAATTCTTCTTCTTCATATCCTTTTGGGATAACTGTTCTTGCCGATTTAGCTTGAAGCAATGTTTCTCTAATTCGGTTTAACAATCCTTCTTCGAGTTGGGCTTCTTTATTGCCAGTTTTAGCAGCTCGTTTTACTTTTTCCAAACGTTTTTCAACCGTTTCTAAATCTTTTAATTGTAATTCAATATCTATAGTTTCTTTATCTCGAATTGGATTCACATTGCCATCAACATGCACAATATTATCGTTATCAAAACAACGCAAAACGTGTATAATTGCATTACATTCTCTAATGTTTCCTAAAAATTGATTTCCTAAACCCTCCCCTTTACTGGCTCCTTTTACTAATCCAGCAATATCAACAATATCTACTGTTGCCATTTGAACACGCTCAGGATTTACCAATTCTTCTAATTTTTCAATTCTGGGATCAGGCACATTAACGACACCAATATTAGGTTCAATGGTGCAAAACGGAAAGTTCGCACTTTGCGCTTTGGCATTAGATAAACAATTAAATAAGGTTGATTTTCCAACATTGGGTAATCCTACAATTCCTGCTTTCATTATAGTTTGATTTTTTAAAGTGTGCAAATATAGCTTTTATATCTATTATTTAAAATTTCAGAAATTATTGAATTTCAAAAGTTAATTTGTATCCAAATCCTGTATCAAACCAATTGATAATAGAAGCCAAAGAAGAAATTCAAAAAATCACTATTTATAATCTATTAGGAAAAGATGTATTAGCAAAAAAACAAGTAAATAAAACGACTACAATACAAACTAGCGGACTTCAAAAAGGAGTTTATATTGTTAAAATGACTATCAATGGAAAAGAATCCATTTCAAAATTTATTAAAAAATAATCAAAACAATAAGTTAACCCGTTAGGTGTAATTCAATTTTTATGATTTTTTTTACCACATAGAAACATAGATTCTGAAAATTTTGAAAGTCGTTCCACTTAATTCGAGAAAAACATAGCTATTTGGAACCAAGAATTGGTCTATCAAACTCTTTATTCTATGAATCTATGTGGTTAAATTTTTTATTTAGTCAATAATTATTTTTTTTTATTAATTACACTCAATGGGTTAAGTTAATAAATATAAAAAAAGCCTTTTTTAGCTTTTTAATAAAAATGAAGAAATAATTCTTCCGAGGCTGTCAAATATTTTAAATTTATGTTAAATTGCAGACAATTGAAAAAATTTACTAAATCAATTTACTAAATCAATTTACTAACCAATTCACTCAAATTATGAAAAAAATTACATTATTAATGCTAATTCTAAATGTTTCGTATGTTGTAGCACAAGAAGTACCAAGCACAACCAAAGAAGCTGAAATTAAAGGACAAGAACTAAAAGATGTTGTAATCGTTGGTTCTAGAAACACCAAAAGAACGGTGGTTAATTCGGCTGTTCCAATTGATATTATAGATGTAAAAGCAGTAACAACACAAAGCGGAAAATTAGAAATTAATGAACTCCTTCAATATGTTGCTCCTTCATTTAATGCTAATAAACAATCTGGTTCTGATGGTGCCGATCACGTAGATCCAGCATCATTAAGAGGAATGGGACCTGATCAAACATTAGTATTAATCAACGGAAAAAGAAGACATCAATCTTCATTAATCAATTTGTTTGGAACTCGTGGTAGAGGAAATACAGGAACCGATTTGAACGCCATTCCTGCAGCTTCGATAAAACGGATAGAAATATTAAGAGATGGCGCTGCAGCACAATATGGATCTGATGCTATTGCTGGAGTTATAAATATTGTACTCAATGATAATGTTAACGAACTGACTGGTGCGATTACTTTTGGAGCCTATAATACAGATGCTCAAGGTGATTTTCCAGAAGGAACCACCAATACAAAATGGAATTATTTAGACAAAGATGGAAATGGGAATACCACTCGTAAAGCGCCAAATTTAGACGGACTTTCAACCAAAATATCAGCAAATTATGGTGTTAAACTAGGTCAAAAAGGTGGATTTGTAAACTTTACTACCGAATTATTAAATAAAGAAAAAACATTGCGTCCAGGATTTGATTTTAGAAAAGGATTTGGCGAGGCCGAAATTACCAGTTCAAATGTCATGGCCAATTTATCACTTCCTATTACAGATAAAATCGATTTTTATGCTTTTGGAGGAAGAAATCACCGTGATACTGATGCCTATGCTTTTACAAGAAATGGTGGCGCAAGAGTGGTAGAAGATATTTATCCTGGGGGATATACACCTAGAATTACATCGGTTATTGTTGACAACTCAATTGTTGCAGGTTTTAAAACTAAAACTGCAAATGGATGGAAAATTGATTTGAGCAATGCTTTTGGTAAAAATATTTTTGACTACACCATCAAAGGAACTCTAAATGCTTCGTTAGAAGCCGCTTCGCCAACAGAATTTGATGCGGGTGGTCATAGCTTAAGTCAAAACACAACCAATTTAGATTTTTCTAAAAACTACACTGACGTTTTAGAAGGTATGAATTTAGCCTTTGGTGGCGAATATCGTACTGAAAATTTTGAGATTTTTGCAGGAGAAACAGGATCGTATGCAACTTATGATATTAATGGTAACCCAATTACCAACCCACTAACTCAATTTGCTCCAATTGATGATATTTCTGGAGATCCAAGACCCGGAGGATCACAAGGTTTTCCAGGTTACAGTACAAAAAACGAAGTTGATGAATGTCGTTCTAGTTTTGCTGCCTATTTAGATACTGAGTTTGATATTACAAAAGAATTACTTCTCAGTGGGGCGGTTCGTTTTGAAAATTACAACGATTTTGGTAGTACATTAAATGGAAAAATTGCTTCAAGATTCAAACTTACTGAGAATGTCAATTTAAGAGGTTCTTTCAGTACTGGATTTAGAGCGCCATCTTTAGCTCAAATTTATTACAACACCAGTTTTACTAATTTTAGTAGTTCTGGAGCTTCGGAAGTTTTATTGTCAGCTAATAACAGTCCTGTTACCAAAGCATTTGGTATAGGCGAATTAAACGAAGAAAAAGCATTAAATGGATCTTTGGGATTTACCATAAAAGAAGGCGCATTTACCGCTACTATTGATGGGTATTGGGTAAAAGTGAAAGACAGAATCGTTTTGACAGGTTATTTTGATGCATCAACAAAAGGTTTGGGTGTTGATAATGCTCAATTTTTCACTAATGGTGTTGATACTGAAACTAAAGGAGTTGATTTTGTTTTAGCTTGGAGAAAAAAGATTGGAGAATCAAATTTTGGAGCTTCGTTAGTAGGAAACTTTAACGAAATGAAAATCTTAAAAGTAAATAACAAAGATTTAGATGAGCAAACCTTTTTTGGAGAAAGAGACAAAGCGTTTTTATTAGCTTCAGCGCCTGCCAGTAAATATGGCTTAAACTTTAATTACAGTAAAAAAAGGTTTGATGCCGGTGTAGCTTTTACAAGATATAGTGAAGTTAAATTATTAGACTATCAGGCGTATGAAGATGATGCCGATTATGGTTCTTTTGAAAACAAAATAGCAGCCGCAACCGACACTTACACTTCAAAAATTGTAACCGATTTAACTATGGGCTATAAACTATCGAATAACGTTAAATTAAGCCTTGGGGCCAATAACTTATTCAATATTTATCCAGACCAACAGGATGACTGGGTTGAAGCAGGAGGATATTGGGATGCCGTTCAAATGGGTTTCAACGGAGCTTATTACTATGCTAGATTAGGATTTAATTTCTAATCAAGTATTTCTACAAAAACAAAAAAATCCTGTTCGCCGTGGCGAACAGGATTTTTTTATACCAAAAGGCAATTTTCATCTATTCATTATGCAAGAAAGCTTGTCTGTTCAATAAAGTTTCTTCAGTTTCTACATGATTATCATCTGGAATACAACAGTCAACAGGGCAAACCGCAGCACATTGTGGCTCATCATGAAATCCTTTACACTCTGTACATTTTCCTGGAACAATATAATAAACTTCATCAGAAATTGGTGTTTGAGCTTCATCAGCATCTACTTCTTCTCCTGAAGGCAAAATTATTTTACCTTTTACTTTGGTTCCGTCTTTATATCTCCAATCATCTGCACCTTCATAAATTGCTGTATTTGGACATTCTGGTTCACAAGCCCCACAATTAATGCATTCGTCTGTTATTATAATTGCCATTTTTATTAGTCTTAATGTCGAATATCGAATGTCGAATGTCAATTATTTTTGACTTTATGACATTTGACTATCGACGTAATTATGATTACTTTTGTGCAAAATTACAATCAAAACTCTTCATATACAAATTACTTATGACACAAAACGATAAAAAAAAATGTTTTATTGAATTAGGAATGTTTTTAAGTCAATTTTCTGAGGAAGGAAATGTTGAAAAACCGAATGTTTTGAATAATAATTTATTCTTTGATGATTTTGCAAATTTAATACTGCTCTCCCAATCACATAACGGATGGTACACTCCTGAAAACATTTATTTTTCGATTCAATCGTGGGCAAATGCATTAACCGAAGAAAATATAAATCAATGGCTTAACCCCTATAATCTTCAAGAAAATAATCCTAAAAATATAGGACTCATTTTAGCTGGAAACATTCCCTTAGTTGGATTTCACGATTTTTTATCGGTGTTAATCACTGGAAATAGTGTTTTGATAAAAACCTCCTCAAACGATCAACATTTATTGCCATTTTTGGCAAAATATAGTATTGCAATCGAACCCAAATTGGCAAAAAAAATCACATTCGTTGAAGGTAAATTGCAGAATTTTGATGCCATTATTGCAACAGGAAGTGATAATACAGCGCGCTATTTTGAGTATTACTTCAAAGACAAACCCAGCATCATTAGAAAAAATAGAAATTCGGTGGCAGTCTTGAACGGGAATGAAACTTCAGACCAATTGAAGGCCTTAGGTGAAGATATATTTCGATATTTTGGTTTAGGGTGTCGAAATGTCTCAAAACTTTTTGTTCCGAAAAACTATTCGTTTACTGCTTTTTTTGAAGCTATTTTCGAATACCAAGACGTGATTCAATATGAAAAATACGCCAATAATTATGATTATAACAAGGCTGTTTTTTTGATGAGTAATTTTAAATTATTAGATAATGGTTTTTTGACACTCAAAGAAGATGCTAGCTATTCCTCTCCTATTTCTAGTGTTTTTTATGAATTTTATGAAGATTTGACTGATTTGCAATTAAAACTAACATCAGAACAAGATAAAATTCAATGCATTGTAAGTAATAATCTTATTGAAAACAGTATTGATTTTGGTCAAACTCAAAGACCTAATTTATGGGATTATGCTGACAATGTTGATACTATTGCGTTTTTGTTAACAACATAGTAAAAAAAATATTGAATTATTTCGGATTATATAATGCTTATTCAACTGCTATTTCCGAAATTTGCATTTTTAAAAATTGAATACCATCAAAACTATGAAAATACACAATTACAGCGCAGGACCATCTATATTACCTCAAGAAGTTTTTAAAAAATCTGCAGAAGCTATTTTAGATTTTAATAATTCAGGCTTATCTATTCTAGAAATTTCACACCGAAGCAAAGATTTCGTTGCTGTTATGGACGAAGCTAGAGCTTTGGCAATTGAACTTTTAGGATTAGAAGGCAAAGGATATCAAGCTCTTTTCTTAGCAGGCGGTGCTAGTTTAGAGTTCATAATGGCACCATACAACTTAATGAAAGTAGGCGGTAAAGCGGCATATCTTGATTCAGGAACTTGGGCAAGTGCAGCTATAAAAGAAGCTCAATTTTTTGGAGAAACCGTAATAGTTGCCTCATCAAAAGAATCAAACTACAACCATATTCCAAAAGGATATACTGTTCCTAGTGATGCTGATTATTTTCATTGCACCAGTAACAACACTATTTTTGGAACCCAAATGAAAGAATTTCCAAGTTTGGATATTCCTGTAGTTTGTGATATGAGTTCTGATATATTTTCAAGAGTTTTGGATTTTTCGAAATTTGATATTATTTATGCTGGAGCCCAAAAAAATATGGGTCCTGCAGGAACCACATTAGTAGTAATAAAAGAAGAAATTCTTGGTAAAAACGGACGTGCAATTCCGAGTATGCTTGATTACACAAAACATATCAAAGCAGAAAGTATGTATAACACACCTCCTGTTTTTCCAGTTTATGCAGCTTTACTCACCTTGAAATGGATAAAAGATAAAGGTGGTGTTGCAGCAGTTGAAAAACTAAATATCGCTAAAGCAACATTGTTATATTCAGAAATTGATAGAAACCCATTATTTAAAGGAGCTTCTGTAGTTGAAGATCGTTCTACTATGAATGCAACTTTTTTATTGAATGATGAAGAACACGCTCCTATTTTTGACGCTTTATGGAAAGAAGCTGGAATCTCAGGTTTGCCAGGGCATCGTTCAGTTGGTGGATACAGAGCATCTATGTACAATGCTATGAATATCGAAAGTGTGCAAGTATTGGTTGATGTTATGAAAGCTTTGGAAGGAAAAATATAGATTGCAGGTTGCAGATTGCAGGTTGCAGTTTTGAAATACAAAATACAATTTTACAATATACAAATTATAAAAAATGAAAGTATTAGCCAATGACGGGATTTCAAAAAGTGGAATTCTAGCTTTAGAAAAAGGAGGTTACGAAGTAATAACTACTAAAGTAGCCCAAGAACAAGTTGCCAATTTCGTAAACGAAAACAACGTAAGCGTGGTATTAGTAAGAAGTGCTACCAAAGTTCGTAAAGACATTATTGATGCTTGCCCAGGCTTAAAAATTATAGGTCGCGGTGGTGTAGGTATGGATAACATCGATGTGGACTATGCAAAAAGCAAAGGGATACATGTTATCAATACTCCAGCTTCATCATCAGAATCAGTAGCAGAATTGGTATTTGGACACCTCTTTTCAGGAGTTCGTTTCTTGCACGACTCTAATAGAAATATGCCTTTAGAAGGAGATTCTAACTTTGACGGTTTGAAAAAAGCTTATGCTGATGGCGTGGAACTAAGAGGTAAAACTTTAGGAATCGTTGGTATTGGTCGTATTGGTCAAGCTACTGCAAAAATGGCACTTGGACTAGGAATGAAAGTTATTGCTGCCGATAGTTTTATTCCAACAGTAGATGTAAAAGTAGAATTTTTTGATGGACAATCGATTACTACAACTATAGTATCACAATCTTTAGAATCCTTGTTTCAGGAATCTGATTTTATAACGTTACACGTTCCTGCTCAAGATGGGTATATTATTGGCGAAAAAGAATTAGCCATCATGAAAGACGGTGTTGGAATCGTAAACTGTGCTCGTGGCGGTGTGATTGATGAAATTGCATTAATTGCCGCTTTAGACAGTGGAAAAGTTGCTTTTGCAGGTTTAGACGTTTTTGAAAGTGAACCAAAACCAGAAATGAAAATTTTGATGCATTCAAAAATTTCGTTAACACCACACATTGGTGCTGCAACTGGAGAAGCTCAAGATAGAATTGGTACCGAATTAGCTAGTCAAATTATTAGCATACTAGGATAATATTTCCTCAATTATATTTCTAAGGGTAATTTATTAACATGTTTAATAAATCACCCTTTTTTTGTAAGCTTTGATACTTAATCTAAAAATGTTATTATGTTTGAACAATTAACACAATTAGTACAACAATATGGAAATGATGCTGTTATAAAAAATGATGCCATACCCAATTAACATAACGAAGCTGTAATGAATGAAGCTAGTAGCTCTATTTTTTCGTGACTACAAGACATAGCCTCAAATGGAGTAGCTGAAGAGCTTGCAGAGTTATTACAAGGCAATAATACTGCTAACAGAAATAATCCAATAATAATACAATTAACAGAATAACTCACTAGTTCTTTGGTAGCTAAATTTGGGTTAGATCATGCTGTTAATTAGGGAGTTGCAGGGAATTTAATTCCAAAAGTGTTAAGTTCGTTGATAAAAAAGGCTAAAGACCCTAACGATTCTAGTTTTCAAGTTTCTTATTTAATCAATAACATCGGTGGTAGTGGAAATTCTTCATTAAAGGATGCTGTTTCAAAATATAGTGGCATGATCGGACTAGATCAAGATGGTGATAGAAAAGTGGGAATCGAAGATGCAATGGCAGCTGTAACTAAAAAAGTGGAGGTTTAGGAGTAAAATAAATTTTTGGTAAACAATAATACAATTCTATAAATCAAGTCGGTAACTTTTATTTACCGACTTTTTTATATCCAAAAACTAAATCAAAGCTATGTTTTTGTAACTTTATAATTATGTTTTATTTTATGAAAAATTTCATTTATATAGTAGTGCTTATTTTCATTAGTTTGATAGCTTGCAAAGGTTCAAAAAAGGCTATTACAAGTGATAAAAAACCATTGTTAATCCAAAATGACACCATTAGAATATCAAATGAGGAGCTAAAATATGAAGTTATTATTATTGATATAGGTTTTAACGCTTGGCTTAACTCTAGAGCATTCCCAAGAAATTATCACACACAATCTTTTCTTGAAAACAAAAACCTAATGTATATTAGAGAATGGAACAATCGTGTTTTACAACCTCAACTTTATGACCCAAACTTATATGAAATGAGTATTGATTATGACCCAAATATAAACTATGGATATGAAGTGAATTATTTGATTTATAATTATATGATTTTTTTTCAAAACACCTACAAACAAAATCTTTATGGTTATGTTCCTATTCGATAAAGTTTTACATTTGTAATCATTTGAAATAAAGATGGATTCATTAAAAAAACGTTGGGGAATTACTTCAAATTATCAATTTGTAATTATTTTTATTGTTTTTGCTATAAATGGTTCTTTATCAGCAAAAATATCCAGTTTTGCAATGAATTATTTTGGAGTAAATAATGAAAATACTCATTGGGTTTTCTATTACTTATTTTTATTACTTCTCGTTTTACCGGTTTACCCCTTCATGTTAATATTTTTCGGCTATCTCTTTGGGCAATCAAAATTCTTTTTCCCATTTTCTAAAAAAATGCTAAAAAGTATGGGGCTTGGTTTTATATTCAAAAATTACTAAATAAAGTTTATTATAAATCAGTAGGCAAATAAGCACAGATAATTTCATTAATCATATGAAATCTTTGTTACTTTGTCAAAACAATTCCAAAGATGATTCAAGCAAAAAACTTACATAAATATTATGATCAACTCCATGTATTAAAAGGTGTTGATTTACTTATTAAAAAAGGAGAAATTGTTTCTATAGTAGGGGCTTCTGGAGCAGGAAAAACAACGCTATTGCAAATTCTTGGAACTTTAGACAAACCCAATATTTCTGGGAAATTAAATATAGAATCCACAATTGAATTAAGAATAAATAACCAAGATATTATTTCAATGGATGATAAAACATTGTCAAAATTTAGAAACTTGAATTTAGGTTTTATCTTTCAATTTCATCAATTGTTGCCCGAATTTACAGCATTAGAAAACGTTTGTATCCCTGCATTTATAGCCAAAAAATCAAAAACTGAAACAGAAAAAGAAGCCAAAAAATTATTAGAATATCTAGGACTTTCCCATAGAATACATCATAAACCTAATGAACTTTCGGGTGGCGAACAGCAAAGAGTAGCTGTAGCTAGAGCTTTAATCAATAAACCAGCAATTATTTTTGCCGACGAACCCTCTGGGAATCTTGATACGCATGCAGCCGAAAACTTACACCAATTATTTTTTAAACTTCGCGATGAATTAGGTCAAACATTTATCATAGTAACTCACAACGAAGAATTAGCCGCAATGGCAGATAGAAAATTGGTTATGGTTGATGGAATGATTAGTGACTAAAATGTTTAAAGTTTCAGATATTAAAGTTTCCTTGAAACAACAAACGGCTTTAAACTACTAGCAAAATGAATTTTTTAGAACTCAAATATTTCCTTGACGAAAAAGTTATACAATACAATACAGTTGATTTTATCGAAAGTGATCCTGTACAAATTCCGCATTTGTTTTCTCAAAAGCAAGATATAGAAATTGCTGGTTTTTTGAGTGCAACTATAGCTTGGGGGAATCGCAAAATGATAATCAAGAATGGGTATAGAATGATGAATTTAATGGGAAATTCACCATACGATTTTGTAATGTCTCATTCAGAAAAAGATTTAGAACGACTCGAATCCTTTGTTCATCGTACTTTCAACGGACAAGATTTTGTCTGCTTTATTCTAAGTTTACAACATATTTACAAAAATCACGGTGGATTAGAAGCCGTTTTTGCACGACATCAAGAAAAAGATTCAATGCAAAAAAGCATTTCAGAATTTAAGAAAGTTTTTTTTGAAACGACTCCCAATAAAGATCAGGACGAAAAATTGTTTCAAATCCCGAATCAAAACAGAACTCATAAACACATTTCAGACCCGATGAATGGTTCCGCTGCAAAACGTATAAATATGTACCTGAGATGGATGTGCCGCCAAGATAATAAAGGAGTAGATTTAGGAATTTGGAAAAGTATTTCGCCTTCACTCCTATCCTGCCCGCTTGATGTTCATTCTGGAAATGTTGCCCGAAAACTAGGTTTGCTAACTCGAAAACAAAACGACGAGAAAGCTCTAGTAGAATTAGATTTAAATTTACGAAAATTTGACCCAAATGACCCTGTAAAATATGACTTTGCTTTATTTGGATTGGGGGTTTTTGAGGGTTTTTGAAATAATTTACTAGTGTTTTTTTTTAAGATATTTATAGAAATTGGTTTTGAAACAAAGAAATAACAATTCAAAATTGTTTTAAATTTCTATTTTGAGGTATTTTTAACTTTGATAAAACCTCCAATAAAGAAATTTTAAAATCATTAATTTAATAAAACAACAAAAAAATAATTTGTTCTTTAACTATCAAAAATAAAGTACATTTACCTAAAATAATAATTTTAAGCAAATCATTAAAATATACCTATTATGGCAAAAAGTCAAGACGCTAAGAAAACCGTAAAAAAAGAACCTTTAAAAACCGCCAAGGAAAAGAAGGAAGAGAAAAGAGAAAAGAAAAATAGTCCAAAAAGAGATTAGTTCACAGATAGCAGATAGCAGATTTCAATATTCGTTAGTCAACGAAACTGAAATCTGCTATCTGTGAACTGATTTCTATTTTTCAGGAATATTCTCTAAAATTTCGAGTACAAATTTATAGAACTTTTGAGATGATTTTATGGAAGCTCTTTCATCAGGACTATGAGCACCGCGAATAGTGGGGCCAAACGAAATCATATCCATATCAGGGTAATTTACTCCAAGTATTCCACATTCTAAGCCTGCATGACAAGCAACAACTTTGGCTTTTTCACCATTTTGTTTTTCATAAATTTCAGTCAGAACATCTAATATTTCAGATTTTACATTGGGTGTCCATCCTGGATAAGCACCTGAAAAAACAACTTCACAACCTACTAATTCAAAGGCAGAACGTAAAGAATTTGCTAAATCAAATTTAGATGTTTCAACTGATGATCTAGTTAAACAACCAATTATAATTTCGCCCTCTTTAATGATAACTCGCGCTATATTATTTGAAGTTTCAACAAGATTTTCCATATCGGCTGACATTCTGTAGACACCATTTTGTGCTGCATAAATCGCTCTTATAATTCCTTCCTGAACACCTAAATCCATTACTTTTTTTTGCAAATCAGATTTAACGATTTCTATAATTAAATTAGGTTCTGTAGTTTTAAATTCATCTTTAATATCTCTGATAATTTCTTGCATATCAAAAACAAATGCCTCATCATACATATTAGCTACAACAACTTTTGCAATACTTTCTCTCGGAATAGCATTTCGCAAACTTCCACCATTAATTTCAGACACTTGCAAACCAAAATTCTCAAATGCATCAAATAATAAACGATTCATTATTTTATTGGCATTGCCCAAACCTTTATGAATATCAATACCTGAATGTCCACCATTTAGACCTTTTACCGTAATTGTATAGCCTACAGAATTTTCAGGAGTTTCTTCTTCTGTATAACTTCTAGTTGCTGAAACATCAATTCCTCCAGCACAGCCTATATCAATCTCATCATCTTCTTCAGTATCCATATTCAAAAGTATTTCTCCTTTCAAAACACCTCCTTTTAGGTTCAAGGCACCTGTCATTCCAGTTTCTTCATCAATGGTAAACAAGGCTTCAATAGCTGGATGTGCTATATCTTTACTTTCTAAAATAGCCATAATCATGGCTACTCCTAGCCCATTATCTGCACCTAATGTTGTACCGCGAGCACGTACCCAATCTTCATCGACATACATATCGATTCCTTGTTTATCAAAATCAAAAACAGTATCCCCGTTTTTTTGATGTACCATATCTAAATGCCCTTGAAGCACAATTGGTTTACGAGTTTCCATTCCTGGAGTTGCAGGTTTACGGATAATTACATTTCGAATTTCGTCTTCAAAGGTTTCTAATCCTAGCGAATTTCCAAAGTCTTTCATGAATTGAATAACGCGATCTTCTCTTTTTGAAGGTCTTGGAACCGCATTTAAATCGGCAAATTTATTCCAAAGTGCTTTAGGTTCTAAATTTCTTATTTCTTGACTCATTTTATTTATTTTTCCACCACAGTTTTTACAGATTTTTACATATTTTTTTTAGAAAATTCATAAAAAATGAAGCTTGATTTATAGTTTTATTTTTGACCCAAAGTTACAAAGTTTAATTTCTTTACGAATTGATATTGTGATTATATTTACATTTCAAAATAAAAACTGTGAAACGCAAATACATTCTCCCACTATTTTTAGTATTTCAAATTATTTTTCTGAAAATAATAGTTTTTTTTCCTGAAGTTGTGGAGCGTTTTTACAGCAACGGGTTGTATGTTTTTATTTCTAAAACTTCACGAACTGTATTTGGTAAAATTCCGTTATCGGTTGGAGATCTTCTTTACGGAATTGTGATTATTTACATATTAATTTCTATTTGGAAAACTAGAAGATCTTGGAGGAAGATTTCTTGGAAAGACAGACTATTGAAAATAACTGGTTTTTTATCTGTTCTCTATTTTTTGTTTCATATTCTTTGGGGATTGAATTATTATCGTGTGCCACTTTTTGAGAAAATGAACATTCAACGGGAATATACGGATGCCGATTTAATTGCATTTACCGAAAGGCTAATTGCAAAAACTAACGCAGTTCAACTAGAAATCACGCAACATAAAAACAAGAAAGTTAGTAATCCGTATTCGCAGGATTCGATATTCAGGATGACTCAAAACGGTTATAACAAGTTAGCGCATGAATATCCTTTTTTTGAATACAAAACGCCAAGTATTAAGAAATCACTTTTAAGCTTACCTTTAACTTATATGGGATTTGGCGGATATTTGAATCCGTTTACCAATGAAGCGCAAGTCAATAAAAAGTTGCCTATGTATGGTTTTCCTAATATAGTTTGTCATGAAATGGCGCATCAAATAGGTTATGCCAGCGAAAGCGAATGCAATTTTATAGGTTTCTTGGCTTGTATAAAAAACGAAGATTTGTATTTTAAATATTCGGCTTATGCCAATGCGTTGCGGTATTGTATGGCAAATATTGGTAGAATAGATGAAGTGAAATTTAAACTTTTGAAAACCCAAATAAATCCTGGCATTTTAGCAAACTACGAAGAAAGTGATTTGTTTTGGGAACAATACGATAGCTTTATCGACAAAGGTTTTCATGCTTTTTATGATCAATTTTTGAAAATGAATCAGCAAGAAGACGGTATAGATAGTTACAGTAAGTTTGTGAATTTAATGGTTAATTATTATAAAGGAAAAGATTTTTGATTTTTGATTAACGATTTTTGATTTAAGAAGTGATAAACCACATAAAATATAAAATTTTGCATTTACAATCACCAAATCTTTAATCGTAACTATTCAGCCCTAATAAAAATTTGACACAGATTTCACAGATTTTTTTGTCGAAATTTTTGCGAATTACATGAATTTATTGCTTCACAATCAAAAAACAACACAAATTAGTGTAATTATTACATACATAATCTGTGGAATCTGTGAAATCTGTGTTTTTTTGACATTAAATTATAGCTTTTTAATAGTGGCTGAATAGTTACATTTAATCTTCACTCTGAAATCTATACTTCATCACTTGTAAATGTAACAAAAATTTTCTTTTTAAAAGGACGAATAATCAATCGTCCTTCCCGGTCAAAACGAATGTAATTGTACACCCAATTTAAGAAAACTACGGCTCGGTTTCTGAATCCAATGAGAAAAAATAAATGTACAAACATCCAAACAAACCATGCAAAAACACCACTAAAATGGAATTTATGTAAATCGACCACCGCTTTGTTTCGACCTATAGTTGCCATAGACCCTTTGTCATGGTATTCGAAAGGCTTCATGGGTTGCTTTTTGATTAATTTAATTAAATTTTCGCCTAGTAGTTTGCCTTGTTGCATAGCGGGTTGTGCCATCATAGGGTGCCCCAAAGGATACTCTTCTGATTCCATCATAGCAATATCGCCCATAGCAAAAACGGTATCATAACCTTTTACTTGATTGAACTCGTTTACTCGAATACGTTTTATTTTTTCTATTAATGAATTTCCGTCCAATCCTGCAACTAGAGCCCCTTGTACTCCTGCTGTCCAAATAACTGTGGCAGTATCAAAAGTTAAATCAGAATTTGTGGTTATGGTACGTCCATCATAATTGGTAACTCGGAGGTTTTTCCAAATGGTAACGCCTAATTTTTTAAGAAATTTTTCGGCTTCCTGAGATGATTTTTCACTCATTGAATCCAATATTCGATCACCTGCTTGTATGAGATGTATTCCCATTTTTGCGATGTCTAGATCAGGATAATCTTTTTGTAATATTTCCTTTTTCATTTCGGCAAGTGCACCAGCAAGCTCTACCCCTGTTGGCCCACCACCCACAAGGACAAAATTGATTAAACTATTTTTTTCGGTGTTGTCTTTTGTCAAAACTGCTTGCTCAAAATTTTCGAGAATCAGACTTCGAATATTGAGTGATTGCGGAATGGTTTTCATTGCCATCGCATTGCGTTCGATTTCTTTGTTGCCAAAATAATTGGTTTTAGAACCCGTAGCAATCACGAGATAATCATAACTCAAATCGCCAATTTCGGTAATGACTTTTTTATTTTGAGAATCAATTTCTCTTACAGAAGTTAATCGAAAATAAAAATCATGGTATTCTTGAAAAACTTTTCGAATAGGATAAGCAATGGAACCTGCTTCGAGTCCGCCTGTGGCAACTTGGTACAAAAGCGGTTGAAAAGTGTGGTAATTGTGTTTGTCGAGCAGTACTACTTGAACTTTTTTATTTCTGAGTTGTTTGGCTAATGCAATTCCTGCAAATCCACCACCAATGATGACTATTCTTGGGTTTTTAGATTTTGGAATGTTCATAGTAAAGTGTTGATTTACAAAGGTACGAAGTTAAATGTTTTTGAAACATATAAGGAATTTAAGGAAATATAAGTTTTGAATTTTTAAAAATTAAAACTCCTATTTTCAAGGGAAGTTTATTATAAGAATAAAAGTTATGAAATAGCCCCGATTGCAGCGGCATCCTTTTATAAAGCTTTTAGCCTTTTGAAGGCTGAATGCTTTATAAAAGATATAGCGAAAAGCGGGACGACTGCTGATTGAAATGCAATAGGTTTGTGCTCCTGATTAAAATGACTTTCTTTGTAACAAAATCAATTTTTTGTCCACTAACTTAAATATGAGCGAAAATCTAGAGCAATCTTTTGTGCAGCAATTAAAGACGAATCAGAATATAATCCACAAGATTTGTAGGTTATATACTAATGATGCTGATGCGCATAAAGACTTGTTTCAAGAAATTACAATTCAATTATGGAAGGCTTTCCCAAAGTTTCGTGGCGATAGTAAATTCTCCACTTGGGCTTATCGTGTGGCATTAAATACGGCTATTACCTTATATCGAAAAAGTACCCGAACCGTAAAAACAACTGACTATGAAAAACATTCTTTTTATATTAGTCAAGAGGACTACAATCAAGAAGAAGAAGATCAATTAAAACTAATGTATCAAGCTGTTTTTCAACTCAATGATATAGAAAAAGCCTTAGTTTATATGTATCTCGAAGACAAGGATTATCGAGAAATATCTGAAACATTAGGGATTAGCGAAATAAATGCAAGGGTGAAAATGAATAGAATAAAAGGAAAATTAAAAAAAATAGTAAAACCTTAAAACATTATGAAAGAGTTGGATTTACTTAAAAAAGATTGGCAAAAGAATGAGGATATATATCCCTCTATTCAAGAAGTAGAATTATACAAAATGCTGCATCAAAAATCGTCTTCAATCGTAAAGCGTATATTTATTATTAGTGTTTTGGAAATTTTGCTATGGACCACGATTAGCATTGTTTGGAATACCGATGACTATATAAAAAACATGAGATTTCAATTGTTTTTTGAAATTTTCAATTATTTTAATTATGCAATAACAATCATTTTTATTGTTTTATTTTACAAAAATTATGTTGCCATTTCTACTACAGTTTCTACAAAAAAATTAATGAATTCTATTTTAAAAACACGAAAAACGGTTCAATATTATGTTTTGTATAATCTGATTATTGTTGTTATCAGTATGATTATTGGGTTTTATATTGGTATTGTGAATAATAATAAATCCTTAATTTTAAAAGATGATTTTACTATTAATAACGTAAATATCTTGCTTTTTGTTGCTTTGATTCTAGTTACTATTGGGGTAATATTTGGATTATTTTGGTTGTTTTACAGACTGCTTTACGGAATTTTACTCCGAAAATTATATGCAAATTACAAGGAGTTAAAAAAGATGGAAGAATAAAGAATTTTAAACCCTTTGTACATTTTTTAATACTCCCACTTTCTTAAAGTATTAAGTGCCTCTTGGGCTTCAATCACCTCGGCAGGAATTACTTTTAGAAAAGATGAATGTTGCTCAATAGCATACTCCACTTTTTCGACTATTTCTTCTATAGTTTCGTTATCATAATCTATTACTAGGGGTTCTTTGATTATAAACGATTGCAAAATCCCCTTCTTTTTTGGGCGAAGCCCTTTTTTATCAAACGACCTACGAAAGCCATCAATTACAATTGGCACTACAATTGGCCTATGTTGCTTAATGATATGAGCTGTTCCTTTACGAACCGGTTTAAAAGATTTTGTAGTTCCTTGTGGAAATGTAATTACCCATCCATCGGCTAATGCTATTTTTATGTTTTCTGTATCATTGGGGTTCACCTCTCTTTTTTCGATAACGTCTTTCCCCTTGGAACGCCATGTTCTTTCTACAGTAATGGCTCCAACGTAAGACAGAATTCTTGGTAGTAATCCTGCTTGCATGGTTTCTTTTGCAGCAACATAATAAATATTCATTTTGGGTTGCCAAATATATCCTACGTTTTTTATCGAATCTTGGCGACCGCTCAAACTAGCATTAAAAACATGAAACATAGCAACAACATCGGCAAAATACGTTTGATGATTGGAGATGAATAAAACATTGGTGTCTGGTAAATTCTTAATTATTTCCGAACCTTCAATTTGCATATCATTAAAACCGCGATAGCGCCTGTGGGTTAAAACCGCGAAAATTCGAATTAAAAATTTCTTTATAAAAAGAATATGACCAAACGGATTTCTTCTAAATATTCCCATGAATTGAATTCTATTAATTATTTAAAATTGGATTGCTAATTTACAAAAACTTATATTTCATATTACTATTTTCAATACATCTTTCAACTCACTCAACATCATAGCAGTAGCCCCCCATACAATATGGTCTTTGATTTTAAAAGCTGGTGTATTAATCAATTCGGCATAAGAGGTTTTAATCTCGGTACTAATCACTAACTCATCACTCAGTAGCTCCATCAATGGCAATTCGATAATAGAAACTACTTCTTTTGGATCGGGAATGAATTCAATTTCCTCTTTACAAATTCCCAAAAATGGATAGACCATAAAATTACTTGGAGGAATATACAAATGGGTAAAGGACTTTATAACCTTCATTTTGTCAGGATGAATCCCTATTTCTTCGTGTGTTTCTCGAATAGCTGTGGCTTCAAAATTAGAATCAAAAGATTCATGTTTACCCCCAGGAAATGCAACTTGAGACGAGTGGACTCCGTTGTAGGCATTTCTAACAATAAGCGCTAAATGTGAATCATTATCTTTTGGATAGATTAACATCAGTACTGCAGCAATTTTAGGCTTTAGACTTTCTTTATCTAAATTTTCTAGAAATTGAATTCTTTCTAAGGGAGCCATTTTAAAATGGGCTTCGGTAGCAGGAAGCGAAACAGCAACCAATTTTGGAACAAATTCTAAAAACTCTTGAAAATTCAACATCAAAGCCTATTTTTGCACAAGATACAAATTTACAAACAAAAACAGACCCAAAGAGATGTATAGCAAAGAAGAAACTCAAAAATTAAAACGGGAATTTTGGGTAGCATTTGCTGAAAAATTTCCTAGAAAATGGGTTTTATACGATACTAAAATCAAGGATTTTTCTTTTAAATTTTATGTTGATAATAAAAAAGCACAAGTACTCGTTGACATTGAAAATCGCAATGATGAAAAACGAATTGGTTATTTTGAAAAATTGGAATCTTTAAAAACCATTTTAGAAGAAGAATTTATTAAAGATTTGGTTTTTGAAAAAAACTTTGTTTTAGAAAATGGCAAAACCATCAGCCGGATTTGGGTCGAAAAATCAGGAGTTGGCTTTAGCAATAAAAATCATTGGGATGCTATTTTTAATTTTTACTATGAAAAAATGAATGCCCTTGAGCTATTTTATTTAGAGTATGACGAGGTAATCAAAGATATCTAGATTGGTTTTGGATACTGCTTTTTGATATTTCTAATTAATTCTTCAAGTCCGTTCAATTTCAATTCATAAATAAGTTGCAATTGCTCCCCTAATTCTCCTTTAGGAAAACCTTTATTACTATACCAAACAACATAATATTCTGGTAAATCAATAAGATATCTACCCTCATATTTTCCAAAAGGCATTTTGGTATGAGCTAATTTGATGAGTTTTTTTTGATCTGGATTCAAGGAGAAAAAGTTTAAAAGTATAAGAATTTAAGGGTTTATCAATCTAACTTAAAAACTAAAATTGCAAATCTAATGTGATATTGCTTAAGCCATGGCGGACAAGTCGTTACTTGTAATGACTTACAACCAATTAAAGCTAATTTTCTTCTCAATATCTGGATTTAAACTCAAAAAAACTGGACAGGTCATTGCTGTTCTTTCGAGTATTGTTTTTGTTTTATCGTCAGTAATAATATTCATGTAAAAAACAATTTCGATACTACTAATTCTCCTTGGTTCAGCTTGCATGATTTTGCTAACTGCAGCTGTCGAACCTACGAAATCAACATTCAAATCTCTTGCCTTGATTCCCATTACAGTCATCATACAACTTGCCAAAGCATTGGCTACAGTATCTGTTGGTGAAAAAGCTTCTCCTTTACCGTTATTATCTAATGGCGCATCAGATATGATTTCTGAACCAGATTGCAAATGGATGGATGATGTTCTTAAATCTCCTAGATAAGTTACTTTTGATGTCATTATCTTGCTTCTTTTATTTGAAAATCGGTATCATAATATAATATATATATACCATTATTAATATAACTGCCTACTTCATTTTTATAATATTCAAAACGATTGATTATTTGTTCTGTTGCATATGAATCCGCAGTTTCTTGATATTTGTTATCTTGCGCTAAACGCATCAAGGTATCAAAAGTCAAATCAAAGCCACGATAGGCATAATTTGTGGGTTCAATTTTATTTTTTTTCTTATATTCTTTTACGAAAATTTGAGCGCCATAAGAATCATTTTCACGAGTAATAGAGGGATACATTAAATTTAATTTCGTCAAGTTATCAAAATTAATTTCATCCGTATCTAAGGTTTCGTTAGGTTCTAAAATCACCAATTGCACTTTATAATTGGCCATAGCATTAATCATGGTTTGCATGGTCCATTTAATCATTCCTGTATTACTGGTTTCTAAAACCACGTAGTTTATTTTTCCTTTCACAAATAAACTTTTGAGACTTTCCACCGACAAACTGCCGTTTTCATTGAGGGCAGCAAAGCGTACATTTTTTTGAAATAGTTGCAAATATTGTCTTGCTGATTCTTTTTTCTTATCAACAACTGCTATAATATTGCCTTCTTTTTTAAGCATAAAATCAAACATAGCTGATTTTAAAGTTTCATTAGAAGGTATTGATTTATATAAATTAGGAAAAGGATTTCCTAAATCTTTTGAAAGTGGAGAGATAATTGGAACATTTTGCCCAATTAGCAAATCAGAGGCATTTTCAATATTATTTTGATAAAAAGGACCAATGATAGCATCAGAATCTTGAAGTTCATTTTTAATAATTACATTCAAAACATTAGAAGTAAGTTTTGATTCTTGTGAATCAAAAACAGAAACGTCTACTGGAATACCAATTATTTTTGCAGAATCTATCGCTATCAATGCTCCTGAATAAAAGTCTAATGTCATATTTAGAAATTTATCTTTTTTCAAACGCATCGGTAACGTATTGATGGTGTCAGCATCAATCACAACTAAATTAAAAGGCAGTAAAATTGCTAGTTTTTTTCTTTTACTAAACTCACTATTATTGGTTAACGTAACATAAGGTTTTAATTGGTTAACACTATATTGTTCCTTTACTAGAGCCTTGTCTTGAATTTGTGCAAATAGCGAACTAGCCTCTAGTAGCACTAGAAAATAAAACAAGCTTTTTTTCATCTTATCAATCATTAATTAGGAAATAGTGTAAAATCAATTTTTAAAAAGTCATTAAAAATACAAAAATCAATTTCATAATCGCTATTGAAATTGATTTTTGCATATTATTTAAAATACATTTTTACTCCCACTCAATAGTTGCAGGTGGTTTGGAGCTAATATCATATACTACACGGTTTACTCCTTTTACTTTATTAATAATGTCATTTGAGATCTTCATCAAAAATTCATAAGGTAAATGTACCCAATCAGCTGTCATACCATCAGTCGATTGAACTGCACGAAGCGCTACTACTTTTTCGTAAGTTCGCTCATCGCCCATAACTCCTACACTATTTACAGGAAGTAATATTGCTCCCGCCTGCCATACCTTATCGTATAATCCCCAAGATTTTAATCCGTCGATGAATACCTTATCTACATCTTGTAAAATTTGCACTTTTTCTAATGTTATATCACCTAAAATTCGAATCGATAATCCAGGACCTGGAAAAGGATGTCTTCCTAATAATTCAGGATCTATTCCTAATGTTGCTCCTACTCTACGCACTTCATCTTTAAAAAGCATGCGTAAAGGTTCCACAATTTTCAATTTCATATAATCAGGCAAACCACCCACATTATGATGTGATTTGATGGTTGCCGAAGGGCCTTTGACCGATACTGATTCAATAACGTCAGGATAAATAGTTCCTTGAGCTAACCAGGTTACATCTTCTATTAGATGTGATTCTGCATCAAAAACTTCGATGAAGGCATTACCGATGGCTTTTCTTTTTAACTCAGGGTCAGTAACTCCAGCCAAGGCATCATAAAAACGTTGAGAAGCATCAACTCCTTTTACGTTTAATCCCATTCCTTCATATTGATCTAAAACAGATTGAAACTCATTTTTGCGCAATAAACCATTGTTTACGAAAATGCAATACAAATTTTCACCAATGGCTTTGTGTAATAAAACTGCTGCTACTGTCGAATCTACACCACCAGAAAGTCCAAGAACTACTTTGTCATTACCAATTTTTTCTTTCATTTCGGCAACAATTTCTTCAACGAAAGCACCTGGTGTAAAATTTTGGGGAACATCGGCAATTTTTACTAAGAAATTCTCTAGCATTTTGGATCCATCTGTCGAATGAAATACTTCGGGATGGTATTGAATAGCATAGGTTGTTTCTCCCTCAATTTTATAAGCTGCAAATTCAACATCGTGAGTACTGGCTAATTTAACACCCTGAGCTGGTAATGCCTTAATACTATCGCTATGACTCATCCAAACTTGACTATTCTCTGAAACACCCTCAAAGAAAATTTCGTTTTCTTTTATAAAGGATAAATTGGCTCTACCATATTCTCTTGTATTAGAAGCCGCTACTTCTCCACCACTAAAATGAGCAAGATATTGCGCTCCGTAACATACGGCAAGCAAAGGAAGTTTTCCTCTAATTTGAGATAAATCAGGGTGTGGCGCATCTTCTCCGCGAACAGAGAAAGGGCTTCCGCCCATAATTACCGCTTTGTAACTGGATAAATCACTCGGAAAATGATTGTAGGGAAAAATTTCGCAGAAAATATTTAATTCGCGAACTCTTCGTGCAATAAGTTGAGTGTATTGCGATCCGAAATCTAAAATAAGTACGTTGTGTTGCATGGCGCAAAAATACTTTTTATAATTGGGATTGAAAAATTGATTTTTGGAAAATTTTAAAATTTTAAAATAGTCTAAAAATTATTCTTTAATAATTATCAGTTTACCTTTAAACCCTGTTGCTAAGTTATCCCAATAATAGGAGTTAAAAAGATTGCCTTGGTCATCATAGATTTGAAACTCCGCTGTATTTCCTCCAGAAGTTCCCGTATTCATGGCAACAAATTCTATTTTATTAATTCCTTCCACCAGATTGATTTTAAACTCATTATAAAAACTATCCATTGCTATGGCGTTCATAATGACTTTGTCGTTTTGATATACACGAACTAAATCACCATCTACAGCAATAAAATCGCGGTATTTAACAATGTAAAATTTAGACTTGGTTTTAAATTCGCCAAAATATTTATCCTCTCTTACTAAAGAAACATCATTTTCATGTAGCGTATTATCCAAATCCTTTTGCATTTTATCCTGATAAACATCGCCTAATTTGTGCGTAAAAATAACCTTAGGAATTAATGAAAAATTTGGTTCAGGTACACCTATGGTAAAGTCTTTATTCTCCTTGGGTTTGGTACCAAAAATATTGGTTTCCTTGAAAATATTAGGTGCTACAATTTTTGGGACATCAAATTTCGAGACTTTGGTTTGTGGCACAACTTCTTTCTTAGGCTTTACTTTTAAAGGATTGAATTTTATTGGTTTAGCACTAAATTCAACCTGTCCAAAAACATTTGAACTTAATACTAATACTAATAATAAAAAGAATTGTTTCATTAAACTCGAAAATTGTTATTTGTTCATTCCTGTAAGAAGTCAAATTAATTTAAAGTTTTGACTGCCAAAAAATGTAATTCTTGTAAATTTAAACTAAGTTTGATTATGGTGCAATCAAGCATAAAATTCAAAAATAATTGAAATACACGGCAAGATTCACAAAAATAACTTAAAATAAAATTAAGTTTTAGCATTAGAATTTAACAATTGCAAAATAATTTGAATTGTGATTCAATTTCCTTGGTATTTTTATAAATTGCGAACTTAAAATAATTTTCGAGTTAATCCTTAACTCCTTTAAAATCAATATCAGAATTAAAATGAAAAGACAAAACATCTTAACAGGTTCTCCATGGGAAGACAAAATGGGCTATTGTCGTGCTGTCCGCATAGGCAATTTTATAGAAGTATCAGGAACCGTAGCGATTGTAGATGGCGATAAAGTAAAAGCCAACGATGCACATGCGCAAACCCTAAACATTCTAGAAAGAATAGAAAAAGTACTCGAAGAACTTAATGCGGGAATGAAAGATGTGATTCGCACCCGGATATTTGTTACCGATGTGAGCACTTTTGAAGCTGTAGCTACAGCCCACGCTGGGTTTTTTAAGGACATTAAACCAACTACTGGTTTTTATGAAGTAAGCAAATTAGTAGCTCCTGAATATATGGTCGAAATAGAGTTTACTGCTATTATAGCTGAATAATAAATACAATTATTCCAAAATTATTGCCACGAATTCACGAATTTTAAACTTTATTCAAGAAAAAATTCGTGAATTCGTGGCTCATAAAACTCAATTCTTATATTTCCGAAATGAACCTTAAAAAAAACACCCTTTTCATAGCCAAATGGATTCTCATTTGTGTTTTGATAGGTTTTTTTTCAGGTTCTGCTTCGGCTTTTTTTTTAGTGGCCCTTGAACAAGTCACCCAAATCAGAGAACATAACCATTTCATAATTTGGTTTTTACCACTAGGTGGTCTCGGTATAGGGTTTCTATATCATTATCTTGGCAAAGAAGTGGTAAAAGGCAATAATATATTATTAGAGGAGTACGAAAATCCACAAAAAACTATTCCGTTCAAAATGGCACCATTAGTTCTTTTAGGAACTTTAATTACTCATCTTTTTGGGGGTTCGGCTGGACGTGAAGGAACAGCAGTACAAATGGGAGGAGCAATTGCCGACCAATTCACGAAATTTTTCAAACTCAATACATCCGAAAGAAAGACATTACTCGTTCTAGGAATTAGTGCTGGATTTGCTTCTGTTTTCGGCACACCACTGGCAGGTGCTTTGTTTGCTCTAGAAGTTTTAAGAGGTAGTAAAACAAGACTTAAAAGTGTAATTTTATCTTTTTTAATTGCCTATATTGCTTATTACACTGTTGCTTTTTGGCAAGTAAAACATACACATTATCACATCCCTATTGTTCCAGAAATTACTGTAAACAATTTGGGCTGGGTCGTTTTGGTTGGAATTTTATTTGGTTTAACCGCGATGTTATTTTCTAGAACTACCCATTTATGGGGACAATTATTTTCAAAAACTATCGCTTTTGCCCCAATTCGGCCCTTTTTAGGAGGACTTATATTAGTTATTGTCATTTACTATATTGGCACTACAAAATATATTGGTTTAGGAATTCCGACAATCATTGAATCTTTTACTACTCCTAACCCTTGGCAAGATTTCTTACTGAAAATTCTATTTACTGGTTTTACACTTGGTGCAGGGTTTAAAGGTGGCGAGGTAACACCACTTTTTTTTATTGGCGCCACCTTAGGCAGTGCTTTATCGCTATTTGTTCCTTTGCCAATTGCCCTTTTGGCTGGATTGGGATTTGTAGCCGTATTTTCGGGAGCTACTCACACACCAATTGCCTGTAGCGTAATGGGAATCGAACTTTTTGGACTAGAAAGTGGACTATTTATAGTGGTTGCTTGTACACTTGCTTATTTTTTCTCGGGTTCAGTAGGCATATACCAGTCTCAAATAGTAAAAGGAACAAAATACCATTTGTACCAGCGTTTAAAAAGAAAAAACCTAACAGATTTATAGAGTTGTAAAAGTTTGTTAAATCTTTAAATGTTTCGAACTTTACAGCAAAAAAATGTAAATTCGCAATCTATGAGAGAAAAAAATATACAGGTAATACAGCAATTGTTGTCCGCTCCAAAAAAAATTGCCATCATACCGCACCGAAATCCTGATGGAGATGCAATGGGTTCTACTCTTGGATTGTATCATTTTTTACTTAAAAACAATCATTTTCCGACAGTGATTTCTCCTAACGAATATCCTGATTTTTTGGCATGGATGCCCGGTTCAGAAACCATTAAAATATACGAAAAAGACAAAATAAGTTGTACTCAATTACTTCATGAAGCAGAGCTTGTTTTTACACTCGATTTCAATGCTTTACATCGGGTAGGTGAAATGGAAAATGTTCTCAATACCCTTACTGCCCCTTTTGTGATGATCGATCATCATCAATCACCTGATGAGTATGCTTTAATAAGCTTTTCGGATGTAGCTTATGGTTCAACCTGCGAAATGGTTTATAATTTCATTGCTGCACTTGGCAAAAAATCAGAAATTGATAAAACAATTGGGACTTGTATTTATACTGGAATTTTGACAGATTCAGGTTCGTTTCGTTTTCCGAAAACTACCGGAAACACCCATAGAATTGTGGCTGATTTAATAGATTTAGGGGTCGAAAATACTGAAATTCCAAACCTACTTTTTGACAACAGTTCCTTTGGAAGTCTCCAATTATTGGGCAAAGCACTCCAAAACATGAAAATATTTTATACTAACAAAACATCATATACAACCTTAACCCAAGACGAATTGGACTGCTTTAACTATGTAAAAGGCGATACAGAAGGAATTGTTAATTATGGATTAAGTATTAAAGGAATAGACTTTTCGGCTATTTTTATAGAAAACAAAGAAGACAAAATCATTAAAATTTCATTTCGATCACAAGGTGATTTTGATGTTAATCAATTTGCTAGAGACTATTTTAATGGTGGTGGGCATCGCAATGCTGCTGGAGGAAAATCAGAGGTTTCGATGGAAGAAACCATCCGAAAATTTGAAGAATTAATACCTACTTTAAAAATTTAACTGATGATAAAAAAAAGCTTAAAATACTTCGTTATTTTATTATTATCAATTTTTATTTCTTGCAAACAAGATCAAGAAGCGCGAAGACCAATTTCGCAAGCATCAGGAAGTTTCATGAAAAAATCTATTGAAAGAAACAAAAAACTCATCTCGACTGAAGAAGAAAGAATTGATTCAATTATCAAAAGTCAGCCTAAAAATAAATATTATACTTCTAAAAAAGGATTTTGGTATACTTACAAAACTCAAAACAAGCTTGATAGTCTCTGTCCTAAAAGAGGAGATGTCGCCATTTTTAACTACGAAATAAAAGATTTGAAAGGAGAAATTATTTATTCTGAAGCAGAACTTAATACGCAAACCTATTTAGTTGACAAACAAAATATAATGACTGGTTTACGCGAAGGAATCAAACTCATGCATAAATCAGAGAAAGTAATTTTTCTCTTTCCATCGCACGCTGCATATGGTTTTCATGGAGATAATAAAAAAATAGGAACCAATCAACCCTTAATTTGTACCGTAAAACTTCATAGTTTTGCTCCCGAAAAAAAAATCAATAAGGAAATTCAATTAAAAAATACCGACAGTTTAAATTAATAAAAAAATGAAAAAGAACATTTTATTTGCTTTAATGATATTTACATTTTTCCTAGGTTGTAGAGATGATAGCGACAATCTACCTGATGGTTTGTATGCAAAAATAGAAACAAACAAAGGGATTATAATAGTTCAATTAGAGTATGAAAAAGCACCTATTACTGTTGCTAATTTTGTAAGCTTGGCTGAGGGCAATAACGAATTCATCACTGATGAAAACCTGAAAAATAAACCTTTTTATGATGGCTTAAAATTTCATCGTGTTATAAAAGATTTTATGATACAAACTGGAGATCCATTAGGCACTGGATCGGGAGATACAGGTTATAAATTTAAAGATGAAATAAACGATTTTCGTTTTGATAAAGGAGGAGTATTAGCAATGGCTAATAGTGGTCCTGCAACCAACAGTAGTCAGTTTTTTATTACTCATCTCGAAACACCATGGCTAGATGTTAAACACACCATTTTTGGTCATGTTGTTGAAAAAGGCATGGAAGCTGTAAACCTAATAGAACAGGATGATTATATCAAGAAAATAACTATAATTAGAAATGGAGAAGCTGCTAAAAAATTCGACGCCTTGGGGACTTTTCGCAATTATTTCAAGGTGGAGTCTGAAAACCAAAAAAAAATAATGGCAGAAGCAACACTTTTAGATGCAAAATATAAACTTATTCGCGATGAAAAAGCTGCTTATTTTGAAAGCATCAAAACAAAATCAACCAAAACAGCTTCGGGACTTCAATACTATATTACGAAGAAAGCTAGAGGGGAAAAACCAGAAAATGGTTCTAATGTAAATATTGATTATGCAGGGTTTTTAGAGAATGGTAGTTTATTTGATTCTAGCATAGAAAAAGTATCAAAAGATTTTGGAAAATATGATCCTAATAGAGCAGCACAAAACGGATACCAACCTATTCCTTTTGTGGCAGGTAATAAACAAGGCATGATTCCTGGTTTTATTGAAGGAATTGAAAAATTATCTTTTGGGGATAAAGCTGTTATTATTATACCGTCAAAACTGGGATATGGCGAAGCTGGAGCAGGTGGAGTGATTCCTCCTAACACCACAATTATATTTGAAATCGAATTATTAAAATAACAAACTATTAATTACAAATCAAACCTAAACTTAAAAAAAATGAAATCAAAAATTGTATTATTCTTATTCTTGGGAATGCTTCATATGCAGGCTCAAACTACAAAAAAAGCAGTCGCTAAAAGTAAATTAGCAACTATTGCTGTAAAACCAGTAACCAAAAAACCTGTAGATAACGAAGGTATTTTTGCAACAATAAGTACTTCAAAAGGAGATATCGTTGTTCAATTAGAATATGTTAAAACACCTATTACAGTTGCTAACTTTATTTCGTTGGCAGAAGGAAAAAATGCTTTTGTAGCCAATGAAAAATCAATTGGAAAACCGTTTTATGATGGGCTAAAATTTCACAGAGTGATTAAGGATTTTATGATTCAAGCAGGTGATCCAGAAGGCAATGGGTCGGGAGGTACTGGTTATGCTTTTAAGGATGAATTTACCGATTTAAAACACGATAAACCTGGAATTCTTTCCATGGCTAACTCTGGTCCTAAAACCAACAGCAGTCAGTTTTTTATTACGCACAAAGAAACCCCATGGTTAGACGGAAAACATACCATTTTTGGGCACGTTACTCAGGGTATGAATATTGTAAATTTAGTCGCTCAAGATGACATCATAAAAAAGGTCACCATTGCTAGAAAAGGAGCTGCTGCTAAGGCATTTAACGCTTCAAAAATATTTTCGGATTACTATTTTAACAAGGCTGATGACGATAAAAAAGAAGCTTTGATTGATGCTGAAAATAAAAGAAAACAGGACTCAATTATGGCTGCTGCCAAAAAAGAGTATCTTGAGAAATTTGCTGGAGTAATATCGGCAAAAAAAATCTATTTTGATGCTACAAAACCATCTGCTACTGTAACTGAATCGGGCTTAGCCTATAAAATATCTAATAAAGGTACTGGAATTAAGCCCGCAAATGGGACCACTTTTAATTTTAACTATGCGGGTTATTTCGAAGATGGAACCTTATTTGACAGTAGTTATCCTGATGTTTGTAAAGATTATGGGACTTTTAATCCAAAAAGAGCAGAACAAAACGGCTACCGACCTATTCCTTTTGAAGCAGGGAAAAAGGAAGGCTTAATTCCCGGATTTATCGAAGGTTTAGAACAAATGACTTATGGGGATAAAGCAATTGTTTTTATTCCTTCAAAATTAGCCTACGGAGAAAGAGGTGCTGGTGGTGTAATACCACCCAATACCAATATTATATTTGAATTAGAAATGATTGAAGTAATACCAGAAGTTGTAAAAAAACCAGAAGAGGTTAAACCAAAAGAGCCTAAAACAGAATTAAAAAAATAAAATTTATCAATCTTATTTACAACACCGAATTCAATTCTATTGATTTCGGTGTTTTTTTTATGATTTAAACTTCCAGTCAAATTCGTCTTTATCATTGATTATAGCTCCTATTTCAAATTTAACTACCTCTTCAAATTCAGTTTGCAGTATAAACCAATTGTCTTCATTGAAATAATTTTCATAAGTATCAAAATCTTCTTTGGTAAACTTAACGATTCCCTTTGGGGACAATTCTTTTTTAGCTTCTAAAATTTTTATACCAATAATTTTATTTTCAAATAACTCCAGTTCAGTACTTGAGGCCACAATATAGCCAAGTTTAAATTCTTCTTCTATATAGAAAGTCAAACGCATCTTTAAGAAATTATAGGCGAAAATGGTATTGTCATCTTCGTCTTTATACTCTTTATCCGGAGTTCCATAAATAGCCAAAACATCCTTTGGCTTCATTCCGAAAAGGAGCTTGTCTATTCCGTTTTTAAGGTTTATTTTCATATAGTTCTATTAAACTACAAAGTTCGTGAAGTTTTTTGATAATTTTCATAAAGTATTTAATTTTAAAAAAATTGGTTACTAAAATAATAAAAAAGTAAATCGGTTTATTTTGAAATAAATACATAAAACAATACTCAAATTAAACAAATTGGATATGGAAAATGAAATTGATATTAAGTCGTTTGACTTATAACAAGTAAGCGAATTTTGACGCAATTCTCAATTCTCAACCTATAATATTCAATTATATTTACTAAAAAATGGAATCAAAGTTTAACTATTTTCATAACTATTAATTACATATTTCCTTTGTAACTTTACAGTTCAGAAAAGTAGTAAATGAATTTTCAAATTGTATCCGATTATCAACCTAGAGGTGACCAACCACAAGCAATCGAGAAGTTATCGCAAGGTATTATTACCGATGAACGCTATCAAACTTTATTGGGCGTAACAGGTTCTGGTAAAACGTTTACTGTGGCAAATGTCATTCAAGAAGTTCAAAAACCTACTCTTGTTTTAGCACATAACAAAACTTTGGCAGCGCAATTGTACTCGGAGTTTAAACAATTTTTTCCGAATAATGCCGTAGAATATTTTGTCTCTTACTACGATTATTACCAGCCCGAAGCCTTTATGCCAGTATCAGGTGTCTTTATCGAAAAGGATTTATCCATCAACGAAGAACTAGAAAAAATGCGTTTGAGCACCACCTCGTCCCTACTTTCTGGACGACGTGATATTATTGTGGTTGCCTCAGTTTCCTGTATTTATGGAATAGGGAATCCTGTTGAATTTCAGAAGAATGTTATTGCTATTGCCAAAAACCAAATCATCTCCCGAACCAAATTGTTACACAGTCTAGTCCAAAGTTTATATTCTAGAACCGAAGCCGATTTCAGTCCAGGAAATTTCAGAATCAAAGGCGACACCCTCGAAGTGTATCCGAGTTATGCTGATGATGCCTATCGAATCCATTTTTTTGGTGATGAAATCGAAGAAATCGAAAGCTTTGATTTGAAAACTTCTAGAGTCATTGAACGATTTGAACAGCTGACGATTTATCCCGCCAATATGTTTGTGACTTCACCTGATGTATTGCAAAATGCCATTTGGGAAATCCAACAGGATTTGGTCAAGCAAGTAGATTATTTCAAAGAAATTGGTAAACACCTCGAAGCCAAAAGGCTTGAGGAAAGAACCAATTTTGATCTAGAAATGATTCGAGAATTGGGTTATTGCTCTGGAATTGAAAATTATTCTCGGTATTTGGATCAAAGAGAACCTGGCACTAGACCATTCTGTTTATTAGATTATTTTCCGAATGATTATTTGATGGTAGTTGACGAAAGTCATGTAACGCTATCACAGGTTCATGCCATGTATGGAGGAGATCGAAGCCGAAAAGAAAATTTGGTAGAGTATGGTTTTCGATTACCCGCAGCAATGGATAATCGCCCCTTAAAGTTTGAAGAATTTGAAGCCATGCAAAATCAGGTGATTTATGTTTCGGCTACGCCAGCTGATTATGAATTACAAAAATGCGATGGGGTGTATGTAGAACAAGTCATTCGCCCAACGGGATTATTAGATCCCATTATTGAAATTCGTCCGAGTTTGAATCAAATTGATGATTTGATAGAAGAAATACAAACCCGAGCCGAAATTGACGAACGCGTTTTGGTCACCACATTGACTAAAAGAATGGCAGAAGAATTAGCAAAATATCTAGATAAAGTTTCCATTCGTTGTCGCTATATTCATTCAGATGTAGATACCCTAGACCGAATTGAAATCATGCAAGATTTACGAAAAGGAATTTTTGACGTATTGATAGGTGTAAATTTACTCCGTGAAGGATTAGATTTACCTGAAGTATCATTGGTTGCGATTCTTGATGCCGACAAAGAAGGTTTTTTAAGAAGCCATCGTTCACTAACTCAAACCATAGGACGTGCTGCTAGAAACCTAAACGGAAAAGCAATTATGTATGCCGATAAAATTACGGCAAGTATGCAAAAAACCATTGATGAAACCAATTACCGCAGAACCAAACAAATTAATTTCAATACGGAGAACAATGTTGTTCCAATGGCACTGAACAAAAAAATCGAAAGTGCTTTTTCCAAAAATCCATTAGTAGATTATGAGTTAGGCCATACTACGACTATGGCGGCGGAGCCCGTTACTGAATACCTTTCGAAACCTGAAATCGAAAAACGTATTCGTGAAAAACGAAAAGCCATGGAAAAAGCCGCTAAAGATTTAGACTTTATGCAAGCGGCAAAACTGCGTGACGAAATTAAGCTGTTGCAAGAAAAGATTTAAAACACAAATTTTGCAAAATGTACACAGATTATTATGTGAAAATTGTAATGTCTGGGTCAAAAAACAAGAGTGTTTTTTTAATATTATTTATTTTATTTGTACATTCGAACTTTATAATTAACTCTAACAAATTGTAAATCATGAAATTAAATCATCTATTTAGACTTTTTATGGTCACTTTATCATTAATTATCTTTTCTTGTACAAACGATAGTAAGCTCTCACAAGAATCTGATCAAAATACTACACAAATGAAGTTTGTGCCTGGCGAAATTCTTATTAAGATCAAAAATGGTAATAGCATAACTTACGGAAGGACAAAATCAAATATTTTGTCTCTTATTGGTGGAAATGTTATTGAAACTATAAAAACAAGCAACGTAAAAACTTTAAATGCAAAAACTATTGGAAGTGTAAATGAGCTAATCTTGGTTTCTACAAAACTAGGCACAATGGAATCTATTGAACTGCTTAAAAACTCAACTGAAATTGAGTATGCAGAGCCAAACTGGATTTATCAACATTATGCTGTTTCAAATGATACCTATTATAAAAATGGTTCTCTATGGGGAATGTATGGTGATACCACAAGTCCAGCTAATGCATTCGGCTCACAAGCAGGCAAAGCATGGGCAGCAGGAAATACTGGTTTATCTACAGTTTATATAGGCATAATAGACGAAGGTTATATGTATACTCATGAAGATTTAGCTGCAAATGCAGGTAATAGTATTCGAGAAATCGCCGATGGCATTGATAATGATGGCAATGGTTATGTTGATGATGTATACGGATGGGATTTTGATGGAAACAACAATACTGTTTTTGACGGAACAGGTGATGATCATGGAACTCATGTGGCTGGAACAATTGGTGCAGTTGGAGGTAACGGAAAAGGAGTTGCTGGTATGTGCTGGTCAGTAAAAATATTGAATGCTAAATTTTTAGGTCGAAATGGAGGGACCACTGCAAACGCAATTAAAGCAGTAGATTATTTCACGGATTTGAAAAACAATCGTGGAATTAATATCGTAGCAACCAACAACTCATGGGGAGGTGGTGGATTTTCTCAAGGATTATATGATGCTATAGAAAGGGCCAATGCAGCAGGTATTCTTTTTGTTGCCGCTGCTGGTAATTCAACCAGTAATAATGATGTTACTGCTTCTTATCCAGGATCATATACTAACAGCAATATTATTGCAGTAGCTTCAATTACAAGTACTGGGGGTTTAAGTAGCTTTTCTAATTTTGGCGGAACTACTGTAGATTTAGGCGCTCCTGGATCTGGGATATATTCATCAGTTCCTTTAAGTTCAAAAGGTAAAATTGTATCGGGTTATGCCAGCTACAACGGAACCTCTATGGCTACTCCACATGTAACTGGCGCCTGTGCTTTATATGCTGCAACACATTCTAGCGCAACGGCAAGCGAAATAAAATCAGCTATTTTAAGTAGCGCAGTTGCTACACCTTCATTAAGTGGAAAATGTATGACAGGTGGCCGACTAAATGTTAGTAGTTTTTAATTTTAAAACCTATAAAAAATATTTTTTTGTTAATTTCCAACTACTTTTAACTACACTAGGACGTTAGGCAAAAAAGCTGATTTTTTCGATTATTATCAAAAAGGCATAAAAAAAACAGTTCAATGAACTGTTTTTTTTATGGTAGAAAACCCTAATTGAGTTGTTCTTGGAAAATTTTCAATAAGACTCCGGGTTCAATAATTGGTGTAGAATCGCTTTTCATCATTTTAAGAATCCTCATGATGACATTAGGGTTTAATCCCATATTTAGCGAAATTTGTTTAATAGCGTTTTCTTCTTTTCTGTGCAAAACCCCATCGCAATGCATCAATAAAGCCAAACGATAAAACTGTTGAATACGTTCAAAATCGGATTTTATTGGTGTTTGAGGGATTTCTTGATGAAACAAATCGTTAAATGTTTCTTTTTCTATTTGTAGTTCTTTGGCAACAAGTAACAGAAAATCATATTCTCTTTTATGTAGTTGACCATCTACTGTAGAAAAAGCAATCATTTCTAACAATAAATTTCTTTTCTCCTCAAAACTATTCATAAGGCAACTATTTTTGGTAAAAATACAAAATTCGATTTAGATTTTTTAAAAAGACGAATACGTCCCAAAAAAATATTGAGAGAAGGTTTTGTAAAACTGTATCTTTGCAATCTAATTCAGATTTAAAAAATAAAAATGACAAACAACGATATTTTCAAAAAACTCAGAGTAGCATTAATGCTTCGTGACGATCAAATAGTTGAAATTTTAGAATTGGTAGATTTTAGAATTTCTAAAACAGAATTAAGTGCATTTTTTCGTGCAGAAAATCATGAAAATTATGTAGAATGTGGTGACCAAGTGTTGCGCAATTTCTTGAACGGATTAGTGATTCACCTTCGTGGCACAAAGGAAAACCCTAAGAATCCAACCGCGGTTTTGGCGAAACATAAAGCTGAAATCCCAGCAAAAGAAGGACAGAAAGAAAGACCCGAATTTAAGGCAAAACCAAAAGATGAAGATAAAGCAAGAGGTGATCAAAGCCCATCTAAATCAAAACCTGCTACAAAAAGAACTTCCAAAAAAGAATTCCCAAAAGGGAATAATAAAACACAAGTAGTAGAGAAAGTAAAATTCAATTTCGGTAAGAATAAGAAATCCTAAGTTCTTACCCAAAAAGTAAAAAAAAAAATAAATTCCATAAAAAAATCCTGTTTGCCGTGGCGAACAGGATTTTCTACTTTATAACTATTTTTCTAATTAAGAAAGTGCTTTTTGAACTTGATCAGCCGCTTCTTGAAACTGAACTGCAGATAAAATTGGCATTCCTGAACTATCAATTAATTCTTTTGCAATTTCTGCATTTGTTCCTTGTAAACGAACAATGATAGGTACTTTAATAGCGTCTCCCATATTTTTGTAAGCGTCAACTACACCTTGAGCCACACGATCACAACGAACGATTCCACCAAAAATATTGATTAAAATTGCTTTAACATTAGGGTCTTTTAAAATAATGCGGAACGCTAATTCTACCCGTTTTGCATCAGCTGTACCTCCAACGTCAAGGAAATTTGCTGGTTCAAAACCGGCATATTTTATTAAATCCATCGTTGCCATTGCTAAACCAGCTCCGTTAACCATACAACCTACTGTTCCATCAAGATCAACATAATTTAACCCTGCTTCTTTTGCTTCAACCTCAATTGGGTTTTCTTCACGAACATCACGCATTTCGGCTAATTTTGGATGACGGTATAAAGCATTATCATCTAAATTAACTTTTGCATCAACAGCTATAATTTTGTTGTCCGAAGTTTTCAAAACTGGGTTAATTTCAAACATAGAAGCGTCAGAACCGATATACGCTTTGTACAAAGCATCTACAAATTGCACCATTTCTTTAAAAGCATTTCCTGAAAGTCCAAGATTAAAAGCAATTCTTCTGGCTTGAAAACCTTGCAAACCAACAGTTGGGTCAATTTCTTCCGTAAAAATTAAATGAGGAGTATGTTCCGCAACTTCTTCGATATCCATTCCACCTTCTGTAGAATACATAATCATATTTCGACCTATACTTCTATTTAAAACAACTGACATATAAAATTCGGAAGTTTCACTTTCACCTGGATAATAAACATCTTCAGCAACCAAAACTTTATGTACTTTTTTTCCTTCGGCAGAAGTTTGAGGAGTAATCAATTGCATTCCAATTATTTGACTAGAAATTTCTTCTACTTGTTGCAAGTTTTTCGCCAATTTTACTCCACCACCTTTTCCTCTTCCACCCGCGTGAACTTGAGCTTTAATAACATGCCATCCAGTACCTGTTTCAGCTGTTAATTGTTTTGCAGCTGCAACTGCTTCTTGTGGGTTATTAGCAACATAACCACGTTGCACTTTTACGCCATAACTGGCAAGAATTTCTTTTCCTTGATATTCGTGTATATCCATATTGAAGTTTTTGACATGATTCTGGATTTATTCCAGAAATTAAGTGTCGCAAAAATAACAAATTCAAGTTTAATTTAAAATCTTTTTTAGAATTAAATTATCGTAAAAAAATAACAAAAAATTATGTTTCGTTTGAAATATTTAATGCGGTACAAGTTTTAAATTGCATTATAAATTGGTTTGAATATTATTATCTCAATATTAGACATCAATTAGGTTGATTTTTTATTGATTTAAAGCCATTAAAACCAAAAAAATTATTAATTTATCAATAGTAATCAAAAAGAATGTTTTATTGTTAATTTATTTACACTTTTCTAACATTACTGTAAAAATATATTTCTTAAGTTGTTTTCAATTCATTATATTTAATGAAATCTTTATTTTTGCATAAAAATTATTAAGCATGAAAATTAAAGAACAAGGTCTTTATTTACCAGAATTTGAACATGAAAATTGTGGAGCTGGTTTTATTTGCAATCTTAAAGGAGAAAAAACAAATCAAATCATACACGATGCACTTGAAATTCTAGTTCGATTAGAACATCGTGGAGGAGTTAGTGCTGACGGAAAAACCGGAGATGGAGCAGGGTTAATGATAGACATACCTTATGAGTATTTTAATAGGGTTTGTAAATTCAAATTACCAGCTGCAAGAGAATATGCTGTTGGGATGGTTTTTTTGCCTAAAACAGATAATCAATATGTTTTTTGTAAAGAAGTGTTTGAAAAGGAAATACTAGCTCAAGGACTTTCTGTTTTAGGATGGAGAGAAGTACCTGTTGATTCTTCTCAATTGGGACCAATCGCTTTGGCTTCTGAGCCAAAAATTGAGCAAATATTTATAGGTAAAAAAGATCCTATAGAGGAAGTTGTTTTTAAAGCTAAGCTCTATGCTGCGCGTAAAATTACCGAGCATTTCATTGCAAATTCTAAAATTTCGGAATCTTCGTATTTTTATGTTCCTAGCTTGTCTACTACAACCCTGATATATAAGGGTATAATTATGCCCGAAGATATTGGTCCTTATTATACTGATTTACAACAAACCGATTTGGTTACTCGTTTAGCCTTGGTACACCAACGTTTCTCAACCAATACAATGCCTACTTGGGAATTGTCTCAACCTTTTAGATACATGTGTCAAAATGGTGAGATTAACACCTTGAGAGGTAACGTAAGTAGAATGAGAGTTCGTGAGGAAATCATGAAAAGTGAAATTTTCGGGCCTCAAATAGATAAATTATTCCCAATTATCTTACCTGGAAAATCAGATTCGGCTTCTATGGATATGGTTGTTGAATTATTGATGCATACCGGAAGGACTCTTCCAGAGGTAATGATGATGATGATTCCTGAAGCATGGGAGAAACACAAAACCATGTCTGAAGATAGAAAGGCATTCTATGAATATAATGCTTGTATCATGGAGCCTTGGGATGGTCCTGCATCTGTACCATTTTGTGATGGAGATTATGTTGGTGCATTACTAGATCGTAATGGTTTAAGACCTTCTCGTTATACTGTGACAAAAAGCGGCAAACTAATTATGGCATCTGAAATTGGAGTAGTCGAAGTTGCCCCTGAGGATGTTGAAAGTCATGGTAGATTAGAACCAGGAAAAATGTTCTTGGTCGATATGAACGAAGGACGTATAATCAATGATGAGGAAATAAAAAGTAAAATTGTTTCTGAACGCCCTTATAAAGAATGGTTAAAACAATACCGATTGAACCTTAAAGATGTTCCGGCAACTTCTGAGGTTTGTCCTATTGAGACTATCGATTTAAAAACAAGAGAGCGTTTATTTAATTATACCTTAGAGGATATTCAAGATATGATTACCCCTATGGCTCAAACGAGTAAGGAAGCGCTAGGTTCAATGGGAACTGATACTCCTTTAGCCGTTTTATCAGACAGACCTCAATTAATAGCAAACTATTTTAAACAACTTTTCGCACAAGTTACCAATCCCCCATTAGATGGAATTCGGGAAGAAATTGTTACTGATATTAGCCTTGCATTAGGACAAGACAGAAACATATTTGACATTACAAGCAAACAATGTCGAAAACTACGAATTCAAAATCCTGTTATTTCTAATAATGATTTAGAGAAAATTAGAAATATTTCTATCGATAATTTCAAAGCAGAAACTATCGAAATATTATATCCTAAAGCAAAAGGATTAAATGGTCTTGAAGATGCTTTAGAGAACATAATTGTTCAAATTACCAAAGCCTTAGATAAAGGAAACAATATCATTATCCTCTCGGATAGAGGTGTTAATAAAGATTTTGCACCAATCCCTTCTTTATTAGCTTGTTCTTATGTGAATCACCAGATGAATCGTTTGCGCAAGCGTTCGTATTTCGATATTATTATTGAATCTGCTGAACCACGTGAACCACACCATTTTGCTACATTATTTGGATATGGTGCAAGTGCTATCAATCCGTATATGGTTAATGAAATTATTCGTGTACAAGTGCAAGAAGGCTTTATTACAGGAATTAGCGAACAAAAAGCAGTTGATAATTTCAATAAAGCTATTGGTTCTGGAATTCTAAAAATCATGAATAAAATTGGAATCTCGACATTACATTCTTACAGAGGTT
Source organism: Flavobacterium sp. (assembly GCF_046155325.1). Lineage (GTDB taxonomy): Bacteria > Bacteroidota > Bacteroidia > Flavobacteriales > Flavobacteriaceae > Flavobacterium. The sequence continues at coordinate 42,125 of NZ_JBJXDQ010000013.1, forward strand.
CACAAATTTTTGAAATCGTTGGTTTCAATTCTAAATTTGTACAAAAATATTTCCCTTACACTACATCAAGAATTGAAGGTATTGGATTGTACGAAATTGAGAAAGAAATTAGCGAAAGATACAAATACGCTTATCCAGATAATTTAATACCTAATAGATTAGGACTGAATATTGGTGGAGACTACAGATGGAGACGTAATGGCGAAAGACACATGTTTAATCCGTTAACCATTTCAAAATTACAACAAGCGGTACGATTAAGTGATCAAGATAGTTATGATGTTTATGCTAAAGCAGTAAATGATCAAGCTGAAAATCTGATGACCATTCGTGGTTTGTTTGAATTTGATAATTTAAATCCAATTCCGTTAGAAGAAGTAGAGCCTTGGACAGAAATTGTAAAACGTTTCAAAACTGGAGCCATGTCATATGGGTCTATTTCGAGAGAAGCGCATGAAAACTTAGCTATCGCGATGAACCGAATAGGTGGTAAATCGAATTCAGGTGAAGGTGGAGAAAACAGAACGCGTTTTCAGCCAGACATCAATGGCGATAGTCGTAACTCAGCTATCAAACAAGTAGCATCAGGGCGTTTTGGTGTAACATCCCATTATTTATCAAGTGCTAAAGAAATACAAATAAAAATGGCTCAAGGTGCAAAACCTGGAGAAGGAGGACAATTACCGGGCGAAAAAGTGTTGCCTTGGATTGCCGAAGCTAGAAATTCAACTCCTTTTGTAGGATTGATTTCACCTCCACCACACCATGATATTTATTCCATTGAGGATTTAGCACAATTAATTTTCGATTTAAAAAATGCCAATAGAGAAGCTAGAATTAATGTTAAATTAGTTTCAGAAGTTGGTGTTGGAACCATTGCCGCTGGTGTTGCTAAAGCAAAAGCTGATGTGGTTTTAATTGCAGGTTATGATGGTGGAACAGGAGCATCTCCGTTAACATCATTAAAACATGCAGGACTTCCTTGGGAGCTTGGATTGGCCGAAGCGCAACAAACATTAGTATTAAACAACCTAAGAAGCAGAATTGTTGTAGAATGTGATGGCCAGTTAAAAACAGGTCGTGACGTAGCAATTGCCGCTTTATTAGGAGCGGAGGAATTTGGTTTTGCCACTGCTCCTCTTGTTGCTTCTGGATGTATTATGATGCGTAAATGTCATTTAAACACTTGTCCTGTAGGTATTGCAACTCAGGATAAAGAGTTGCGCAAAAACTTCAAAGGAACACCAGAACATGTAATTAATTTCTTCTTTTATGTTGCCGAAGAATTAAGAGGAATCATGGCGCAACTAGGGTTTAGAACTTTAGAAGAAATGGTGGGACAAACGCATAAAATAAATTCGAATAAAGCAATTACGCATTACAAAGCGAAAGGTTTAGATTTATCATCTATCCTATACAGACCGGCTGCCTATAGAAATATGGTAGTTAGAAATACCGAAAAGCAAGATCATGGTTTAGACGGTGTTTTAGATTTTCAGATATTAAAAGACTCTCACAGAGCTTTATACAGAAAAGAAAAAACAACTTTAAATTATAATATAAACAATGTAAACCGCTCTGTTGGAGCAATTGTAAGTAATGAAATATCTAAAATTTATGGACATCTTGGTTTACCTGAAGATACACTGAACATTAATTTTACAGGTTCTGCTGGTCAAAGTTTTGGAGCTTTTAGTGCTCATGGATTAACTTTTACTGTTGATGGAAATACGAACGATTATTTAGGTAAAGGATTGTCTGGAGCTAAATTAATTGTCAAAAAACCAGCTACTGCAACATTTATTGCCGAAAACAATGTTATTGTTGGTAACGTTTGTTTATTTGGTGCAATCGAGGGCGAAGCCTACATCAATGGAATTGCGGGTGAGCGTTTTGCTGTTCGTAATTCTGGAGCCATAGCAGTGGTTGAAGGAGTTGGAGATCATGGTTGTGAATATATGACTGGCGGAAAAGTAGTTGTTCTAGGTAAAACTGGAAGAAATTTTGCAGCTGGTATGAGTGGTGGTATCGCCTACATCTATGATCCAGAAAATAAATTTACCAACGGATTGTGTAATACAGAATCAATAGAATTTGAAGAGATTGAAGCAGAAGAAGCACAAGAATTGAAAGCATTAATCGAAAAACACGTAAGCTATACCAACAGTACAAAAGGGACTAAATTATTAGCCGAATGGGCTGATAGTTTGAGCAAATTTGTAAAAGTAATGCCTACAGAGTACAAAAAAGCATTGAAACGTCTGGAAACAGAAGAACAAATGGTAGAAGAATTAACAGCATAACATATAATGGGAAAAGTTACAGGTTTTAAAGAATTTGAAAGAGAAGACGAGTCGTACACGCCAGTAAAAGAGCGTGTTGCACATTATAATGAATTTACGATTCCATTAAGTGAAACTGAAATTACCAAACAAGGATCTCGTTGTATGGATTGCGGTATTCCATTTTGCCATAGCGGATGCCCTCTAGGAAATTTAATTCCAGATTTTAATCACATGGTTCATCAAGGCGAATGGCAAAAAGCATCTTGGATATTACATTCAACTAATAATTTTCCTGAATTTACAGGGCGATTGTGTCCAGCACCTTGCGAAAAAGCATGTGTATTAGGACTAATTGAAGAACCGGTTTCGATAGAAAATATTGAGAAAAACATTGTGGAACGAGCCTTTGCAGAAGGCTGGATTAAACCACAACCTCCAAAAACAAGAACAGGTAAAACAATAGCCGTAATAGGCTCAGGACCTGCAGGATTAGCTGCTGCACAGCAACTAAACAGAGCTGGACATTTAGTAACAGTTTTCGAAAGAGACGATGCTATAGGTGGATTATTGCGTTATGGAATTCCTAATTTCAAAATGGAAAAAGGAATTATAGAACGTCGTTTAGCGATTTTAAAGGCAGAAGGAATTGAATTTAAAGTAAATACCAATGTTGGTGTCAATTATGACATTAACGACTTAAAAGCTTTTGATTCAATTGTACTTTGCGGTGGAGCTACGGAAAGAAGAGGTTTACCAACTCTTGGAGCAGATGCCGATGGTGTTGTTCAAGCTATGGATTTCTTAACCCAACAAACAAAAGTTGTTTTTGGACAAAAAGTAGAAAACCAAGTCATGGCTACTGGTAAAGATGTTATCGTAATTGGTGGTGGAGATACTGGTTCAGACTGTGTGGGTACATCAAATCGTCATGGTGCAAAATCGGTAACCAATTTTGAAATTATGCCAAAACCTCCAGTAGGAAGAAGCGAAACTACACCTTGGCCATTTTGGCCTTTACAACTTAAAACATCTTCATCACATAAAGAAGGTGCGGAAAGAAACTGGTTGATTAATACTAAAGAATTTATTAAAGATAAAAACGGAAAATTAATCGCTCTTAAAACAGTAAATGTTGAATGGAAAATCGTTCCTGGACAACGCCCTGAATTAATTGAGGTAGCTGGTTCTGAGAAAACATGGCCTTGTGATTTAGCCTTATTAGCTTTAGGTTTTACTGGACCTGAAAAAACATTGAGCAGCCAATTAGGTTTAGAACTTGATTTCAGAAGCAATTATAAAGCGGAATATGGTAAATACCAAACCAATGTTCCTAATATTTTTACTGCTGGCGATATGCGTCGTGGACAGTCTTTAATAGTTTGGGCGATTTCTGAAGGTAGAGAAGCTGCGAGACAAGTAGATATTTACTTAATGGGCTCCAGTAATTTACCATCAAAAGAAGGTGGAGATTTAGCAGGAGTTTAATAGTTACTAAATATTTTTAGAAGCCCTTGAATTTTTTCAGGGGCTTTTTTGTTTAAAAAACCACAATATAATACTTAATGTTTGTTTTAAAACAATTTGTTATAATTTGTTATTTTTAATTTTTCCCCTTGTGAGTATCGATAAAGAATAATAAATTTGCATAAAAATATTACAATGCAACCTAAAGAATTAGTACAATTAGCAGAACAATTTGGAAGTCCATTATATGTATATGATGCGGCAAAAATCCAGTCTCAATATAAAAGATTAACCAATGCTTTTTCTAAGGTAGAAAAATTGCGAATCAATTACGCGATGAAGGCACTATCAAACGTTGCTATTCTTCAATTGTTGAGAGAATGCGGTTCTTGTTTAGATGCTGTTTCAATTCAGGAGGTACAATTAGGACTGCACGCAGGTTATTCTCCAGATCAGATATTTTTCACGCCAAATGGTGTTTCTCTAGAAGAAATCGAAGAGGTATCGGCAATGGGAGTACAAATCAATATTGACAATTTATCCATATTGGAACAATTTGGAGCAAAACACCCACACGTTCCTGTTTGCATTCGGATTAACCCACACGTAATGGCTGGTGGTAATGCCAACATTTCGGTAGGTCATATCGATAGTAAATTTGGTATTTCAGTTCATCAATTACCACATTTAGTGCGTATTGTCGAAAATACAAAAATGCATATCGTTGGAATTCACATGCATACGGGTTCTGATATTCTAGATATTGAAGTGTTTTTATATGCAGCAGAAATTTTGTTTGATGCAGCTAGAAGTTTTAAAAACCTTGAGTTTTTAGATTTCGGAAGTGGTTTTAAAGTACCCTACAAAAAAGATGATGTCGAAACAGATATCGAAGAATTAGGTAGAAAATTATCAAAAAGATTCAATGCCTTCTGTAAAGAATATGGCAAAGATTTGACCTTAATTTTCGAACCTGGAAAATTCTTGGTAAGCGAAGCTGGGTATTTCTTGGCTAAAGTAAATGTTGTAAAGCAAACTACTTCAACCGTTTTTGCTGGAATTGACAGTGGTTTCAACCACTTAATAAGACCCATGTTTTATGGTTCTCAACATCATATAGAAAATATTTCAAACCCAAAAGCGAAAGAACGTTTCTACTCAGTTGTAGGGTATATTTGCGAAACAGATACTTTTGCCAATAACCGCAGAATATCCGAAATCAATGAAGGCGATATTCTTAGTTTTAGAAATGCTGGAGCCTATTGTTTTTCGATGGCATCAAACTATAACTCTCGTTACAAACCTGCAGAAGTACTTTGGCTCAATGGCGAAGGACATTTAATTAGAGCTCACGAGACTTTTGAAGATTTGCTCAAAAATCAAATTCCTTTGCCGGTAGAAGCTACAGTCTAATAAATACCAAATCCCATTTCAATAAAAAATGAAATGGGATTTTTTTGTGGTTATTTTAAAAACAAGGCTATTTTCCACCCAAAACTTCTTCCAAAACTTGAGATTCCGTTCCGTTAGGAAATGTAATTCTGAGCATTTGAGATAGTGTTGGTGCTATTTGTGTAATTTGTTTTTTAGCAAACGACTCCCCTTTTGGTATATGCCAACCATAAAATAGCAATGGTACATGAGTGTCATAGCTATTTGGTGAGCCATGTGTTGTACCTGTTGCTTTGTATGATGTATAGGCCAACTTATCCAATACAACTAAATCCCCAGATTGTTTAGGATCATACCCTTTAGCAATAAAACTTAAATAATAATCAGATTCTGATGAGGTTAAAATTTCCTCCTCGTCATATACTCTTCTTACATGATCTTGTAGCTTAATATAATCCTTAAAAAAAATTTTAATTTTATCGAAATCTAAATTTCTTTCTTTAATAACCTTTCTATCAAAATACAGGTTAAAATTTGAGTAATCTAAAACCAAATTTACTCCAAAAGTATCTAATGAAAATTGCTTTAATCCTTCTACAAATTCTTTTATTACAATGGTTTTAACATTGTATTTATTATCTTTCAAATAATTAAGATTTTCTGCTCCAGCATGATCTGCAGTTAAAAAAAGTAAATAATTATCTTTCCCAACTGTTGTATCTAAATAGTTTAAGAACTTTGCCAAAGTTTCATCCAAGCGCAAATAAGTATCCTGTATTTCCATGGAACGGGGTCCAAATTCATGACCAATATAATCTGTTGAAGAGAAACTTATAGTTATAAAATCAGTTATATCATCCTTTCCTAAATTCTCGTTTTGTATTGCTTTAATTGCAAAATCAGCTAAATAATCATTCCCATAAGGAGTTACTCTTAGTGTTTCTGCACCTTTGCTAGCATATAACTTAGCTAAATCATAAGGAAAAACAGGACCTTTCGTTTTGTCAATTTTACTCTCATAAGGATTATCATCTATTAAACTTTCATTATATGTAGCTAATGGTTTAAGCAAATCCCACCCCTTATTGATGTAGTTCATGTACTTTTTTTCATTGTTAAATTCAGTAACCCAATCTGGTAATGCTACACCATAAAAAGAACTAGAAATAAAAGCTCCTGTATTACTATACCAAAAAGCCCAATTAGCAAAATGACCCGCGGGTAAAATAGCGCCACGATCTTTCAAACTTATTCCAATAACTTTTCCTTTAAAATTGGTTGCCATTCTTAACTCATCAGTAATCGTAGTGCTTAATAAATTTTTAGGCGACATCAAACCTTCTTTTAAGGAACCATCACCTAAGGTTTTAACATCAACATCATCTGTACAATACATATCTTTACCTAAAGAACGATTGAACCAATCATTTGCAATAATTCCATGAGTTGATGGAGTTGCACCAGTATAAATCGAGGCATGCCCAGGCGCTGTGTACGTTGGCATATAATTAAAATGCATGTTGTTGAAAGTGTATCCGTTATTCATCAATCGCTTGAAACCATTGGGGGAAAAATCATCCGAAAAACGATATAAATACTCCATTTTCATCTGATCAACTACAATTCCAACCACTAGTTTAGGTCTTTGTTGTGCTTGAATATTTGCAATGAAAATAATAAAAATTAAAAAAAAATACTTTCTCATGTGCTGTTTTGGTTTATTAATTAAACCCTAAAATGGATTAATAATTTGAAACATTATAAACAATAACACGATTGTCATAATTGATATATAACTGTTTGCGATTGTCTTGATTTTTTCGAATGATTATCGACAAAGTACATTCCTCGCCTAAATTATCAATACAAGTAAATGAATGTGAATTATCTGTTTTCCCCTCAACGAAGGGAAAATAATCTACTATTTCAAAGACTTGAATAGCCTCAGAATAAATTAATATTCTATTTTTATCCGTATCTAATTTAATTAAAATATTTACTAATTCTAAATCAGACCAAGTACCCCACTTCCCATTTTGTTTTTTTTCTAAAACACTTAATCCAGAAGTTTTAAATTTATACGTTTGACCAAAAGTGAATTGGGAATTTAAACCAAAAAATAGCAGTATTATAAAAATTTTAATTTTTGACATCATATTATTTTTGAAAGCAATCAAATGTAATAAAAATAAGATTCTAGAAATTAAATTTAGTGAGATCATTTTTAGCCAAATTAAAATCATGCATTATTTCATTAATGATCTCAACAGCTGGTTTTATCTCATGAATTATTCCTGCAATCTGACCTATTTCGAGTTCTCCTTCTATTAAATCCCCTTCAAACATACCACGTTTTGCTCTTGATCTACCTAATAGCTCAGCTAATTCTTCTTTCGTTGGACATTGTGCATATAATTGTTGAACGTCATCATAAAATTTATTTTTGATTAAACGTACGGGTGCTAATTCTTTTAAAGTTAGCTGGGTATCACCATCATTAGTTTCTATAATTTTATTTTTAAAATTCATGTGAGCAGAAGATTCAACCGAAGCTGCAAACCGACTTCCTATTTGTACGCCATCGGCACCAAGAACTAGTGCAGCAAGCATTCCCCTTCCTGTGGCAATTCCTCCAGCAGCGATAAGTGGAATGTTTATTTTTTCTTTCACCATCGGAATCAAGGTGAATGTTGTTGTTTCTTCTCTCCCGTTGTGACCACCAGCTTCAAATCCTTCGGCAACTATGGCATCTACTCCTGCTTCTTGTGCATTTAATGCAAAGACCGAACTACTCACTACATGAACTACCGTTATTCCTTTTTCTTTTAAAAAAGAAGTCCAAGTTTTAGGATTTCCAGCCGATGTAAAAACTATTTTCACGCCTTCTTCGACGATAATAGTCATTAATTCTTCAATGTTTGGATACAACATTGGAATGTTAACACCAAAAGGTTTATCAGTAGCTTTTTTACATTTTTGAATATGTTCTCGTAGTACTTCAGGATACATAGAACCCGCACCTATCAAACCCAAACCGCCAGCATTACTAACGGCACTTGCTAATTTATACCCCGAATTCCAAACCATACCTGCCTGAATAATGGGGTATTTGATATTGAAAAGTTGGGTTATTTTATTCATTAATCAAAAATTACTGTTTTATAATTTTTCCACTTTTATAAAAACCATAACCTTCGATTTTATAAAAATACACTCCATTTTCTAATGACTTTAAAGTAACATTTGATGATTGATTAAACACTTCTTTTTCTAGTACTTTTTGACCTAAAACAGAATAAATATAAAGTTTTTTTGGACTCGAATTTTCCGGTAAATTTACCTTAATTAAATCTTTTGTCGGATTGGGATAAATCACTAAATCGGATTCTGAAAAAGATATTATTGACAATCCATTGGCGAAAGCCAAATTAAAATCTGGAATTCCATATCCTAATTGGTTTGTGGGAGTAGAAAATTTATCAGCAGATTGGATAATTAATTCTTTAATTTGTTTATTGGTCATCGTTGGTAAAGCCTGCCACAAACAAGCAATTAACCCAGCTGTTATGGGGCAGGAAAAAGAAGTTCCGCTACTATTATTAACTATATTCCCTGAAGTGTCTGAAAAATAAGGATTTTGTCCTTGAGCCATTACATCAGGTTTTACACGACCATCAAAACTTGGACCAATAGAACTAAACGAAGCATAAGTTTTATCGGATTTTACAGCACCAACTGCAATTACATTTAGAGCTTCAGCCGGAACACCAATATGTTTTTCTGTTGGATTATTCCCTTCATTTCCTGCACTTGCAACAACAATAATTCCTTTGCTAAAAGCAATGTTTGCACCTTGAGAAGCAAAAGCAACATTTCCAGTCATATCGGAATAAGTATGGCTATAAGCTGGATAATTTGGTCCATAATCAAAATACCCCAAAGAAGTAGTAATAATATCCACTCCCACTCTATCTGCTTCTTCTGCGGCCTCAACCCAATAAGATTCTTCTACAGGATTTTCATCCGCATTATCTTCCGTAATGTATAAATAATACTTCGCATCTGGTGCTGTTCCAATTAATTGCCCATCTTTATAACCTCCCATTAATGAAAGTACTAATGTTCCATGTGAATTTCCAGTATAAAAATTTGAATTTTTATTTACATAATCATAACCCCCTAAAATTAAACCATTACTAATTAATCTTTGGAAAGGCTGAGCGGTATTAACATTTGGAAAACCCGAATCCAAAACAGCAATGACCTTTCCTGATCCCGTATAATTTAATTGATGTAATAAATGTCCGTTGAGCATCTGAATTTGATTTGCGGAATTTCCATAATCGTAATTGCCTGCTGTTGCTACTGTTTTGTTTACTGGTAAATTCTTTGTTTTTTTTGCTGTACCTATTTTAGCAGTATTAAGAGCATGATTTGCAAAATCTAAATGATCTACAAAAGAAAATAATTTTAATGCATTGATATTTGCTAGCGAACCACGAACGTGAGCACAGTTCAACCACTTTGACTTGGCTTTAACTGTAACTCCAATAGAAGCCGTAATCTGATTAATATAGGATTGTTCAATTGGGACATCTAAAATATCAAATGGAATATTTTGAGCAATTCTTCTATCAATTGCCTTTTGGGTTAGCATTGTCGAAGGGGTAGTAAGATAGGCTTCAGAATTTCGTTTATCTTTAAAATAAACCCAAGCATCTTCTACCTGAGAAAAAGTAGCAGTGTAAACAAACAAGAAAAAAAGAAAGTATATGATTTTCATATTTATTTGGTTAATAAACTAATAATTTAAGATATTACTCCGGAACCAATTAATTCGCTTTCAATATACCAAGCTACAAATTGTCCTTCTGTAATTGCCGATTGTGATTCTTCAAAAGAAACATACATACCGTTTTCAAATTGATGTAAAGTGGCTTTTTGCAAAGGTTGTCTGTAACGGATTCTTGCCATAACCTGCATAGCTTCTCCATTAGCCAAAACCATATCATTTCGAATCCAATGTATTTCAGATTTTTCTATAAACAAAGCTTTTTTGAATAATCCCGGATGCTGACTTCCTAGTCCTGTATAAATTGTATTCGTTTCAACATTTGTTGCAATAATAAACAAAGGATCAGTTGTACCTCCTACATTAAGTCCTTTTCGTTGACCAATTGTAAAATAATGAGCACCTTGATGTTTACCAACTACTTTGCCCATCTCTGGCGTATAACCTATTTTTTTTGCCTCAAAAGACAATTTTTCTTCAGTTGAAAGTCCTTCTTCTTTTTCTAAATTATATACAGGATTATTTTCATCAATCTGGTAAATCAAACCCTCTTTGGATTTTAATTTTTGTTGTAAAAATTCAGGTAATCTTACTTTTCCAATGAAACACAACCCTTGAGAATCTCTTTTCTCGGCAGTAACTAAGTCAAGTTCCATTGCAATTTCACGGACTTCAGGTTTGGTTAATTCTCCAATTGGAAATAATGATTTAGCCAGTTGCTCTTGAGATAATTGACAAAGAAAATAAGATTGATCTTTGTTGTTATCGGCTCCAGCCAAAAGTTGGTAAACTGTTTTTCCATCAACATCAATTTCCCCTTTTCGACAATAATGCCCCGTTGCCACATAATCGGCGCCAAGACTTAAAGCGATTTTCATAAAAACATCAAATTTTATTTCGCGGTTACAAAGCACATCGGGATTTGGAGTCCTCCCTTTTTCATATTCGTTAAACATGTAGTCTACGATTTTCTCTTTATAAGCTTCGCTTAAATCAACTGTTTGGAAAGGAATACCTAGTTTTTCTGCAACCAATAAAGCATCATTACTATCTTCTAACCAAGGGCATTCATTAGAAATTGTTACCGAATCATCATGCCAGTTTTTCATAAATAACCCAATAACCTCAAAGCCTTGCTCTTGCAATAAATAAGCTGCAACACTTGAATCGACACCTCCAGAAAGTCCTACAACTACACGTTTCATTTAAAAACAATTACAATTTGACAAGGAAACAAAGTTACGAAGATTTATATCAGTTTTATCTATAGAAAAACGAATACTATTTAGTTTTTGTTTTTCTTTCAGGATAACTCATATTGGTTTGTTTTACTAATTTTCCTTTTTCGTAAAATTGCCAAATTCCAGATTTTTTTCCATTAACAAAGTCACCTTTTGATACAAGATTCCCATCTGTATCTCTAAAAATAGAAATTCCATTATAATTGTTATTCTCATAATTAGATTCTTCAATTACAACTCCATTTTGAGCATATATTTTACAAAGCCCGTTTTTGCTATTATTCTTGTAATTTACTTCTTCCGCTATCTTTCCATTAGGATAAAAAACAGTTCGTAAAACTTCGAGTTTGCCATTTACGTAATTTTCAATAGTCATTACAACTTTGGATGCTTTGTGATAAAATTTCCATTGCCCTTCGAATAATTTATTAACTACTTTACCCTCACTCACTATATTTTTATTTTGATCATAAAAAATGGTGTAAGCTTCGTTAGTTTGAAGTTTAAATTCTCTGGTAGCAATAACTGTCTTTAGTTTTGTATTGTCATAAAAAACAAAAAGTCCTACTTCTTTTCCATGCTCAAATTTACCTTCAAATCTAGGGTTTTTGGTGTCATCATAAACCCCTTTCCAAAGCCCTTGTTTATTTCCATTGTCATCTAGTTTATTGAATTCATTTTGAGAATGAAGATTCAAAAAATTGAAAAGCAACACAATTAAAAAGATTATTTTATAAAAGGTTTTCATAAGTATTATTTCAAAATAAACGTATTCTTTCTGAAAAAATTATTCTAACAAAAAAATCCCGATAAATCGGGATTTTAAAAAACATATTATTTTTTATTTTTAGCTTTCTGAGCTTCTGCCTGTTCCATTGCTACTTGCAATCTTTGTTGAAACTTACCTTGTTTTTTAGGTTCTTTTAATTTATTTTCTTGTATTTGAGCATGTATTTTATCACTATCAACAATGTAGTTTTTGATAACAAACATAATTCCAATAGTAATTAAGTTTGAAATGAAATTATACAAACTTAATCCTGCTCCATAACTATTAAAGAAAATTAACATCATAATAGGCGAAACATAAATCATAATCTTCATCATTTTAGCCATATCTGGCATACCTTCTTGCTGAGGAGCAGCCATTTGTTGATCACCAGAAGTCATTTTCATATAAAAGAAAATAGCTATTGATGCCAAAATTGGAAACAAACTAACATGATCACCATACAAAGGAATATGAAAAGGCAATTTGAAAATTTGGTCAAAAGAAGATAAATCATCCGCCCATAGAAAACCTTTTTGCCTTAACTCAAATGCTGATGGAAAAAACTGAAACGAAGCATACATAAACGGAATTTGAATTAATGCCGGAATACAACCAGCCATAGGATTCACTCCAGCTTTATTATATAATTTCATTGTTTCTTGTTGCTTCTTCATTGGGTCTTTTTTGAATTTTTCACCCAATTCAGTAATTTCAGGTCTAAGCACTTTCATCTTTGCCTGTGATAAAAATGACTTATAGGTAATAGGCGACATGGCAATTTTAATTAATATAGTAAATATTATAATTGCAATTCCATAAGCAATATAAGAACTTAAAAAGCCAAATAATGGAATAAAAATAAAAATATTAATCCATCCAAAAATCCCCCAACCTAATGGAATAATTTTTTCTAAATTTTTATCATACTTTTTTAAAGTTTTATAATCTGATGGTCCAAAATACCATTTCATTTTATAATCTATTTCTCCATTTGTAAAAGCCAATGGAACATTAGCCTTAAATTGCTTCGTAAAAGTAGTATCTATGGTTTCATCTAAAACAAGATTGTCCGATTTTAATTTTGAGGTTTCAAATGGTTTGTCCGTCAATAATATAGAAGTAAAAAAATGTTGTTTAAAGGCAATATAATTTACTTTTATTGGAGATTCTACTTTATCATTTCCTTGCCCTACATAATCTGTTTTCCCTTCTTCATATTCAAAATGGACTTCGGCATACCTATTTTCATAAGAAACACTTTTTTCATTTCTGTAAGATTTAAAATTCCATTCTAGATCCAAGGGTTTAGCAATATTTAATACTTTATTCAATCCTTGAGACCTAAGATCAAAGCCAACCATATAATCATTAGGCTTTAAAATGTATTTGTATTCTAAAAATTCATTATCACCCGCTTTCAATTTCATAGACAGTATTTGATCCGTTCCTACTTTTGATAAAGTAGGTTCAAAATACAAGTTTTTGGTATTTAAAGTACGATTATCCGCCGTTAGGAATTGAATATTCAAATCAGAATTATTGTCTTTAATTAGTTCTACTAATTGACCCGAACCCTTTTTAAATTTTTCGAAATTTTTCAGCGAAGCTTCCACAATAAAACCTCCTTTGTTGGCTATCTTAAGTTTTAACACCTCGTTTTCAATAGTAGTAAAACTAACTTTTGCCGATGGAAGCGAAGCAGAATATGCAAAACCACCTAAAGTTTTTTGAGCATTAGCCAATTGTGTTGAATCTCCAGCTACTATAGTTAAAGGCGCTACAGGGTTTAGATTTACAACAACTTGATTTACTTTTTCTTGTTTTTTAACCTGTTCTTTCTTTGCTTTTTCGGCTGCAATTTTCGCCTCTGAAGGTTGATTTTGGTATATAATCCAAATTAAAATTCCAAATATTAATATGAAACCAATTATCGAATTAAGATCTAATTTTTTTTCTTCCATTTTGTATCGTATCAATCTCTAAATTCACTATTAATGCAAAGTCAAAGATTTGAATATTATTTTTAAATTAATAAAACTGGTTGTTATTTCTTCTTCGCTTTAACTGTAGCAGCAACAAAACTTACAAAAAGCGGATGTGGATTTTCAACAGTGCTTTTGTATTCTGGGTGATATTGTACTCCTATATAAAAAGGGTGGTTTTCTAATTCTACAATCTCTACTAAACCTGTTTCTGGATTAAATCCCGATGCCTTTAGACCAGCTTTTTCTAATTCCTTCAAATACTGGCTATTAAATTCATAGCGGTGACGATGACGCTCAGAAATAGTAGTAGTGCCATAAATATTATGAGCCAATGTATTAGGTTTAATGTCACATTTCCAAGCTCCTAGACGCATTGTTCCTCCTTTATCAGTAACCGTTTTTTGATTTTCCATTAAATTCACAACAGGATGCTTCGTTTTAGGATTCATTTCAGTAGAATTAGCATCGACATAACCCAAAACATTTCTAGAATATTCGATAGTAGCCATTTGCATCCCCAAACAAATTCCAAAAAAGGGCATGTTATTTTCACGAGCATAACGTACCGCTTCAATTTTTCCTTCAATACCTCTTTCTCCAAAACCTGGAGCAACAAGGATCCCATCAAGTCCTGCAAATTTTTCGGCTACATCAGTAACATCTAAAAATTCTGAATGTATCGAAATCACATTTACTTTAGTTTCATTTGCAGCACCTGCATGAATGAAAGCCTCCAAAATAGATTTGTAACAATCTTGCATTTCTACATATTTTCCTATCAAACCAATGTTTACAGTGTGTTTTGGATGCTTTAATCTACGTAAAAAAGTATTCCAATGTTTTAAATCTGGAGCTGCCTTTTTAGGTAAATCTAATTTCTTTAAAGCAACAACATCAAGACCTTCTTCTAGCATCAAATTAGGTACTTCATAAATAGTAGAAGCGTCAATAGATTGAATTACAGCTTCCCGTTTTACATTGCAAAATAAGGCTAGTTTATTCCGAATTTCATCTGAAATTTCATGTTCTGTTCTACAAACCAAAATATCGGCTTTGATACCACTTTCCATCAAAGTTTTAACAGAATGTTGTGTTGGTTTTGTTTTCAATTCCCCAGCTGCAGCCAAATAAGGAATCAAAGTCAAGTGAATTACGATAGCATTAGTATCACCCAAATCCCAAACTAATTGACGAACAGATTCAATGTACGGTAAGGATTCAATATCACCAACAGTACCCCCTATTTCGGTAATTATAATATCAAAATCACCAGATTGCCCTAGCAATTGCATTCTTTCCTTAATTTCATTAGTTATATGAGGAACAACCTGAACCGTTTTACCTAGAAACTCCCCTCTACGTTCCTTTTCAATAACCGAAAGGTAAATTCTACCAGTAGTCACATTATTAGCCTGCGAAGTAGGAACATTCAAAAAACGCTCATAATGTCCTAAATCCAAATCCGTCTCTGCCCCATCATCTGTTACATAACATTCTCCATGTTCATAAGGATTTAAAGTACCAGGATCAACATTAAGGTATGGATCAAACTTTTGAATTGTTGTGCTATATCCTCTTCCTTGTAATAATTTTGCTAATGATGCCGCAATAATTCCCTTCCCTAATGAAGAAGTTACCCCGCCTGTAACAAAAATATATTTTGTTTGATTCATTCTATTATTGTTGTAGTTGTTTTGTTTGGTATATTGTAAAGCAAAATTACTTTACAAAAACGATGCAAAAATACAATTATAAATTGAGAAAAAACTAATTTGAAATTGAGATAATATAATAAAATAAGAATATTATTTAATCTAAAATTAGTTGTTAAAAATAATAATTTAGATAAACCCTAAAAAAAAAGGAAGACAACCTATAAAAAACCCTCATTCGCCTTGGCGAATGAGGGTTTAAAGAAAGGCGACGAACCGAGTCCAGATAATTTGTGACGAACACGTCGATTCAAAATAAAAAACCCTGTTTCTAACGAAACAGGGTTTTCAAAGACCGAGGCTTTAGCCGAACAGGCGGAAGCAAATGCGACGAACTGAGTCCCGATACTT